>JAJDOD010000139.1 GCA_022340315.1 Silicimonas sp. | reverse complement strand
ACCACGTGATCGAAGGTCAGATCGCCCTTGGCGCCGCAATACTGGCAGCGGAATTCGTCGCGCAGGAAAAGATTGAACCGCGTGAAGGCCACGCGCTTCTGAGGCTGAACATAGTCCTTCAGGACCACGACCGAGGGTATCCGCAGCTCGGTCGAAGGGCTTCGCACTACCTCGTCATATTCCGCGAGTATCTGCACCCGATCGAGCCAGGCGGCCTTGATGGCGTCCTGCCAGGGCCAGAGCGACAACGGGTAGTAGGACAGGGGCCGGTAATCCGCGTTCAGGACGAGTGCGGGATGATGCTTCAGACTGTTCGGTTCGCGCACGAAACTGGTTCTGAAATCACCGTTCATTAGGGACTCTCTCCTCGCCCTGCTGCCTCGGTCCGGCGTCAGAGCGGGAGGGCCCGCCCCAACCGTTCAACGGCACTATATCTGGCGGTATCCGCCTGACAAGCCCCATGATTTGTCCGGCTCATTGCAGGTGAGTGCAGCATTCGCGTGACACGTGCCGACAACGCGGATCGCCTCCCCGGATGTCACGCGCCTGGCGGCGCAGCACTAGCCCTCGCTGAGATGCTCGCGAATGAAGGCCAGCGCCACCGAAAGTCCGTCCGGCGCGATCCCGTGCCCGGTCCCTTCCATGACATGGGCATAAACGGTAAACCCCGCGCCCTGAAGCGCCTCGCCGGCCGCCTGCATTTCGGCAAACGGCACCACGTCGTCGGCGTTGCCGTGGATAAGCAACACCGGAGGTTGCGATTGCATCTCTTCGCTCAGGCGCTCCGGAACCATCAGCCGGCCCGAAAAAGCGACGATGCCTGCCACCGGTTCGGCGCGGCGGGGTGCCACATGCAGGCTCATCATCGTGCCCTGGCTGAAGCCGAACAGGATCAGCCTGTCGGCGTCGATCCCCTCCTCGGCCAGGATGCGATCAATGAGCGCATCGAGCAGCTTGGCCGAGCGGCGCATTCCCTCGGCGGCGGCGGCTTCGGACGAGCCGTCGATCCAGGGAATGGGAAACCACTGGTACCCCATCGGGTTTGCCATCGAACGGTCCGGCGCATCCGCCGCGATAAAAACGGTATCCGGCAGATGCGGCGCCAGCGGGTCGGCCAGCCCCAGAAGATCGGCACCGTCGGCCCCGTAGCCGTGCAGGAACAGCACAACCGAGCTGTCCTCGCCTGACTGACTGGCCCGACGCGAAAACCGCAGTTCCTCGCTCAACGAATACCCTCCCGCTCCTTTGCCACCCGGTAGTAGGCCCACAAAAGCCGCGCCGCAACGCCCCGCCACGGCGCCCAGGCCTCGGACTGCTGGCGGAGCGCTTTTTCAGACGGTCTTTCCTGCATTTCGAACAAGATTCGGGCAGATTCCTGAAGCGCCAGGTCGCCCGGCGCGAAGACATCCGCCCGGCCCAGCGAAAACATCGCATAGATCTCTGCCGTCCAGCGCCCGATGCCCGGCACCTCGATCAGGGTTTCGATCACCTCGTCGGTCGGCGCTTCGCGCAAGGCCGTGAACCGGATGCCCGAGGAGGCCAGTTCGCGCGCGTACCGGATTTTCTGGCGAGAAAGACCGCAGGCCCGCAACTCCTCGTCACTCGCCCACATGATCTTGCGGGGTCCGGTCAGCCCGGCAGCCTTGAGCCGGCCCCAGATCGCGTCTGCCGCCGCAACCGAGACCTGCTGGCTGACGATGGCATCCAGAAGCGCCGCGAACCCGTCCTTGCGGCGGCGCAAGGGCAAGGGTCCTGTCAGGTCCAGGGCATGGCCGAAACGCGGCTCGACTTCCGCCAGGAAAGCCGCGCCCTCGGCAACACAGGCCGGAGTTTCGATGATCCGTCCGATCCGTTCCATTCGCGCCAGCCTATGCGCTGCCCGTACCGAGCGAAAGCCCCGGCATTGACTGACCACGGCGCATTTCCGTCCTTGCCTCACCGGGCGGACAGGTCTACCCGGCAGGCATGGGTTTCAACGATCTTTCGCCGCAGAACCGCAACCTCGCCGTGCTTGTCGCGGCGCAGGGCTTTCTCGGCGCGCAGATGCCGCTGATCTTCACGATCGGGGGGCTTGCAGGTCAGCAACTGGCCCCGCATCCCTGCTTTGCGACCCTGCCCATAGCCCTTATCGTCCTCGGCTCGATGCTGACGGCGACACCGCTTTCCGGCATCATGCAGCGCTACGGACGACAGACCGGCTTCTTCCTGGGTGCAACAGGCGGTGCCCTGGGTGGAGCGACTGCCGCCACGGGTCTCATACTGCACAGTTTCCCGGTCTTTCTCCTTGGATCGCTTTTCACTGGCATCTACATGTCATCCCAAGGGTTTTTCCGATTTGCGGCGACCGACACGGCGGCCGATGAGTTCAAGCCCAAGGCAATCAGCTACGTCATGGCCGCAGGGCTTGTAAGCGCCGTCATCGGGCCGACGCTGGTGAAACTCACCGCGAACGAGATGGTCGTGCCGTTCCTTGGCTCGTACCTTGCCGTGGTCGCGATCAACGTCCTGGGCGCCGTCCTGTTTTTCGGCCTGCGCATCCCCAAACCCGCACCCACGAACGGCGAGGCAGCAGGCCGCACCCGGCGCGAGCTTCTGTCCGACCCGCGCATTCTCGTCTCGATCATCTGCGCGATGGTGGCCTATGCGCTCATGAACCTCGTGATGACCTCGACACCGCTCGCCGTCGTGGGCTGCGGCTTCACCCAGAACAACGCCGCCGACATCGTCTCGGCGCATGTTCTGGCGATGTTCATCCCCTCGTTCTTCACCGGTCACCTGATCGTCCGCTTCGGAGCCGAGAAGATTGTCGCGACCGGCCTTGTCATCCTGGCCTGCGCGGGCGGAGTGGCGCTTGCAGGCACGGAACTGACGAACTTCTTCGGCGCACTCATTCTTCTCGGGTTGGGATGGAACTTCGGCTTCATCGGTGCAACCTCGATGCTTGCCAGGGCACACTCGGTCGAGGAACGCGGACGGGTGCAGGGCATGAACGATATGTTCGTCTTCGGCTGCGTGACCGTCGCATCGCTCTCGTCGGGCGGGCTGATGAACTGCTCCGGCGGCAGCGCGCAGGAAGGCTGGACGGCGGTGAACATCGCGATGGTGCCCCTCCTGCTGCTCGCCGGATTCGCCTTGCTCTGGCTGATGTTCGGCAAGAAAGCCAACTCGCAGACCACCTAAAAAAAACGCCCGCACAAGGCGGGCGTTAAGTTATTGAGGCAGGTTTCATACAGGCAAGAAACCTATCGAGCAGTACATTGTTTATACGCAAGCTTTCGCTCCAGTCCAAGCTAAAAGTTTGAAATGCTTGAAAACGGGGCATAGGCTCGGAACAAAGAACAAATGAGCAGGGGATTGTTGCCGAACATGCGACCATTGTTGCGCGTTGCGCTTTTTATGGCTGGATTGTGCGCTGGAACGGCGGCAGGTGCCGAGCCGAAACACGGGATATCTATGTATGGCGATCCGGCTCTCCCACCCGATTTTGTGGCCTTGCCGTATGCGAACCCCGACGCGCCAAGGGGGGGGCGAATCGTGCAAGGTGAAGTTGGCAGTTTCGATTCCCTCAACCCGCACATCCTGAAAGGCCGCGTTCCCTGGCAGCTGAGATTTCTCGCGCACGAAAGCCTGATGGGCCGATCCTACGACGAACCCTTCACTCTTTACGGGCTGTTGGCCGAATCGGTTGAGGTTCCCGACGACCGTTCCTGGGTCGAATTCACACTTCGGCCGGAGGCGCGGTTCTCCGACGGCTCGCCGGTCACGGCCGAGGACGTGCTTTGGACATATGCAACCCTCGGCACGGTCGGGCACCCCCGCTACCAGGGCTCCTGGGCCAAGGTGGACACCGCGACCAAGGTGGGGGAACGCACTGTGCGCTTCACCTTCAACACGCGCGACGACGAATTGCCGCTGATCCTCGGCATGCGGCCGATTCTGAAGAAGGCACAATGGGACGGCATTGATTTCGCCGAATCCGGCGTCGACGTGATCCCGATCTCGAGCGCGCCCTACGTAATTTCGGACTTCGAGGCGGGTCGCTTCGTCACCCTCAAGCGCAACCCCGATTACTGGGGCGACGGGGTCGTGCCATACATGAACGGACAGGCGAATCTCGATGAAATCCGTATGGAATTCTTCACCGACGGCACCGCAATGTTCGAGGCCTTCAAGGCCGGTATCCTGAACACGACCCGTGAGACGAATGCCCAGAAATGGGAGACCTCGTACGACTTCCCGGCAGTTCAGTCCGGCGATGTGGTGAAATCGGTTATCCCGCACCAGCGGCCTTCCGGCATGTGGGGGCTTGTGATGAACACGCGACTGGAGAAATTCCGGGATTGGCGGGTGCGCGAGGCGCTGATCACGGCCTTCAACTACGAGTTCATCAATCAGACCGTGAACGGCGGCGACGGCCTGCCGCGCGCCGCGTCGTATTTCTCGAACTCCATTCTCGGCATGCGCCCCGGCCCCGCCGAAGGCAAAGTGCTGGAGCTGCTTCAGCCCTTCGCGGCCGAATTGCCTCCGGGAACGATCGAGGGGTATGCCCTGCCCCAAGGCGACGGCACCGAACGTAATCGCCGCAACCTTCGCAGGGCTCTTTCCCTGATGGAGGACGCGGGCTGGACGCTGCAGGAGGGCGCCCTCAAGAATACGGCCGGCGAGACCTTCGGCTTCGAGATCCTGCTCGCCGCAGGATCGAACGAATGGAGCCAGATCTCGGACATCTACGTTGCGACGCTTGAACGCATGGGGGTCGACGTTACGGTGCGCACCGTCGACAGTGCCGAGTACAAGGAACTGACAAACGCCTTCGATTTCGAGATGACGGATTTCGGGCGCGGCCTGTCGCTCTCGCCGGGAAACGAGCAAAACCTGTATTGGAGCGCACAAGCCGCCGACACCGAAGGCAGCCGCAACCTGATGGGCATGAAAAGCCCGGCGGCCGAGGCCATGATCGCGGCCCTTCTGACCTCCGAGAGCCAGGACGATTTTCTTGCCGCCACACGCGCTCTCGACCGTATCCTGACGGCTGGACGCTATGTCGTGCCCATCTGGTATAACCCCGTCTCGCGCATTGCGCACGCGCGCCAGTTGAAATATCCGGAAACCCTGCCGATGTACGGCGACTGGATCGGCTTCCAGCCCGACGTCTGGTGGTATGAGGAGTAGAACGACATGAAGAAACTGGCCCTGTTCACCGCGCTGATGCTGGCTCTCGCGGGTTGCAACACGATCGAAGGAATGGGACAGGACGTCTCGGCAGGCGCACGCGCCGTAGACCGGGCAATCTGACGCCCTTCCTTGTGGCTTGCGGCGCGCAGGCGGTTTTCCGGACCGCCTGCCGCCGCCCTGGCCGTCGACTGTCACAAAACCTTCACTTGTCCAGGCATTCGCCTTGCGCAATCACGTCTGCAACTTGCAGGCGGAGAGGACATGGCGCGGATCGCTGTCAACGGACTTGGTCGGATCGGGAAGCTGCTTCTGCGGCGACTGGTGGATGAAGGTCTGGGTGACCGGATCGCTCTTCTCAACGATCCGGGCGGAGACATCGCACAGCACGCGCTCCTGCTCGAATTCGACACGGTCCACGGCCGCTGGGCGCGGGATATTTCCGCCGAAGCGGACGCGTTGCGGATCGAAGGCCACAGCATTGCCTTCCGGCAGGAAGCGCGGATCGAGGATCTGCCGCTGGCCGAACTGGGCGTCGACCTGGTTCTGGACTGCACCGGCGTCTTCAAGACCGAGGCAAAGCTCGCCCCCTATTATGCCGCGGAGGTCAGGAAAGTCGTCGTCTCTGCCCCGGTGAAAGAGGGTCGTGCGCTCAATCTCGTCTACGGCATCAACCACGATGAATACGACCCGGCACGGCACGACCTGATCACGGCCGCGTCCTGCACCACCAACTGCCTTGCGCCAATCATTAAGGTCTTGCACGAGGAAATCGGAATAAAGCACGGGTCCATAACGACAATTCACGACGTGACAAACACGCAGACAATTGTCGACAAGGCACACAAGGACCCTCGCCGGGCGCGCTCGGCGTTGAACTCCCTCATCCCGACCACGACCGGTTCCGCCACGGCGATCACGCTTATCTACCCTGAACTGAAGGGGCGGCTTGATGGGATGGCCGTACGCGTTCCGCTTTTGAACGCGTCGCTCACCGATTGCGTCTTCGAGATGCAGCGGGTCACCTCGGCAGAGAAAGTGAACGCGCTCTTCAGGAAATCGGCAGAAGGGCCGCTGGCGGGCATACTCGGGTTCGAGGAGCGGCCCCTGGTTTCCAGTGACTACCTGAACGATGACCGCTCGTGCATCGTCGATGGCCTGTCGACGCTGGTTGTGAACGGAACCCAGGTGAAGGTCTATGCCTGGTATGACAATGAGTGGGGTTATACCTGCCGG
Source organism: Silicimonas sp. (assembly GCA_022340315.1). Lineage (GTDB taxonomy): Bacteria > Pseudomonadota > Alphaproteobacteria > Rhodobacterales > Rhodobacteraceae > JAJDOD01. The sequence continues at coordinate 5,150 of JAJDOD010000139.1, read as the reverse complement.
TTGGCGGATATTGCGCGCATGGTCGCCGACAGTCTGCAATAACCTGCCGGCGGCACCGGGGCGCTGCCCTGGACCCCGGGATATTTGAGGACCAGTGAAAGGACCACACCCGCGTGTCGGATAACGGACTGAAGGCCTACATTGCCGTGACGGCGGCCTACTGGGCGTTCATGCTGACAGATGGCGCGCTGCGGATGCTGGTGCTGCTGCACTTCCACACGCTGGGTTTCTCACCCGTGGAGCTGGCCTATCTCTTCCTGCTTTACGAAGTCATGGGGATCGTCACCAATCTCTCGGCCGGATGGCTGGCCGGCAGGTTCGGAATGACCTCGACGCTTTTCGCCGGGCTTTTGCTGCAGATCGGCGCCCTTCTGGCGCTGGCGGCACTCGATCCCGCCTGGTGCATCACGGTCTCGGTTGCCTACGTCATGGCCGTGCAGGGAGCCTCCGGTGTGGCCAAGGACCTTGCCAAAATGTCGTCGAAGAGCGCGGTCAAGGTGCTGGCGCCGTCCGAGGATCGGGGTCTCTTTCGGTGGGTCGCCGCTCTGACCGGCTCGAAGAATGCCGTCAAGGGCATCGGTTTCCTTGTCGGTGCAACGCTTCTGGGCGCCGCTGGTTTCCGGCCATCGGTGCTTCTGATGGCGGCGGTGCTCGCTGTCGTTCTCCTGGGGACCGTTCTGTTCATGCCGCCGGGACTGCCACCCGGAAAGCGGGGCACGAAGATCTCCGCGGTCTGGCCGAAAGACGCGGATATTCGTGCCCTGTCGCTGGCGCGGGTGTTCCTGTTCGGAGCCCGCGATACGTGGTTCGTGGTTGGTATTCCCATCTTCTTTTACGCCGCGCTTTCGGACGGGACGCCGGAGGGAAACCGCGAGGCGTTCTTCCTTGTCGGGAGTTTCATGTCCGCCTGGATCATCTTCTACGGAGGCATGCAGGCCGCGGCGCCGCGGTGGCTCAGAGGGCAGACACAGGACATCGCCGCGACCGTCAGGGCTGCCCGCAACTGGGTCGGCATTCTGGCTACAATCCCCGCGCTGCTTGCCATCGCTGCAGCGCTCGCGCTTCCGGGGCTGGTTCCGCTTATCGTTGCCGGTCTGTTGATCTTCGCCGTTGTCTTCGCCTTCAACTCGGCGCTCCACTCCTATCTCATTCTTGCCTTCTCGTCCGCCGAGCGCGTCACGATGGACGTGGGTTTCTACTACATGGCCAATGCGGCGGGGCGCCTTCTGGGCACACTGCTCTCGGGCCTGAGCTTCCAGGTGGCGGGCGTTGCAGGATGCCTGGCGAGTGCGGCAGGCATGGCGGCGCTCGGCTGGCTCAGTACGAAGCGCCTGACCAGCAGGCACGGAACGCAGGGCAACGGGTTAACCGAAGATTAGGAGAGCCGTGACTAGGCTCGGCGTGTCTTGTCCTCAGGAGCCCTGCGAATGACCATTGTCACAAGTTGGTGCGTGATTGCGCGCGAAGTTGCCGAGAAGTTTCCACTCACCGATCGAGCATATGTTCTGTCGCGTGAAGGCGATCTGGGCGCGCTGATGGGCCATATCTCCCAGACCCACGACCTGACGTTCGCCGAAGCGGCCGAAATGGTGACGTTTCGCATCTCTCAATACGTCGAGCCGACACGCCTCTCGGCCTGACTTTCCCCTTGCAGAACCCGGCCCGTCCTGCAAACGAGGACGGGTCATGGTCAAGCTCGACATTCTCTCCGATCCGATCTGCCCCTGGTGCTATATCGGAAAGACGTACCTCGACCGCGCGCTCGAAGCCCGGCCGGATCATCCGTTCAGCATCGAATGGCACCCGTTCCAGCTCAACCCGGACATGCCGCGTGAAGGTATGGACCGGCAAGCCTATCTCGAGGCGAAGTTTGGCGGCAAGGACGGCGCGAGGCAGGTCTATGGCCGGATCGAAGAGACCGCGAAGATGGCAGGGCTTGCCATCGACTTCGGCGCCATCCGGCGTACACCGAACACGCTAGATGCCCATCGTCTGATCCACTGGTCAGGGCTGGAGGGCCGCCAGACCGCAACAGTATCCCGGCTCTTCAAGGCCTATTTCGAGGCTGGCCAGAACATCGGCGACCGCGCGGTTCTTCTCGATATCGCCGAGGGCGTCGGCCTCGACCGCGCCATGACCGAGCGGCTTCTGGAGAGCGATGCCGATCTCGACGACATCCGCGCCCGAGACGCCCATGCGCGCGAGCGCGGCGTCTCCGGCGTGCCCACCTTCGTGATTGCCAACACCCATGTGATCCCCGGCGCGCAACCGCCCGAGCTATGGGCGCGCGTGCTCGACGAGTTGGCAAGCGCTGCGGACGGCGCCGCCGGGTAGGCTGCCTCAGCCCTGCCCCCAATCCGCAGCCTGCATTTCGCGCAACCGGCTCGCCGTGCGCTCGAACTCGAAGCTCCCGGCCCCTTCGATGTAAAGCCGCTCGGGTTCGTCCGCCGCCGTGGCGATCAGGCGCACACGCGCCTCGTAAAGCGCATCCACCAGCGTTACGAACCGCCGCGCCTGGTTGTAGTTCTCCGACGACAGGCGCGGGATGTCTTCAAGGATCAGCACGCGCACAGCGTCGGCCAGCGCCAGGTAATCCGCCGGCCCAAGCGGCTGGCCGCAGAGATCATAGAACCGGGCCCGCGCCACACCATTGGCGAATGCCGGGATCTCGATCTTACGCGTTTTCACGGTCAGCGTCAGCGGTTCGGATCGGCCGCCGGACAGGTCGGCCCAGATCCCGTCGATGGCCGAATGCGCCGCGCCATCGGCGGGCTGAAAATAGACCTGTTCACCCGCCAGCCGATCCTGCCGATAGTCGCGCGGGCTCGTCAGTTCGTGAACCACGAGTCGGGTCTTGATCAATTCGATGAAGGGCAGGAAGAGCCCACGGTTCAGTCCATCCTTGTAAAGATCGTCCGGCACCCGGTTCGAGGTGGTCACCACAACCACGCCATCCTCCATCAGCATCTTGAACAAACGCCCGACCAGCATCGCGTCGGTGATGTCGGTGATCTGCATTTCATCGAGGCAGAGAAGCCGCAGCCCCTCGCCGATTTCCTTGCCGACCGGCAGAAGCGCGTCGTCCACGCCGGTTTTTCGCGCCTCGTGCAACCGCGCCTGAACATCCTGCATGAAAGCGTGGAAATGCACGCGCCGTCCGCCGACGACCTCGTGAAAGAGGTCCATCAGCATCGACTTGCCGCGCCCCACGCCGCCCCAAAGATAGAGACCGCGAATGGGATCTGGCTTCTTCGCGAAGACACCTTTCAGCCCGCGCGGCTTCGCCTCGGCCAGCCGCCCCGCGATCCGGTCGAACTCCGGCAGAACGGCAACCTGTGCGGCATCCGCTTCAAGCGCGCCGGCTGCAATTCGTTCCTCATAGGCTTCCGTGACAATGCCCATGCCATTGAGGAAGCGGCTTGTGGCTTGAAGTGCAAGCAAAAACGTGACGGGACATGCGGCTATTGCATGACGGGAATGTCGAATTGACCCCTACCGCGCTGCACTGCAGCGTAATACCTCTCCGATCAAAGGAGAACGACCATGAACACTCAAGACTACGGAAAAATCGACCTGGACAACATCGAGCGTGAAGCCCGCCGCCTGCGTGCCCGCTACCTCGCGGAGTTCTTCCAGCGCCGCAACCGCTGAGGTCTCTTCCGCCGGACGACGTGACGGGGTAAGGGGGACCATGTCCAACCGCCCCGTCATTCGCCTGCGACCGAAGACCGACCCGAGACCGCTGAAACGCGGGTTTCCCTGGGTCTACGACAACCAGCTTGTCACCGACCGGCGCACCCGCGCCCTGCCCCCAGGCAGCATTGCCACGCTGGAAGACACCGAGCGCCAGCCGTTGGCGACGGTCACGATCAATCCGAACTCGAAGATCATCGCACGGGTCCTCGACACCGACCCGTCTGCCGAAATCGACCGCGACTGGCTTCGCCGCCGGATCGAACGCGCGCTTGCCCTGCGCGAGGCACTTTACGATGCCCCATTTTACAGGCTGATCCATGCCGAGGCTGACGGTTTCCCTGGCACCGTTGTAGATCGCTTCGGTGATGCGCTCGTCATACAGCCCAACGCGGCCTGGATCGACGCGATGCTTCCCGACTTCGCGGACATCCTTTCCGAGATCACGGGCGCGACCACAATCATCAAGAACGCCCAAGGCCGCGCCCGCGGGCTGGAAGGTCTGGACGATGCGTCCTCGGTTCTGATGGGAAGCCTCGACGGACCGGTGCCGGTGCCGATGAACTGTGCGACCTATATGGCCGACCTCGATGGTGGCCAGAAGACCGGGCTTTTCTACGACCAGCGCCCGAACCATGCTTTCGTCGCGCGGGTCTCGCGCGGGCGCAATGTGCTTGACGTCTTTTCTCACGTGGGAGGCTTCGCCCTAGCCGCGCTGGCAAATGGCGCGACCGCGGCCCTGTCCATCGACGGCTCTGAAGCCGCTCTGCACCTCGCCGAGCGCGGAGCCGATGCCACCGGAGTCGCCGACCATTTCACGACCCGAAAGGGCGATGCCTTCGATACCCTCGCCGCCCTGGGCGAAGAAGGTCGCCAGTTCGGATCGGTTATTTGCGACCCGCCCGCCTTCGCGCCATCGAAAAGCTCGCGTGACGCCGGACTTCGCGCCTATGAAAAGATCGCCCGCCTCGCCGCGCCGCTGGTCGAGCCGGACGGCTTCCTCACATTGTGCTCCTGCTCCGGCGCCGCCGACCTCGCCGCGTTTCAATCCGCCTCGCTGCGCGGGATCGGACGCGCCGGGCGCTTCGCCCAACTCTTGCGTGTCGGCCAGGCGGGACCGGATCACCCCCGTCTGCCCGCGCTCGACGAAAGCGGCTATCTCAAGACCCTGATCTTCCGGCTGGCATGAAGCTTCTGATCGACGCCTGTGTGCTCTATCCGACCGTGCTGCGCGAACTGGTCCTCGGTCTTGCCGCGAATGGCGGGTTCACGCCGCTCTGGTCCGAACGCATCCTGGAGGAATGGCGCCGCGCCGCGCTTCGCCGGTCGGAGCGCGACGGCGTGATCGCCGAGGGCGAGATCGCCCTGGTGAAGGCGCAGTTTCCCGGCGCAATGGTGGACGTGGTCCCGACCACCCGCGACCGGCTCTGGCTGCCGGACACCGACGACATCCACGT
>JAJDOD010000057.1 GCA_022340315.1 Silicimonas sp. | reverse complement strand
CCGAACTGCGCGCGGGCGAACATATCCGTCCGCTTGGGCACGCGGGCCACGCGCGGCTCGTCGATGAAGGTGGTCGGCTCGTCCACCCGCCGCAGTGTCTCGAACGGATGCGGCCCGTCGGCATAATACCGATGCTTGTAGACATCCCGGTTCATGGCACTCTTCTGCGTGCGAAATCCAACCCACCAGCGTGGCCCCAGGAGCGGTTGCCTCACCGCAAGCGGCCGGTCGGTGGCCATCTCGAAATCGGTGGTTACCACCGCAATGCCGAACCGGGTACCAACGAATGGATTGTGCAGCCCGCCATCCCGCGCCACTGCCAGCCCGGCCTCGACCGTCAGCCGGTTCAGGTCGACATCCGAGGACGTCGCGGTATGCGCTTTCGCATCCCACCCCAGCAGCCGGATGTAGTTCGCCAGCACCACGGCCGTCTCGGCCGAGCGCAGCGCGGCCCGGTGCCCCTGCGCATCCGCCAGCCATTCCGAACCGCGTTCGCCCGGTTCGGGATCGCGGTGCATCTCGGTCAGGAAGACGATGGCGTGCGTATGCCCCTCGATGCCCGAGGGCGGTGCCTCCATCGACTCCTTCAGGTCCGCCATGATGATGTCGATGCCGCTCGCCAGCGTCTTGGTCTGTCGAGTCTTCAGATCATCCGCCAGCCGGTCGATATCCGGATTCCGCACCGGCTCGCTCAGACGAGCCTCCGGCACCATCCGGCAGATCCCCACCATCGAACTGTCCGAGAAATAGCCGAATGCCTTCAGATGGTTGGCCCGCTCGATCGGATCGGAGGGACACTCCGCCCGTGCCTTGTTCACCAGTCCATCTCGGATCGCATCCATCATCGCCTGGTACTCGGCCATCGCGCCGACAAGGCTCTCAGGCGCCTCGGGCCGCCGAAACTCCAGCGGCTCGAAAGCCGGCAGTCCCGAGGCTTCGGCATGATCCGCACGCGCCAGCCGTTCCAGTGGGTAGGGGCCGAGGTGAACAGGACGGGAAGCATCGGAGAAGAAGCGCATGACCAAGACCCTACAGAGCCGATTGCCGCGCCGCCAGCCCGGCTTGCGTGCAGACGCGCACATGGCTTGGAGACCGGTTTCACAGTACCGTTGCAGGGAATATTTAACCTCGCGCGCCCATTGTCATGTTGCCCCGCATGGCCACCATGCTAGCCTGCCCGGCAAGAAAATGCGGAGGAATTACATGCGCGCGACCGGCCTTGCCGCTCTTCTTGTCATTCTTGTATCCCCGGCGCTCTCCGATAGCCATCAACCCGAGACCATCACAAGTCACGGCATCTCGGCATTCGGTGAGTTGAAGTATCCTCCGGATTTCTCGCATTTCGACTACGTGAACCCCGACGCTCCCAAAGGCGGCAAGATGAGCTTCCGCGGAACACTCGCCAGCCGGACCTTCGACAGCTTGAACTACTTCATCCTCGATGGCGAACCGGCCCAGGGCCTCTGGCACATCTACGACCAGCTCATGGTCCGCGCCTTCGACGAGCCCGACGCCGTTTATGGTCTCCTTGCCGAGAAGATCGAATATCCCGAGGACCGGTCCTGGGTGATTTTCACCCTCCGCGACGGAGCGACATTCGCAGATGGCGAGCCTGTTCAGGCCGATGATGTCGCCTATACCATCGACGCGCTGAAAGCGGATGGCGACCCGCGCTGGCAGATCATGCTCAAAGATGTGGACGGTGCCGAGGTCTTGTCCGACCGCGAGGTGAAAGTCACCTTCGCGACGGGCGCCCAGATGCGCGACCTGATCTCGACTGTGGGCCAGCTCTATATCCTGCCGAAGCACTACTACGAGACCGTCGAATTCAAGAGCTCGACGATGGAGCCGCCCCTTGGCTCGGGCCCCTACGTCATATCCGAGGCCGATGCCGGGCGCACGATCACGTATTGCCGAAGCCCGAATTACTGGGCTGCCGATCTGAACGTGAACATTGGCGCCTGGAACTTCGACTGCTTCGTTTATGAGTACTTCGCCGACACGACCGCTGCGTTCGAGGCGCTGAAAGCCGGGGTCTATCTTTTTCACGAAGAATTCTTCTCAGCTCTCTGGGCGACAGGCTACGATTTCCCGGCACTCGACAAGGGTTGGGTCGTTCGCGAGGAAATCTCCGACGGTCGATCCTCAGGGGCCCAGGGCTTCTGGCTTAATCTCCGCAAGCCCAAGTTCCAGGATCGCAGGGTGCGCGAAGCCATCGGCATGATGTTCAATTTCGAATGGTCGAACGAGACGCTCTTTTACGGTCTCTACCAGCGCACAGACAGTTTCTGGGAGAACTCGCCCATGCAGGCCAGCGGCAAGCTCGAAGGCGAAGAACTGGCGGTTCTCGAACCATTCCGCGACCAGTTGCCCGAGCGCATTTTCACCGACGACGCCTACGTTCCACCGGTCTCGACAACTCGCAAGACCGATCGGGGCCTTGTTCGAAAAGCCAACGCGCTCCTGGAAGACGCAGGCTGGATCATCGACGACGACGGTTTGCGGCGCAACGCCGCCGGCGACGTGCTGAGCCTCGAAATCCTGGATGATGGCCCCGCCTTCGAGCGTATCGCGCTTCCCTTCATCGAGAACCTTCGGCTAGTCGGCATCGACGCCTCGTGGAATCTGATCGACGCGGCCCAATACGAACAGCGACAGGAGGACTTCGACTACGATGTGGTCATCGGTCGCTTCTCATTGCCGCTCTCACCCTCGGTCGAACTGAACACGCTCTTTTCCAGCGACAGCGCCGGTCGGCCTGGTACCTTCAATCTCTCGGGCGTGCAGGACCCGGTCGTGGACGCCTTGATCGACAGGATTATCGAGGCTGACAACCGCGAAGTGCTGACCGCCCGGGTCAAGGCTCTCGACCGCGTCCTGCGCGACAAGCTGATCTGGGTGTCCAACTGGTACAAGGGAAGCCATTGGATTGCCTATTGGGATGTTTTCGGACACCCAGATACGAAACCGCCCTATGACCGTGGCACCGACTACTGGTGGTTCGACCAGGCAAAATACGACAGATTGGTGGAAGAAGGAGCACTCAGGTAATGGCAGACGCGGATATCGGCCTCATCGGGCTGGGAACGATGGGCGCAATGCTCGCCCTCAACATGGCCGAGAAGGGTCACCGCGTCGCGGTCTACAACCGCACTGGCTCTGTCACCAAGGACTTTGTGGGTGGGGCGGGGGACCTCGCAAGCAACCTCATCGCCTGCGATACGCTGGCGGAGCTCGCGGCCGCTATCCGCACGCCTCGCGCCGTGGTCCTCATGGTCCCTGCCGGCAATGCCGTTGACGCCGTCAGCGCAGACCTGGCCGAATACCTTGAAGACGGCGACATGATCGTGGACGCCGGCAACGCCAACTTCCGCGACACCAACCGCCGCTTCGAAGAAGCCGATCGCATCAAGGTCATGGGCATCGGCGTCTCGGGCGGCGCCGAAGGCGCCCGCCACGGTCCCGCGATCATGGCGGGCGGTGCGCCCGAGGCCTGGGAGCGGATGAAACCCATCCTCACCGCCATCGCCGCGAAATACGACGGTCAGCCTTGCGCCGATTACATGGGCCCGGCGGGTGCGGGCCATTTCGTCAAGGCCGTCCACAACGGCATCGAATACGCCGACATGCAGATCATCGCCGAGGCCTATGGGCTGATGCGGGACGGCCTCGGCATGGATGCCAAGGCCATCGGCGCGGTCTTCGACAAGTGGAACCAGGGGCCTCTCGCCTCTTATCTCATCGAGATCTCCGCCAAGGTCGCCGTCGCCGACGACCCCGAAACCGGCAAGGCGATGCTCGACATCATCGCCGACAGGGCAGGGCAGAAGGGCACCGGCCGCTGGACCGTGATCGAGGCCCAGCACCTCGCGGCCCCCGTCACCGTCATCGAGGCCGCGGTCGCCGCGCGCAACACCTCGGCGCAGTCTGACCTCCGCACGACGGGCGAAGCGATCTTCGGCGGCAGGGCCGAGCCGCTCGACGCCACGCTCGACCAGATCGAGCAGGCGCTGATCGCGGGCAAGATCATCTGCTATTCCCAGGGCTTCGAGATGCTCCGCCGCGCCAGCGCCGAGTTCGACTGGTCGCTTCCGCTGCCTGGCATTGCCGAGGTCTGGCGGGCTGGCTGCATCATTCGCTCTGAAATGCTGAACGACATGTCCCGCGCCCTCGGCGAAGACAGCGACCGCCTGCTCATGCATGCGCCCTTCTTCGCTGACATCCTGAAGGCCAACACCCAGTCGCTCCGCCACGTCACGGCGCATGGCATCGCAGCTGGGCACGCGGTTCCAGCGCTCGCCGCGGCGCTTGGCTATTTCGATGCGATGCGCAAGGCACGCTCGACGGCGAACATGATCCAGGCGCAACGCGACTTCTTCGGCGAACACGGGTTCGAACGCACCGACCGCGACGGCACCGGCTTTCACGGCCCCTGGGTGCCGCCGCGACCTGGGAACAGCTAGACCGGCCCGCATCTGGGGTCGGAAACGACGATCTGTCGCTCTTCTTCCAGATCGGCAAGGTCGACGCGGATATCGCGGCGGATATGTTCGGGCATGTCCATCAGCTACTCGTGCCGATCGCGCTTCCTTTGCGCGTTGCTCAGCTAGCGAAGCCGCGCACGGCTGCGATCCATTGCCGCGCGGATGGCCCGTGCGATCAGCAGGACGGGCGGCGTGCTCCGGTCGGCGAAGATAGCGTGTCTTCATGGTCACCGGTGAGAGACACATGGCGGTTATCATGAATTGCGAGTCGATGGAGCAATACAGCGAATCTTCATTCGAGTATTTCCACGACGATCAGATCGTCGGTTACCAGACGATGGTCGTGATGCGTGAATATAGCGCGTGAGATCAGGCCGCTTGCGCCGATCCTTCCGTCTCGCTGCTACGGGACCAGAGCATCCCGGCAAACATCCCCATCAGGACCCAGCCGATCAGTCCGACTCCAAAGACACGAGCTGCGAAAAGTCCGGCAATCTCCGGCGGAACCGGCCCTGTGAAGGCAGCCGGTTCCGGTGCGCCGACCATGTGTGGTGCGGCCAGCAAGACCACCACCGCGCCCCAGGCCGCGGGCCCCGAACCGTAGGCCAGAAGCCACATTGCGCCCACCGCCATCGCCACAGTTGCGCCCCACCAGATCTGCCGCGCGGCGACATCTGCAGCCGCAACTCCCGGCACCTCCGGCGCCAGTGAGAAGCCTGGCGCAAGCATCACCGCGGTAAAGCCTGCGATACCCCACAGAATGCCACGCCGGGCATCGAGGACCGCGCCGCGCGCTTCGGCCAAAGACATCAGTGCAACCAGCACCAGCGAATATCCCGCATAGGTCAGCATGTTGAACAAAATCAGCAGGACCGGCCTCGGCAAGACCGGCGCACCATCGTCAGGCGTGCCGTGGCTGTGCTCATGCGTCTCGGCATCGGCATGGTCGTGGGCCAGCGCTTCCGCACCTGTACCGAAATGCGCCAGCTCGCCACTCTCGTACATCTCGGCTTGAATGAGAACCGGCTGCACGAACCAAAGCTGTAGGCAAGCTGCCAAAAGCCCTGCTGCCGCGCCAGCAAGCAGCGCGGTCGTCAGAATACGCGTAAACATGCGCTTAGTGGCAGGGGAAGCCGTTGGCGTGCCGCGCGTCATGCGCCGCGCCATGCAGCGCCGCTGCTTGCAAGTGGCCCGCCGCGAAGACGATGCCAAGGCCGACAAGTGCCGCGAAGATCACCGCCTGTATACGGCCGGTCGCACCGATTGATGCCGTCTGGGTAGCGTTCATTTCCATCTCCCTCTGCCGTCTCCCCGACGGCGGTTCGGTTTCATGCGTGCCCGGCAGGTCTCCTGGCTTGCGGGTCGGGGCGCATCGTCCTCCTTCCCCCCGCATGATACGGGAGTGGGTTATCGGACGGGCGCTCGCCGCTTACAGTCGCGGGGGCGGCTGCGGAATATACCGCATTCCCTTTTCTCCACCGATTGCCCGGCGGAACCGTACACATGGCCATCTAACAGCAGCGCGACGCCCGGCGCAATGGCTGGCTGCGCCTCAGGGCAGAAGTATCTCGATGATCGGCGGCCAGACCAGGAGTACGCTCAACGCCAGGATCTGGATGCCGATGAACGGCAGGAAACCCTTGAAGATATCCGTCAGTGATATATGCGGCGGCGCAACAGACTTCAGGTAAAAGGCCGCAGGCCCGAAGGGTGGCGACAGGAAACTGACCTGCATGTTCATGCAGAAAAGCACGCCGAACCAGACGGACAGGTACTTCGGCTGAAGCTCTCCGAAGAACCCGATTTCGTTGATTGGCAGCCGCAGGACGATGGGAAGAAAGACCGGGATGATCAGCAGGACGATCCCCACCCAATCCATGAATGCGCCCATGAAAAGGAAGATGATCATCATCACCAGCAGAATGCCCATCGTCGGCATGTCCGCACCGATGATCAGGTTCGCCACATAGGTCGGACCGCCCGCGATGGTGTAGGCGCCCGCCAGCGCAGTCGCCCCGATGGTCACCCAGATGATCGTTCCGGTCGACTTCAATGTGCGCATCAGGCTGTCCCAAACCAGCTCCGACGAGGCCTCGCCGCGCAAGACCGATATGACGAAAACCGCCACCGCACCCATGCCCGCGGCCTCGGTGATTCCCGTGATACCGCCATAGATAGAGCCGAGCACAACGCCGATCACCACGATCGGCGCTACAAGCCCCTTGCCATGCTTCCACCCGCTCGCAGCGCGTTCGCGCCCCAGGACGACGTAGATCAGCAATAGTGACACGATCACCGCGCCGGCAAACCACGGCAAGTGACCGGGCATCCCCCATCTGATCGCCTCCATTCCCTCTTCAAGCACGTTCTCGCCGGTCAGCGTGAAGAAGCCCGCCCGAAAGAACAGGGCAGTCGAGAACCCGGCCACCAGGATCGCCATGAACGACACGAAGATCAGGAACTTTTCCAGCCCCTCCGGATCGCCCTCCTTTGGCTCCGGCAGAGGCGCGTGGTCCGGGTTCATCTGCGTGCGGATGATGATGTAAATGATGATGAAACTCGCCAGCATGAAACCCGGCAGGAAAGACGCCGTGAACAGCGCCTTGATCGAGGTCTCGGTGACGAGGCCGTAGATGATCAGCACGATCGAAGGCGGGATCATTGTCCCCAGGCTGCCACTGGCGCAGATCGTCCCGATCGCAAGGTTCTGGTTATATCCCAGCCGCAGCATCTGCGGCAGCGCGATCAGGCCAAGAAGGACGACCTCGCCCCCGATGATCCCCGACATCGCGGCCATGACAACCGCCATGAGTGACGTGACAATGGCAATGCCGCCCCGCGTCCGGCTCAGCCAGAAGTTCAAAGACGAGTACATGTCCTTGGCGATGCCCGACCGCTCCAGCAGAGCGGCCATGAATATGAACAAGGGTATTGATATCAGCACGTAACTCGTCAGCAGCCCGTACAATCGCTGAGCGAGGATGTTCATCGGCCCGGTGCCGAACTCGCGGAACAGGATCTCCGGTGGAAAGCGCATCGCCATGACGGCAACGGCCAATACGGCCGAGGCAAAACCCAGCGGCATCCCGATCGCCAGAAGGATCAGAAGTCCGATCAACAGAAGGAGCGATATGGTCCCGATATCAAACATCGTCGTCCGCTCCGATGATCTTCTTCAGTTTCTCGATTTCTTCTTCGTCGATCTCGTCGGCAGCCGTGTGATGTTCCGGCGCGAGGTTCCAGTCGCGGATCAGGTTCGAGACCGCCTGCAGTGCGACGAGCGACACGATGACGAGGACAAACGGTTTCAGCGTTGCCGGGATCGGTGGATCGAAAGCCGTACCGAACGTCTCCCATCGCAGGAACTTGTCATGTGCCTCGCCGTAACCGCCATAGATCAGGGCGATCGCAAAGACGACGATCAGCAGAGCCGAGATCGTATCGCAGATTTTCTGCCCCCCGCGCGGGAGCATGTCGTAGACGAGAAAGATGCGGATGTGGCTCCGCTGCTGCATGGCATAGAGACCGCTGAACAGGAAGATGAAGCCCGCGATCCAAAGGCTGAGTTCGGTTGCCCAGACGGTAGGCGCAACCACGACATAGCGCATGAAAATCTCGAAGGTCATGACGGCGACAAGGACGATCACCAGAATCATCGTCACTCGGCCGATGAAGATCGAGATGCGTCCGAGCAGGCTCAGATCCTCGAACTCCATATGTGCGCGCCGCACGGTGCGAACCCCAAGGGCAAAGAGGAACGGCAGAGAAATCAGCGCCAGCCAATCTACGAGCCCTGCCACCGGGTACCGATTGCCCATCGAGTCAGTACCACCTCCCAGAGCCAGAATGAAACCCGGCACGCGCCAGATCACCCAGCCGGCCGGCAGGATGAACGCAAGCGGCACCAACCATTCGACTATTGAACCCTGGCTTTCGGTGGAAGTCGCTTCCGCCATATCTCACTCCCCTCCGCAGAACGGGCCCCGCCTTCAGGGCGGGGCCCGCTTATGGTCTCAGACCAACTTTGTGTCTCGGCCTATTCGCTGACGAGGCCGAGCTGTCCGAGATAGTTCAGGTGGCTCTGAACCAGCGCTTCGGCTTCCGGGCTTGTCGCGAACTCGGGCCAGGTCTGCTGGGCCGCTGTCCGGAACTTCTGACGGTCCTCTTCGGACCATGCCGAGAGGGTCACGCCCGCCTCACGCAGGCGCGCGGCAGCCTCGGTGTTGAGAACCTGGAACTGGAGCGCCGTGCGAAGTGCCAGAGATTCCATCGCCACGTTCATGATGGTTCTGTGATGCTCAGGCATCGCGTCCCAAACCGACTTGTTGCAGGCCAGGTGATCCGAAGGCTGCGAGTGGAAGCCGGGATAGTTGGCGTATTTCACAAGATCATAGAGGCCAATCGACTCGTTGTTTGCCAGACCCGAGTAGTCGGCCGCGTCGATGATGCCGGTTTCGATGGCGGTGAAGACTTCCGTGAAGTCCATCACGACCGGAACCGCGCCAAGCTTCTCGAAGATTTTGGTCTCCATGCCCGGAGGCGAGCGGAACTTCCAGCCCTGCAGGTCGTCAACACCAGTGATGGGTGTTTTCGAAGACAGCGACTCCTGTCCATAGACCCACCAGCCGACAAGCTGCATGCCGTACTTGTTGTAAAGCTCCTGGGCCGCTTCAAGGCCGCCACCGTAGTAGAGCCACGAGAGCTGCTGATACGGATCGTCATAGCCGCCCATGATGTCGCCGACGAACTGGAACGCGGGGTTCTTGCCGGTCTGATAGCCGCCGCCGGTCATGTCGCAGTCCAGAATGCCGGTTGAGGCCGCGTCGAAGGTCTCGACCGAGCCGACAACAGACGATGAGAAGAACATCTCGATCTGAATCTCGCCGTTCGACATTGTCTGCACGTTGTCGACGAACTGCTGGGCCAGCTTGCCCGAGGTTTGCTCGGGGCCATAGTGCGTCTGGATGCGCAGCGTCGTGGTTTGGGCCGAAGCGAAAGATGCCGAGAGCGCGACAACCGAAGCGGCCACGCTCAGTTTCTTGATCAGGTCCATGAAGTCCTCCCTTGAAGTCCTGAATTTCCGGAATTTTCCGGTATGTACGAGGGTTTGTTCCCTTGGCCTGATAACGCTAGCAATCGGAGCTAGGCCCGTCCACACCTTAATATGTATGCATTGCCAGATTTCCGTTCCGATCGGTAGGTAAGGTGCCAGCGATTGCGCGCGGTTACGGTCGTCCTCGAGCCGTCGCCACCGAGCGGCCCGAGGAGCTGTGCTGTTGCGGAATAGCGAAAACCGCACGCGATGCTCTTGCATACTTTCATGATTGTTGACCAATTGCGTGCAATATACCCATACAAGCCTCAATTTGGCCAAAATCAGGGACGATTAGAAACCCAACCAGGCTAAGAAGACGGGACCATGAAACTTGTCATTCAGATCCCTTGTTTCAACGAGGAAAAAACTCTTCCGGACACGCTTGCCGGGCTTCCCAGGGAAGTGCCCGGCTTCGACAGTGTGGAATGGTTGATCATTGATGATGGTTCACGGGACAAGACCGTAGAGGTTGCCCAACGGCTTGGCGTCGATCATGTCGTCCAGCTGCCGCACAACCAGGGCCTTGCTGCGGCATTCATGACGGGTATTGAAGCTTCGTTGCGTGCTGGGGCCGACGTTATCGTCAATACCGACGGAGATAACCAGTACAGCGGCGCGTGCATCGCCGACTTGACAAGACCCATTCTCGAGCAACGAGCGCAGATCGTAATCGGGGCTCGGCCGATCGCGACTATCGAGCACTTCTCGCTGATAAAACGCAGACTGCAGGCTCTCGGCAGTTGGGTCGTTCGGAAGGCCAGCGGTACCGATGTAGAGGACGCCCCGAGCGGCTTTCGCGCTATCCATCGGGATACAGCGATCAGGTTGTATGTCTTTAACCGTTACACTTACACGCTTGAGACAATCATTCAGGCAGGTCGCATGGGCATTCCGATCATCTCGGTTCCGGTCGATGTGAACGATCCGACACGAGAGTCGAGGCTGATCAAGTCTGTCCCGCAATACATCTGGCGCTCCACCAATACCATCTTGCGGATCATGGTGCTTTATAGTCCGTTGCGGTTTTTCGCGCTTCTCTCGATTGTTTTCTGGGTGCCGGGGTTTTGGTCCTTTCTACGCTTCATGTACTTCTACATGCTGGGCGAGGGAGAAGGACACATTCAGTCGCTGGTGATCGGCGCAGCGTTCATCGGAATAGGCGCCATCTCTCTTCTCGCCGGTATTCTTGCGGATTTGATTGCGGCGAACAGAGCGATTTCCGCAGATATTCGCGCGAGACTGCTCATGGCCGAGCTTGATCGCATCGGGCAATGATGGTCATCTGGTTGGCCGGAAAGGCATAGGCCTGACGACGATCCTGGCCCAATGCTCTGGGCGCTGCTCTTGCCGCGAACAGGGCGGCATCTCCACCGAGGAAACCGGAACTGCTTCATCGCAGACCGGACAGATGCTCGACGACTGGCACCTGCAGCTGACTTCCATTTGGTTGGAATGGAGCAAGCACCTCCAAATGTTGCGAGTTCTTGGACGCGCGATGAAAGTACGAACGGTAAAGCCAAACTGGCACTTGGCGCATCCGTGGCGACCTACGAGGAACGAGGCGCACGTGATGTCGCGATATTCTCGCAAACTTCTGATGATATGGGGTTTATTTGGCTCCGGCGGTAGGGATCGAACCTACGACCAATTGATTAACAGTCAGACAGCCTATGTTTCGAAACAGCCCGTTCGATTTCTTCTGGATACAAAATTTCTTTTTATTACAGGAAAATATGCCTTACTAATGGCGGCCAAGTTTCTACGCGCTTA
>JAJDOD010000035.1 GCA_022340315.1 Silicimonas sp. | reverse complement strand
GAAGCAGATGGCCTATAACGAGCAACACGGCATCACGCCGGCGACCGTCAAGAAGAACGTCGACGACGTGCTGTCGGGGCTCTACAAGGGTGACACCGATCAGGCGCGGGTGACGACGAAGATCGACAAGCCCATGATGGGGGACAACCTGCAAACGCATCTTGACGGTTTGCGGACCGAGATGCGCAAGGCGGCCGAGAACCTCGAGTTCGAGGAAGCGGCTCGGCTCAGGGACGAGGTCAAGCGGCTGGAAACGGTGGAGTTGGCGATTGCCGACGACCCGCTGGCGCGGCAATCGGCGGTGGAGGAGGCCGTCGAGGCGGCGACCAAGACGAAGGGACGGAGCACTGCGGGGCGCGCCGGTCAGAGGGGTGGGAACGTGAAAAGGCGGGGGCGCTAGCCACTCACCACGAAAAAACGGCCCGCAGGATGCGAGCCGTTTCTGGTTCTCTTTCCGTAGGGAACTACGCGGCGGCCTTGCGCCGGCGCATCAGACCAAACCCGGCAACCCCCGCAAGCAGAAGCGGCAGGGACGCAGGAACCGGAACGTCCGACGGTTGGTCAGGGTTCGGATCTGTCGGCTTGTCCAAGGATCGAACAAGGAACAAGTCCAGATTTTCGTTTCCAGCATCTGGGGCCTGAGCATAGTTGTAGATGTTTCCGAGATTGATATCGACGGAGGAACACGTACTGTCAGTGTAGGACGTGAAATACTTGGCCGCACAGCCGACCGCGACAAACATCGAAGACCAACTCGAAAGTCCTACCGAGTTGATCGCGCCGGTTATCTCACCGACAGTTGGTATCCGCCACCCTTGCGAACCTTGGAAGGACAAATCGAGCGGTTCCAGCGTTCCACCAGAACATCCGCCGGGAGAACAACGTGACCCCCAAACCCATTCATTTCCGCCCACGGATTCGATGAAACCGGACGGCACCGCCGCATCAATTGTTGCAGCTTTGGCAACTGTCCCAAACGCCAAAACTGCTGCAGCACAAGCTGCAACGCGTACAATTTCTTTCACTTTTTTCCCCCACAAACAACGACACCACACCGGAATCGCAAAGATAACGGATCGAGCCTAACGCAATCCACGGAAAAGTCACCAAAAAATGCGATCGACCACGCAGCTGTCCATCTGTCGGTACTCTTGACCTTTTCAAACATCTCTTGAACTGGACCATTGGCTCTGCCCAAAGCAACTGCGGCCAGCGCAATCAGCGTGCAGACCCATTGTTTCTCAATCCGACACGACGATACAGCCATGGGTTGTGACCCAGCAGGTAACCGAGCCCCTTCGGCTTTGGCCCCCATCAGCCTTCCAGACAGGATAGACCGCCGCGGCCTTCCAACACCTCGCCTCTCGACACCCCCCACTCCAACCCATTAATCTCCGCCCCATGCGCCTCGCCGTTTTCCTCCTCGCCATCCTCTACGCGGTGGTCCTCACCTGGAGTTTCCACTCCACTGCCAACGCCTCGATGGACGCGGCGGGCCGGGGCATGGCGATGGGCTTTCTCACCCTCGGCGCGATGATCGCTGCGGCTTTCACACTCCCGGCGCTGATCCTCGCCGCGCTGAACAAGGCTCCGAAATGGGCGCTTGGCCTGGCACTCGCGCCGTTTGGCGTGGTTGTTCTGGCGATGGCCTCCGGCGTGCTCTGACCGCGCAAACGAAAAGGGCGGGGATCGCTCCCCGCCCCTCGTTTCTCAACCGAACCTCAGTTCGACCAGTTCGCCACCACGTCGCCGCCCTCGGGCACCGGCATCGCGGCAAGATGCGGACCCATCCGGCCCCAAAGCTCCTTGACGCGCTCCATGTTTGCGTTCGACGCCTCCTCGCTCTCGACGACCGAGATCACATAGCCTTTCCCGTCCTCGCCGATGACGTTGATGAACTGCTTCAGTCCCGGCAGCGCGAGGATGTCCGCCTTCATCTCGTTCATCGTTGAGACCGCGGCTTCCCGCGCACCTGGTTTCAGTTGATACGGCGTAACGCGTGAAAACATTATTCCCCCCATTTTCTTCGGACTTCCATTGCATGCACCTCGGTAAGGTGCCGTCCGACCATACCACGTTTTGTCATTTTCCAGGCCGCCAAACTTTGCCATACCCATCGAGACCAAAGCCTCCTACCGTCGCAGCCATGAAAGTCGCCGCGTCCACCCCCGAACGGCTGGTCATCGAAGACCGGCCATGGCTGCTCTGGCTGGTATTCTTTGGCATGGGCGCCACGACCCTCTTTTCGGCAGTCGCTGGCCAGGTCGATGGCGCGGTCAAGACCGTCTTCGTTGGCGCCCTGGGTCTCGGCATTCTGTGGGTCGGCTGGAAATTCACTCCGTTACAGCGCTTTGTCTTCGACCGCCCGTCGGAGACCTTCACTCACCACGTTCACCGCCTCAACGGTGCCGAAAGCTGGGAGCGCCCGCTCTCCGAGATCCGCCGCGCGGCAGATGAAGGGCATTGGAACGAGGGCGCCCGATTGCAACGTGTGACGCTCTTGACCACCGATGGCCGCCACCCGCTTGAATCCGGCTTCTCCGGCACGTCCCGCACCAGGGTGATCCACGCGATCAACGAGTGGCTCGGTGTCACCTAGACAAGGCGCTTTCAGAACACCCGCGCCACTTCGTAAAGCACCGGCTCGAATCGCGTGCACAGTGCGGCAAACGCCCGGTTGCGCTTGCGCATCTCTTCCGAACGAAGCATCGCCTGAAAGTCTTCCCGCCGCACCCATTGCGAGTAGTTGGCGATCCTGCATTGCGCGTCGTTCACATGAAGGCCGGCCGCGATGAACCCCGGCTGTTTCGAGATGAACTCGGAATAGGCCGACTCCAGTGCCTCAAGCAGGTCGGCGCAGGTTCCGGGCGTGCACTCGAAAGTGGTGAGAACGGTCTGGCAGCTGGCGCCGGCATCTATCTTGACCATGGAACATCCTCCTCTTTTCGCACCCTAGCACAACGCGGGCCTCGCCAAGTCGCCAAAACGGATTAGGTTGCCCAAAATGCGCGCTTTGGCCCTCCTTCTCCTTGCAACGCCCGCCGCGGCCTGGGAGGCGTCGTCGGACGGACCCGTTTGCCTGTTGAAACACAGTACCGATGAGGCCGACATCACCGTAAGCCACGATCCCCGCCTGCCACTTCCCTATGCCATCGAGTTGGAGCGCGATTCAGATTGGCAGGCCGGTCCGATCTTCGCGATCCGCTTCGATGGCCCCGGCCGCCGCACAATCTCGACCGAGCGGCATCGGTTGAGCGACGACCGTAAGACTCTCACTGTCGAGGACGGCGGCTTCGGCAACGTGCTCGACGGGATTGCGTTGAACCACGTGGCGATTGCCGTGACCGGCGAAACGGCCCTTGTGATACCGCTTGCCGGCGCCGCGCCCGAGGTTGAAGAGTTTCGCAATTGTACAAGCGCGCCCGGCGTGTGACTTGACCAAAAACATGCAGCATTTCAGGGTTGCCTGATGGAGTTTCACCTCTTCGCAATTGGCCCCCGTCCCGACCGATGAGCGACCAGAAGGACAAGTTTCGAGAGACCGATGACGAGGCGCGCGCCCTTGCCTGTCGGCTTCTTTCCGAGGCCCGCTACGGCGCGCTCGGCGTTCTTGTCGATGACGCGCCTTTTGTCACGCGTGTCGCGCTCCAGCCTGGAGACGGTCACCTGGTAACCCTGGTCTCAGACCTCGCCCCGCATACCGATGCGCTGAGAGAAAGTCCGGACGCCTCGCTGATGATCGGGAACCCAGGCAGGGGAGACCCGCTCGCGCACCCACGCATGACGCTCCAGGTAAGCGCGCGTTTCATAGAGAAGACGCCCGAAGCCGCAAGGACATACCTCGCGACGCAACCCAAAGCGCAGCTCTATATCGGCTTCGCGGATTTCCATCTCGTTCGCCTCGACCCGGCAGAGATCTGGCTGAACGGAGGCTTCGGCAAGGCCTACCGGCTTGCCCCAGGGGATTTGCGCCCGGGCTAGCGGATGACGTGCACCGAACAGGTCGCATGGCGCACGACCCTGGCCGCCGTCGATCCCAGGAAGAAATCGACAAACTCGGGTTTGTGCGACGCGATGACAATGCAATCTACGCCTTCCCTCTCGGCGTAGCCGATGATCTCGGTCGCCGCGTGCCCATGCAGCACGCGAGACTTGATGCTGCTGCCATCTCCAACAAAGGATCTAAGCTGTTTGAGTGTCTCCTCGCCGGCCTTAAGCTGCATATCCGGCATGCTTTCAGCCATCGCAAAGTAACCCGGAACGGGTTCGATCACCGTCAGTGCGATGATCTCGGCCCCCCCGTCGTCTGCCAACTGCTTTGCCATCTTCAACGCGGTCTCGTGGCGCTCGACATGGCTCGGCTCCACCGGAACGAGGATCTTCTTGTACATCGCTGTCTCCTGTTGGCTTCAACGAAGCCTAACACGTTTGCCGGCGATTGACCCTGATCCGTATCAAGTTTCTGTGCCCAAAGGATGAATGACCGCCGCGACGGGCTTCGCAGGCGGTCATTCTGTCCATGTTCTCAGCGGCCCTAGACGGGTTTGTCCACCCGCGCCGTCACATGCACACGGCCTTTCACGGCTTCCGGCCAGGTCAACGTCACTTCATCCTGGTCCGCGCCCGCCTCGGTCGTCACGAAAGGCAACGCGAAGACCGTGGCAGCCGATCCGTTGGTGATCGCGCCCTCGGTCACAATCGACGTGACCTCCCGCGCCTTGCCGCCGAAGGGAAGCCAGCCGCCAATGCCGATCTGCCAGTCGGTTGCAACGCTCGCCTGATCGAATTGGACCGTCACCGGGTTTTGCGTGACCTGCCCGATGCCGTTGAACGTGTTGCCGTCGAAGACGACGTTGCGCATCGAGCCGAAGACAAGATCGGCAATCGAGTTGTCCACCTTCTCGACCCGGTCGGTGGTGCCATTGAGGGACTTGAACGTGTTTCCGGTCACGCTCAGCCCCTGGATGAAATGCCCGGACCCGAAGGGCTTGACCACCAGCCACGAGAACCAGCTTGCCGCATCGTTCACCGTGAAGATGTTCCCGGTCACGGTCAGCCCTCCGAACGAGTATTCGGAAGAATAGTCCGGCGCCGCGTCGTGTTCGTTGGTCCATTCGATGAACGAGTTGTCGATATAGTTCCCCGTCACCACCGACTTCACGTTGGGATAGGTAAATACAAGGCCAGCCACACGCGGCCCGTCGGTCACGTTGTCACCCTGGAACCAGTGGTTACCGACTATCAGGTGCCCGTTGCCATAGAGCACCATCGTCGTGCCGAAACGCTGGAAGCGGCTGTCCCGGATCTTGGCGTCATTCGCATTGACATTAAATCCCAGAGACACACGCGCCGTTGCCGCCAAGCTCTGCTCGTCCGAGACGAAATGGCAGCGGTCGATCTGCAGGTCCTGGCAGCCGTCGCCGTGACTGGTGACGCCTCGGTTCTTGGGCTTGGTGACAAAGCAATCCTTCAGGTGAAACGTCTCACCTGCCGGAGCCAGCAGAATACCTGACGCCACGCCCTGGCAATGGATCTCGACATCCGTCAACGTGAACTTCGATAGTTTCGAGAAGCCGCTGAAGTCCAGCACATAGCGGAACCGGCTGAACGTATAGGTCTGGCTCGCCGGTGCGGAATGCAAAGGCTGGCTGAGCGTAATCGTCCCCGCACCGATATTGGTGTCGGTGACGTAAACCTCGCGCCCGACGCCAGTGCCCTCGACCAGCGATCCCACCGCGATGTTCGCGATATTGGTCACATTGGTCAGTTCCTTGGGCGAGCCGGCATCGTAGCTCGCCGTCCCGGTCTGCACATCCGTGTCCCAGGCCGAGCCGGGCACGACATTGAACTGCCCGTTCCGCACAACCCGCCGGATCTCGTAGCTCGTCTGCCCGCAGGCCTCCGCCATGTCGATCGGTCCCGTGACTTCGACCCGGCGGCCGCCGAGGTCGAAACTCTCGTGGTCCGAGAACACCATGAGCGCCCGCATCGCCTTGCGAAAGCCCAGTTCCTCGTCACCGAAGGCGGCGGCATAGGTCGGCAGATCGAAGTTCCGCCGCAGGATCAGCGTCTCGTCCGACGGCATGGTAACCGTCCCGGCAAAGCGCGCCGGATACTCCAGCGTCACGCTCTGGTCGAGCTGATAAACCCCCTCGGGCACAAGGATTCCCCGCCCTGACGCCGCGGTGTTCGCGGCCTGGAAAGCGGCGGTGTTGTCAGTCGTGCCGTCCCCGATGGCCCCGTAGTCCCGCACATCGACCCAGTCCATCATGGTGCGGTGGAAGACCGAGGTCACATCCTCGATTTCCAGGTCATCGACCCGCACGATCCCACCGGTCGGTCCGGTCAGGTCGATCCCGAAATGCCCGTAGATTGCAGGCGAGCCCCAGATGAAATCGACGCCTGTGCGCGGCCCCGAGCCGACGATGGCCGAGACCTCGACGACCTCGCCATAGGCAGTGAGCGTGGTGCTCGCTCCTGTCTCGGTCAGCCCCGAGGCATGGGCGCCGCCCGACTGGCCAGCCCAGCCGGCAATCCGCACCGAAGGGAGCGGACCGGACACGGCCTTCACCCGCGCTGTCACCCGCAGGTAGCAGCCCGGCAGGATCGGTGTCTCGCCGGTATAGCGCAGCTTCTGGATACTGTCGGTTTTCAGAAGCTCCAGCGTGCCGCCGAAATCCGCGTCGCCGGTCACCACCGCCGCCGTGCCGATCGCGTCATAAGTGACGCCGCCCGGCGTGCCGTCCTCGCTCGACCACACCGCCAGACCGTCCGCAAAAGCGGGCGGCATCAGCACCAGACCGTCGGTGATTGCCTTGTTCATCGCTGACCCTTTCCTCTCATCGAGTTCGGGGCGCGACGCTAGGGACATCGGCTTAATGGCCGCTCAAGCGTGCGAACGGCGTGTCCGAGCGCCGCACCAGCTTGCGGAACAAGGAACCCCGTGGACGATAAGTTCTTAAAAATTGTGGGTTTCTTCACCGAATCCCTCAAGGATAGAGGGTGGCAGGGAGGGGGAAACTCAAACTTCGGCGTTAACCAACATTAACGCGAAGATCACGCCGCAACACCAGGAAGGCGGAGCAACTCCACCCCGTTGATCTTCCAGCCTTCGCTCGTTTCGATCATCTGGTAATCCAGCACATGGGTGGTTCCCGCCCGGTCACGGATCATCACGCGCTGCCACAGGGCGCCGGCAACTTCGCGAAGGTCAAGGTACTCGACGTCACCGGGGCGCCAGACCATCGGATAGCCCTGCCGGACCATCTGGCCGAACCGATCGGAGTTTCCGAATATGCCCTGGATGCCGGGCGAGGCATAGGTAAAGGCCTGCGCAAAGTCATCCACCAGGAACGCCTCGATCTGGGCGCCGATCGTCGCTTCGATCCCCGGTTCGGGCGCCAGAACCTCGTCGGCCGATGCCGAACCGATCCAAAGCACCCCGATGATGGTTGCAAGAAAAAGCCGTCCGAACCGCATGGCGCATCTCCCGTCACTCTGGAAAGTATACGCGACAGGGAAGGGTTTGGTTCAAAGAATCTCCAGCGCCACCGCTAGCCCAGGTCGCCCGCCAACCCCCTGTCGATCAGCGCAATCGTCTCGGCCACGCCGTAGAGCGCAATGAACCCGCCGAAGCGCGGCCCCTGGCTTGCACCCAAAAGAATCTCGTAAAGCGCCTTGAACCAGTCGCGCAGCGGCTCGAACCCGTGCTCCTTGCCGACCGCGAAGACCATCGACTGCAACTCTTCGGCATCAAGCCCGCCGTCCCAGGTCTCAAGCCGCGTCCTGAGATCCTCCAGCGCGGCCCGCTCGCGCTCATCCGGCGCACGGAACGCCCGCTCGGGTGCCACGAAATCCATGAAGTAACGCACCGCGAACCCCGCCGCCGCGTCCAGGTCGGGATGCGTCTCCGGCGACGCCTCCGGCGCATAGCGCCGGATGAAGCCCCAGAGCGCTTCCTTGTCCGTGGCCCCGCTCACGCTGGCGAGGTTCAGCAACATCGCGAACGGCACCACCATGTTCGACGTCGGCACATCCCCCGAATGGATATGGAACACCGGGTTCGCCGCCTGACCTGCCGCGTCCTGCGTGGGATAGGCGCGCAGTTGCTGGTGGTACTCGTCCACCGCGCGCGGGATGACGTCGAAGAACAGACGCTTCGCCGTCTTCGGCTTCTGATACATGAAATACGACAGCGACTCGGTCGAGGCATAGGTCAGCCATTCGTCGATGCTGATCCCGTTCCCGCTCGACTTCGAGATCTTCTGCCCCTTGTCGTCGAGGAACAGCTCATAGCTGAAATGCTCCGGCGGTCGCGCACCCAATGTCCGGCAGATTGCATCGTAGATCTTCTCGTTGGTCGCGTGCTCCTTGCCGTACATCTCGAAATCCACGCCCAACGCTGCCCAGCGCGCACCGAAATCCGGTTTCCACTGCAGCTTGACCTGCCCGCCGGTAACGGGAAGCGTCCATTCGCGCCCGGTCTCGTCATCGAAGGTCACTTCGCCCTTCGCCGCATCCACATGCTTCATCGGAACATAAAGCACGCGGCCGGTCTCGGGATGGATCGGCAGGAAGATCGAATAGGTCTCGGCCCGTTCCTCGCGCAGAGATTTCAGCATGATGGCCATCAGGTCGTCGTACCTCTCGGCACAACGCAGAAGGATCTCGTCGAATTGCCCGGACCGATAGAAGCTTCGCGCCGAGTAGAACTCGTACTCGAAACCGAAGGTGTCGAGGAACCGCTGAAGCATCGCGTTGTTATGGTCGCCAAAGCTCTCATGCGTGCCAAAAGGATCGGGCACCGAGGTCAGCGGCATCTGCAGGTACTCGGCCAGCTTCTCCTGGTTCGGCACGTTGCCAGGGACCTTGCGCATCCCGTCCAGGTCGTCCGAGAAACAGATCAGCTTGGTGGGAATGTCCGATATCACCTCGAACGCGCGCCGGATCATCGTCGTGCGCAGAACTTCACCAAAGGTGCCGATATGCGGCAGACCGCTGGGGCCATAGCCCGTCTCGAACAGTACGAAACCCTTTTCGGGCGGCGCCTTTTCGTAGCGTTTCAACAACCGCCGCGCCTCCTCAAAGGGCCAGGCCTTCGATGTCATGGCGGCGTCGCGTATCGCGGTCATCGGATCAATCCCCTGTCAACAGACACGGTGTCCTATTGCGGGGTGGCATCCCCGTCAATAAGTTCGCTGGCGAACCACGAAAAGGACCGCAGACCGTGAGCCCGACCATCGCAAACTGGACCCCCGAAGACGCCCTCGTGGCCGTCATGATCGCCGTCTCGGCGTCGGATGAGAACATGCGGACCTCCGAGTTGCTGTCGATCGAGCGCATGGTGAACCACCTGCCTGTTTTCAACGAGTATCAAATCGCCCGCGTAACCGAGGTCGCGAACGGCGTTTTCGACATTCTGGCCGAGGAAGATGGGCTCGACATCCTCTGGACGACCGTGCGCTCCGCCCTGCCGGAGCGCCTGTTCGACACGGCATATGCGCTTGCCTGCGATGTAGCGGCCGCCGATCTGAGGGCGGGCGAGTACGAACTGCGCCTCCTGGCCGACATGCGCTATGAATTGAACATCGACCGGCTGCTCGCTGCTGCAATAGAAGCCGCCGCCCGAGCGCGTCACCGGACGCTATAGGCTCCGCTGCGCAGTAGGATTGCCTTTTTGGCGACGCGTCTTCACCGCGGTTTTGCCCAGATTCAATCCTAACGCTTAAAAAACAGCGGAGAATCGTTATGGGCGACCGTCTCAAGGGTAACAACGTTGACCTTATGAACCATCAGTCCGAATGGGGCATGACGGTCTCCGAGGCGAACGCGCGCAAGGGTGCGGGACGACGCCTCATGATCGTCGGCGCATATGCTCTTGTCGGAGCCGCGGCCTTGATCGCGATGCCCGCCATTGCAGGCGCGCTGTTCTTCCCCGGTTCGGACGGGCTTCTGCTTGAATTCGCCATCGTGGCCGTCTGTCTCTTCCTGGCGATGACCATCAAGTTCCAGGCCGAGAAGCTGGACCGCAACGCGATCCAGATCGACTATCGCGCTTCCGAGATCCGTTTGGGCACCCGCAAGCCGGACGGAACCTTCGTGCGCGAGAAGGTATTCGCTTTCCGCGACATCGAAACCGTGGATGTCGTGCGTGGCGATCACAACACCACGTTCCTCAAGCTCGAGATTATGGGGAACGAGGTCGCGATCAGCTTCCACGACACCGATATGTCAAGCGTGAAAGGCCTTGCCAGCCAGATCTCGGCGGCCCGCGAAAGCGCGGTCAACGCCCCAATCCGCTCGCGAATTCAAAGCAGGATCCACGGGCTCGAGGCCAGCGTTCGCGAGGTCAAGTCCCGCGTTCAGTCGCGCATCGCTCACGCGTAACGCGCCGCCCAACCCCGGATCAGTTCCTTCTGCAAGGTACGCGACCGGCCGCCCCATGCCTTCACGCCCGGCGGGCGCTCGCGCTCGGCTGGCGGAATGGCATCCCGCTTCGCGGTATCGGCACTCAGGAATGCGAAAGCCAGGGTCCGTCCGCGCTGAGTCTCGATGAACCCGGCAAGCGAACTGACGAAATTCAATGTCCCGGTCTTGGCATGTACCGCCACGCCCTTGGGCGCGGGGTTCGATTTGGCAAGCGACAGGTTTACCGACTTCAGCAATGGCGCAAGCTGCGCATTTGCCGCCAATAGCCGCGTCATACCCTCAGGTGTTATCCCGCTGTCATAGTTCAGGCCGGAGTGATCGAAAAACTTGACCGCACCGGCACCCCGGGATCGTGCGAACACGCTCATCCGCCAGGCCGAAAGATCCAGTGACGGCACCTCGGAATATGCCGCACTGGCCGTCAGACCCGACACCTCCGCGGTAAGATTGGTCGAGTATTTCAGCATGTCCTGCAACATCGGCTTGAGAGGTGCGCTGGATATCTCGGCGACCAGCGTCCCCGGGGGCAGCGTTTCGGCTATCTTGGCCGGCGGCAGGACCAGCCCGTTGGAACGCGCCAGCGTCCGGAACACGTCGCCCGCATAGAGCGCCGGATAGCGCACCGGCAGCCAGCGCGCCCCGTCGCGGCCCAGCGCGAACCGGGCAACCGACCAGTTGTCGCGGCTGCCGTTGCTCCAGTGGTCGAAGACCGGGGTCTTGCGGTCGACGACCGACATCGAAGCCACGCTGGTGCTCGGCCGGAACCGCGTCGCGCGGGCCTGCATGGTGATCTCGTAACTGTCCTGCCGGCGTTTCCACTCGAAATGAACCCGGTTGAAGTTCAGGTTCATCCCGCCGTAGGCCGGGTTATAGCTGACATGCTCGGGCTGGTCGCTGTCGATGCGGTCGCCACGCGGCAAGGCGCCGGCGTAAACCCTGAAAGCCCCGGTGACCTCGTGAATTCCGGCCTCGCGGACAAGCACGGCCAGGTCGGCAAGGCCGTCGGTGTCCAGCGTCGGATCGCCACCGCCGACAAGGATCAGATCGCCATCCACACGGCCGTTTCTGACCGGCGCGGTGACCAGAACCTGCGTCCGAAACCGGTACTGCGGGCCCAGGCGATCAAGCGCATAGAGCGCCGTTACCGTCTTCAAAGTCGAGGCCGGCGGCAGCGGCTTCGAGCCCAGCCGTGTTTCCAGAACCGCGCCCGTCTTCACGTCCACGACGGCAAAACCGACATCACCACTCAGCCCGGCCCTCTGCACCAGAGGTTCGCTTGGCGAAACCAGTTCTCTCGCGGCGGCGGGCGCGGAAGGCGCAGGCGGCAATCCAACACCGTCGCGCGGCACCGGACGAATGCTCGTCTCCGGCGCACGGGCCAGGGCCATGCTTCCGCCCGTCGCGGCAAGCCCCCCCAGTACCACGCGTCGTGTCAGACTGCTCGTCATGCGCCCGGTTATCCGGTGCAGCGGTGAATCAGACAAGAACCCATTTTTCGCCGATCAAGCGAATGTGACTCCTGCGTCTCAGTCCGACCGCCAGTCGCCCCGCGCGCGAATCTCGGTCGAGGAGAGATCATTCATGGGAACATTGACGAAAACCCATGCCGGCGGCTCCGATGAAGCGATCCGCATGGCTTCCCGCGCCTTCAGCTTGGCATGGCGGAAAACCTGCGCGGCAGGGCTCATGCGCGCTGAAATCCGCTCACCGGGCCGCGCCATGACGGCGACAGGGACTGCCCCCATGATGCCGCGCCAGTTCTCCCAGCGGTGGAACTCGGCAAGGTTGTCCGCCCCCATCAGCCAGACGAATCGCACTCCTGGATACAGCTCCATGATCCGCGTCAGGGTCTCATAGGTGAACCGCGTCCCCAGCCGCGCTTCCAGGTCGGTGACACAGACCCTGGGATGCCGCATCACTGCCCGCGCCCGCGCCATCCGATCCGACATCGGCGCAGGCCCGCGCGTCTTCATCGGGTTGCCGGGGCTGACAAGCCACCAGACCTCGTCCAGTCCGAAGCGCTTCAATGCCTCGCGCGTGATATGCACATGCCCCTCGTGCGCCGGATCGAACGATCCGCCGAGCAACCCGATGCACATGCCCGGTTTTGCGGGTGGAAATCCTTGGCGCATGGGGAAATGTCGTGGCGGCGTAGCGGGCAAATGTCCAGAGGCAGCGCGTCTCGCCCTCAGAGATCGCGCTCGCTCCCGGTATCAATGACCTCAGCCGCCGAGAAGCTCGGCCGCGCCTTCATCCGTGTGTAATAGCCCTCCAGCGCCGTCTGCTGCCACCAATCCTCGAACCCGTGGATGGTGAAGCGCGCAAGCGCTGCAGTGGCAAAGCAATCGGCAATGGAATAGGTCTCGCCCGCGATGTAGGGCTTCCTGTCAACCGCCTCCGCCATCCGCGCGACAAGCGCCTGCGTCGAGGCCAGATGTTCCGCGATTTCATCGGGGTTGCGAAGCAATGCCTGGAACCGCCTATTGCCCTCGATCCGCCCCTCCAGCAGACTGGCCATCTCCGGCCGCCCCTCAAGCAACCGCTGCAACAATTGCCCACGCGCGATGATCTGAGGCGCGGTGCCGTCGGGATCAAGTCGATTGCGGTAAAGCAGCACCCCATAGTGTGGTGCCATGATGTCTCTCAACCAGTCCTGCGTCGTGCCGTCTCCCGAAAGATCCGGCCCGTCCATTTCCTGCACACGGTTCACGATGCGGATGGTATCGGTCACCACCTCACCGCCCAAATTCAGCGTCGGCACCACCGCCTTTGGGTTCAGCGCCACGTACCACGGCTCGAACTGCTCGTTGGTCTCCATGATGTCGACTTCGCGCCGCTCGAAAACCACGCCCTTCTCGACAAGCGCCAACCGGGCCATCTGCGAGCAGATCGAGCCTCTGTGATCGTATAAAACAGGCACATACATGACCTGAAGCTATCCGGCAGGGACACTCGCCTGCAACCGCTCCAAGGCCTGTCCCGGCGCCTTACTCCTCCATCACCTCAACCGACAGCACCGTAGGCAGATGCCGCACGACCTCGTTCCAGCTTTCGCCCTCGTCGAGACTGGCAAAGACCGACCCGGAGTTGGTCCCGAAATAGATCCCCACGGGATCGCGCGTATCCCCCGCCATCGCCTGCCTCAGCACGGTGAAGAACGCCTGGCCCGGAAGCCCCTCCCGCCTTGCAGTCCAACTGCGCCCCGCATCCGCCGACTTCCACACCGCCGGCGCGGCATCCGGCGGATACCGCCCCACTGCGTCGCCGTTGAGCGGCAGCACCCAGATTGTCTCGGGATCGCGCGGATGCACCCGGATCGGAAAGCCAAACGTCGATGGCAGCCCCTCGGTGATGTCGTCCCAACTCCGCCCCCCATCGCCCGAACGCCACACCCCGTGATGGTTCTGCTGGTACAGCACGTCACCACCGGCGCGCATCATGTTGTGCACGCAATGCCCGGTATCCCCGTCCCTCGGCCCCGCCGGATGGGTGTGGTGCGCACAGGCCTCGGCGTTTGACAGCCGGTTCCGCCGCTCCCAGCTTTGCCCGCCATCCTCGGTTGCGAAAACACCCGCCGCCGAAATGCCCACCCAAAGCTTCTCGGGCGCGCCCGGATCGCCAAGGATGGTATGCAGCACCAAACCCGCCGCACCAGGATTCCAGTCCTTCGACGAGGAATGCGTGTGCAACGCATCCAGCCGCTTCCACGTCACGCCATCATCCTCGCTGACGAAGAACTGCGCGGGCTTCGTTCCCGCATAAAGACGCTTGCCGATCCGAACCACCGACCAGACCGCCGTCACTTCCTCGTCGAACGGCGCGGGCGGCGACGGTTCCCAGCCAAACGAGGCCGCGACCTCCGGCTCCGAGGCCAGGAACCCGTCCATCTGCCCGCGCGCGAACCGCGACAACTCCCAACTCGCGCCCCCATCGACCGACCGCCAGACCCCGGCCCCGAACCAGTCGTTGCCGCCTCCGGCCCAGATCACGCCATCCGCGCCTGCCATATGATTGATCGGCCAAAGCCCGCAGAACGGACCCCGCACGTCCCAGCCCGACCGATCGCGGCCGCCGGCGACAAGAAACGCACCCTTGGTCGTGCCCACCAGCAAAGTGACATCGTCCATGTTCGGATCCTCCCTGATCCAACTTATCACAGCTTGGAATTTGACTTGCGAAAAATCGCGGCTCACACTCTCCCCATGTCCAGCTATGACGGCAAGAAACTTGGGCGGCTTCACCGCCACCTGCACAGCCACCTGCCCTCCGATCCGGAATTGCGGGTCAAGGCGCTGGAAAGCCTCGCCGTCGAAAAGGGCCTTGTGGCCCAGGAGACCATCGACACCTGGATCGAGATGTACTCCGAGAAAGTCGGCCCGATGCGGGGCGCCCAGGTCGTCGCCCGCAGCTGGACCGACCCCGCCTTCCGCGAACGCCTCCTCGCCGATGCAGGGCAAGCCATCAAGGAATTCGGCTACGAAGGCCACGCCACCGAACACCTGAAGGCCGTCGAGAACACAAGCGACACCCACAACCTCGTCACCTGCACACTCTGCTCCTGCTACCCTTTCGCGCTCCTCGGCATGTCACCGCTCTGGTATCGCTCGCAGGCCTACCGCGCCCGCGCCGTCCGCGAGCCTCGCGAGGTGCTGAAGGAGTTCGGCGTCACCCTGCCGGCAACCGCGCAGATCCGGGTCTGGGACAGCACAGCCGAACTGCGCTACCTCGTCGTGCCACAGCGCCCGGCGGGTACCGAGGGCTGGGACGAGGACGCGCTCGCCAGGCTCGTCACGCGCAACTCGATGATCGGCACCGACCGCGATCTGAGGGTGACCTGATGGATGGACCCCACGACCTCGGCGGCAAGGACGGTTTCGGAGCGATCGACATCGACGCGCCCCCCTTCCGCGAGGACTGGGAACGCCGGCAGTGGGCTCTTTCCAAGAATGTTCCGTCAGGCCCCAACACCATCGACTTCTGGCGCCACGGGATCGAGAACATGGACCACGCGGCCTATCTCACGCAGCCGTACTTCATCAAATGGTGCCTGAACGAGATCGCCCACCGGATTGACCAGGGCATGTTTACGATGGACGAGATCCTGACCGGCATCCCCGAAAGCCGCACGGACCCGCCCGCCTCGCCTCTCGACATGGAGGGCACGCTCGCCCGCCTCCGAGCAAACAATGTTGACTTCCGGACCCAGATGGCCACGCCCCCCGCCTTCTCCCCCGGCGACCGCGTACGTACGCTGAACACGCCCGTTTCCGGTCACACCCGACTGCCGTCTTATGCCCGAGGCCATGAGGGCACCGTGATCGCCCATCACGGCGGCCATCTCTACGCGGACGCGGGCGCGCAGGGCGAGCACCGGGGCGAACACCTCTACACGGTCGAATTCACCGCCGCCGAGCTTTGGGGCTCCGACGATCCCGACAGCAACTGCCTCGATCTTTGGGAACCCTACCTTGTTCGCGCCTGAAGACCCTCTGAAGCCACCCGGCGACCACTTCGCGGAACCCTGGCAGGCAACTGTCATGGCGATGGCGGCGGCGATGATCCGCGAAGGACATTTCACCCAGACCGCCTGGGCCGTCGCGCTGGGCGAAGCACTGGAAACAGCCGGGACGAACGGCCAGCCCGACACCGACGAAACCTATTTCCTCGCCGCGCTCTCGGCGCTCGAGCGGCTTGCCGAAGACACCGGGATCAGCAAGACCGACCGGGCATACCGCAAGACCGGTTGGGAAGAGGCCTACCGCGACACCCCGCACGGCCAGCCGGTTGTTCTTGCCCGGTAGGGAGCCGCGCGGATGTGCGGCAAGGAACTCTGCCTCTCGCCCCGAGATACTTCCCGCCAGAAAGAAAGCAGAGGCACCGGCATCCAAGCCCACGCCCCTGCCGAAGGACATTGCCCTTCTTCCTGGACGGCCATCGGCGTCCCCGCCTGTACCGCGCCGTCAATTTGACTAAAAATGTCTGTCTTTCTGGTAAAAATATCCGGGGAGCGCCGCCTCCGGCGGTGCGGGGCAGAGCCCCTGCAAGCCTTCACCGTTCGCAGACCACCGGATATGTCAACCGGATTGGCCGTTCGGCATAGGGTCTCGCGCTCTCGAAACAGGTCACGCGCCCGATACCGTTCACCCAAAAACGCTGCGGATCCACTGGATCGGCCTTTGCGACGCTTTCGCCCCGGTGCAGCTCGAAATGCAGATGCTGCGCCACCGAAGCAACGCCGCTCGATCCCAGTAGCCCCACGCGCGCTCCCCGGGCCACGGTCTGACCGGTGCGCACATCTGTCCGGCTCAGGTGGTGATACCGCGTCACCACCCTTGCCCCATCGGTGTCGGTGCCATGATCAATGACCACTTGTTGTCCATGCATGACATCGCTGAACACCTGCACGACCCGCCCCGGCGCCGCCGCGATGACCGGCGTTCCTGTCGCCGCGCGCACGTCAATGCCGCGATGGGCATAGGCAACGTTTTCCTGCGAGGGCGCGAACTGCTGTGACAACCAGTGCGCCCTGGGATCCATCACCACCGCCACCGGATCGGGCACACGCGGATCGTAGGGCTGCGCACGCCCCCGCAACTCAGTGCCGCACCCGGAAAGGGCGACAAGGACAAGCCAAAGTCCCAGTATCCTCCTGCCCGTCATTTCGCACCTCCCTGCCATCGCCAAACCCCCGTTGAAACCTCAACCATCGCTCGCTACACGTGGCCCCGACATCCAAGGAGGACCCGATGGCGGCTTACCAATACGTCTACCATATGGACGGCGTTTCCAAGACCTATCCCGGCGGCAAGAAATGTTTCGAGAACATCCGCCTGTCGTTCCTCCCCGGCGTCAAGATCGGCGTCGTCGGCGTCAACGGCGCCGGTAAGTCCACGCTCATGCGCATCATGGCCGGGATCGACAAGGACTTCACCGGCGAGGCCTGGGCGGCCGAGGGCGCGCGCGTCGGCTACCTGCCCCAGGAACCGCAACTGGACGAAACTCTCAACGTCCGCGAGAACGTCATGCTCGGCGTCGCCGAGAAGAAGGCCAAGCTCGACCGCTACAACGACCTCGCCATGAACTACTCCGACGAGACCGCCGACGAGATGGCCGCCCTTCAGGACGAGATCGACGCGGCCAACCTCTGGGACCTCGACGCCCAGATCGACGTCGCGATGGAGGCACTCCGCTGCCCGCCCGACGAGGCCGCCGTCGAGACGCTCTCGGGCGGTGAACGCCGCCGCGTGGCCTTGTGCAAGCTGCTCCTCGAAGCCCCCGACATGCTGCTGCTGGACGAACCGACCAACCACCTCGACGCCGAGACCATCGCCTGGCTGCAACAGCACCTGATCGACTACAAAGGCACCATCCTGATCGTCACCCACGACCGCTATTTCCTTGACGATATCACCGGCTGGATCCTGGAACTCGACCGCGGCCGCGGCATCCCCTACGAGGGCAACTACTCCGCCTGGCTCGAACAGAAGGCCAAGCGGCTGGAACGCGAGGCCAAGGAAGACAAGGCCAAGCAGCGCACGCTGGAACGCGAACTGGAATGGATGCGGCAGGGCGCGAAGGCGCGCCAGGCCAAGCAGAAGGCCCGGATCGACCGCTACAACGAGATGGCCAACCAGTCCGAACGCGAGAAGGTCGGCCGCGCCCAGATCATCATCCCCTCGGGCCCGCGCCTCGGCCAGAAGGTCATCGACGTGAGCGGCCTCAAGAAAGCCATGGGCGACAAGCTCCTGATCGAGGACCTCGCCTTCGACCTTCCCCCCGGCGGCATCGTGGGTGTCATCGGCCCCAACGGCGCCGGTAAATCCACGCTCTTCCGCATGCTGACGGGTCAGGAACAGCCCGACGCGGGCGAGGTCAGCTACGGCGACACCGTCGACCTGGCCTATGTCGACCAGTCCCGCGACGCGCTCGATGCCAACAAGACCGTGTGGGAGGAAATCTCCGGCGGCGCCGAGATCATCGAACTGGGCGATGCGCAGATGAACAGCCGCGCCTACTGCTCCGCCTTCAACTTCAAGGGGGGAGACCAGCAGAAGAAGGTCGGCCTCCTCTCAGGCGGCGAACGCAACCGCGTCCACATGGCCAAGCTGCTGAAATCCGGCGGCA
>JAJDOD010000141.1 GCA_022340315.1 Silicimonas sp. | reverse complement strand
TTTTTTTAGATCATTTTCCGGACATAAACTTCATTCACTCCACGGTTGTGCGGGCCAGAACCTTGGAGAACCGATGTACAGGATAACGACTTTCTGCCTTGGGATGGCACTCGGCACCGATGCCTACGCTGCCGAACCGGCCCTGACCAGTATCGAACCAGTGACCTCGACATTCGCGGAAGATACCGGCGACGACATCCGCATCGAATCCGCCGAGTATCTTCGGACCTACTCCCAGGAAGTCGCCGCCGCCGCGTGTTTTCTCTACAATGGTATCGACGTCGAATTCAGCCGTGAGTTGATGCGCGAGGCCCGCGAGGGGTTCGACTTGCGGATTGATGCGCTGATGCACGGCAACGAGGCGCTTGGCATCATCGGAGGTGAGCAGCGCAAGAAGACCCTCGTTGAACTCGAAAATATTCGGGTTTTCTGGAGCGACATGGCCGCTGCGGCCGACGCCCTGTTGGCTGACCGCACCGACTCCGCTGCGGTAGAGGTGATCAAGTCGAAGAACCTAGAGCTTTTCGAGATGACGGATGTCCTCGTGGCCCATATCGAGGGCGAATACGCCAACCCGGCCGTGCTGACGCAGGCAGACGTCATGCTTCTCGAGATCGTCGGCCGCACCGAGATGATGACGCAGAAGATCGCCAAGGACTCCTGCAAGATCTTCACCGGCAACGATGCCCCTGAAATCAAGGACCGCCTGCGCCAGTCGATCGGCATTTACGAGGCGTCGCTCGACGCGCTTCTCAATGGCATGCCGGCACTTGGCATTCCGAAAGCTCCGACGCCCGAGATCGAGGCGATGTTGCACCAGGTGCAGGACGACTGGCACAAGCTGACGCCAATCCTGACAACGCTTCTTTCGGGCGAGAAGATCGACGAGGCGACCGAGACCTACCTTTTCGAGCACATGGTGGATGAAACGCACAAGCTGGAAGAGGTCTCGCACGCCTATGCCGAGTTCTCGCACCATGATTACTGATCGTCGGACCTGTCCAGCGGCGCGCCGCGCCGTTCGTCCGTACTTGCAAAGCGGCCGGCCCCGTGCCGGCCGCCTTGCGGCATTTGTATCTTTGAGTCAACGCCGGGGGTTGAACGGCCAGGGTGGTCAGACGCAGGAGAAGACCTTGAAACACATCGCTATTCTTTGCCTCGGCCTTACCCTTGGCAGCGCGGCACATGCCGCCGAACCCGCTCCGACGAACGTTGAGCAGCTCGCTTCCACCTTCGCCGAAGACACCGGCGACGATATCAGGATCGAATCCGCCGAATACCTTCGGACCTATTCCCAGGAAGTCGCCGCCGCGGCGTGCTTCCTCTACAACGACATCGACGCAGAATTCAGCCGCGAGTTGATGCACGAGGCGCGGTCCGGGTTCGACCTGCGGCTTGACGCGCTCCTTCATGGCAACGAGGCGCTTGGCATCATCGGCGGTGAGCACCGCAAGAAAACCATCGTCGAGCTTGAGAAGATCGCGGCCTTATGGAGCGAGATGGCCGCTGCCGTCGATGTGCTGATGGAAAGCCCGCACGACACCGACGCGGTGAATGTCATCAAGTCGAAGAATCTCGAGCTTTTCGACATGACGGATATACTCGTCGCCCATATCGAGGGCGAATACGCCAACCCGGCGGTGATGACCGAGGCGGACGTGATCCTCTTGGAAATCGTCGGCCGGACCGAGATGATGACACAGAAGATCGCCAAGGATTCCTGCAAGATCTTCACCGGCAACGATACCTCAGAGATCAAGGACCGCCTGCGCCAGTCGGTCGGGATTTACGAGGCCTCGCTTGACGCGCTGATGAACGGCATGCCGGCACTTGGTATCCCCCGCGCGCCGACGCCTGAGATCGAGGCCCTGCTGCATGAGGTGCAGGATGACTGGCATGAACTGCTGCCAATCCTGGATTCCCTGCTTTCCGGTGAAAAGATTGATGAGGCGACCGAGGTCTACATGTTTGAGCACATGGTGGAAGAGGCGCACAAGCTTGAAGAGATCTCGCACGCCTACGCCGAGTTCTCGCATCATGAATACTGATCGTCGGACCTGTCCAGCGGCGCGACGCGTCGCCCGTCCGTCCTTGCAATGCGGCCGGCTCCGTGCCGGCCGCCTTGCGGCTTTCGTATGCAAGAGTAAACGCCGGGGGTTGAACGGCCAGGGTGGTCAGACGCAGGAGAAGATCTTGAAACATTTCACTATACTATGCCTCGGCGTCGCCCTGAGCGGTGCCGCCTACGCCGCCGAGCCAGAGCCGACCAATATCGAACCGCTGGTCTCGACCTTTGCCGAAGACACCGGCGACGACATCAGGATCGAATCCGCCGAGTACCTTCGGACCTACTCCCAGGAAGTCGCCGCCGCCGCGTGTTTCCTCTACAACGACATCGACGCCGAATTCAGCCGGGAGTTGATGCACGAGGCGCGGGCCGGGTTCGATCTGCGGCTCGACGCGCTTCTCAACGGCAACGAGGCGCTTGGTATTATCGGTGCCGAACACCGCAAGAAAACCATCGCCGAGCTGGAGAAGATCGCCACCTTTTGGAGCGATATGGCCGCAGCAGTCGATGTGCTGATGGAAAGCCCCCACGATACCGACGCGGTGAACGTGATCAAGTCCAAGAACCTTGAACTGTTCGAGATGACCGACATTCTGGTGGCGCACATCGAGGGCGAATATGCCAACCCGGCGGTCATGACCGAGGCGGACGTGATCCTGCTCGAAATCGTCGGACGCACCGAGATGATGTCGCAGAAAATCGCCAAGGATTCCTGCAAGATCTTCACCGGCAACGACGATCCAGCAATCAAGGAGCGCCTGCACCAGTCGATCGGGATCTACGAGGCCTCGCTCGACGCGCTTCTCAACGGCATGCCCGCGCTCGGCGTTCCCAAAGCACCGACGCATGAGATCGAGACGATGCTGCACAAGGTGCAGGACGACTGGCACAAGCTGACGCCGATACTTGCCACGCTCCTGGCCGGCGAGAAGATCGACGAAGCGACCGAGGTCTACATGTTCGAGCACATGGTGGAAGAGGCGCACAAGCTTGAAGAGCTCTCGCACGCCTACGCCACGTTCTCGCACCACGACAAGATCAACTGAGTGACGGGGCGGCACCCGCTGCCCCGGCTCGGAAAATTGCCTTTGCAAGGCTCGTGACGGACGGATAGGGATTTGGGCAGACAACAGGAGGTCTGCCCATGCCTGCTCTGCGCACCGACATCGACCCCGACGGGTTGCTCGAGTTCTCGGTGGTATTCACCGACCGATCTCTCAACCACATGAGCGCGGCGTTCCAGCAGGTCATGCGCGATATCTCGGCCATGTTGCGCGAGGTCTATGGTGCCGATGCCGTGGCCTTGGTGCCCGGCGGCGGGACTTATGCGATGGAAGCTGTCGCGCGCCAGTTCGCCGAAGGCGAAAACGTGATGGTGATCAGGAACGGCTTTTTCTCGTACCGCTGGAGCCAGATTTTCGAGGCCTCGGGCCTGCCTTCCGAAGAGCACGTGATGATGGCGCGACGGGTCGGCAACGACCCGCAATCGCCTTTCGCCCCGGCGCCGATCGAGGAGGTCGTGGCCGAGATCGCCGCCCGCAAACCGGCGGTGGTCTTCGCACCCCATGTCGAGACCTCGTCCGGCATGATCCTGCCGGACGACTACATTCGCAAGGTGGCCGAGGCGGTTCACGCCGCGGGCGGGCTGTTGGTGCTGGACTGCATCGCCTCGGG
The DNA here is from genome assembly GCA_022340315.1 of Silicimonas sp. Taxonomy (GTDB): domain Bacteria; phylum Pseudomonadota; class Alphaproteobacteria; order Rhodobacterales; family Rhodobacteraceae; genus JAJDOD01. The sequence continues at coordinate 14,532 of JAJDOD010000141.1, read as the reverse complement.
CTGCATCTGGACGGACATGCGCGCGCTCGGCATCGACGTTCTGATCTCGGCGCCGCAAAAGGGCTGGTCGGCGTCGCCCTCGGCGGGCCTTGTGATGCTCTCGGCCCGCGCCCGCGATGTTGCCAAGGCGCGCAAGTCGTCGAGCTTCGCGATGGACCTCTGCAAGTGGCTCTCGATCATGGAAGCCTATGAAGCTGGCGGGCACGCTTATCACGCCACCATGCCCACCGATGCGCTGCGCGGGTTCCGCGATGCGATGGCCGAGACGAAAGCGCTTGGCTTCGAGGCCATGAAAGCCGCCCAATGGGACCAGGGCCGCAAGGTGCGTGACGTCCTGGCGGCTCACGGGTTCCGCTCGGTTGCGGCCGAGGGCTTCGAGGCGCCGGGTGTCGTGGTGGCCTATACCGACGATCCGGCGATCCAGACCGGCCGGCCCTTCGCATCTGCCGGTGTTCAGATCGCGGCGGGCGTACCGCTGATGGTTGGCGAAGGCGAGGACTATCGGAGTTTTCGCATCGGGCTCTTCGGCCTCGACAAGCTGCGCGACGTGGATGCCAGCGTGGCGCGCTTCGAAACGGCCCTGGAAGCGGTCGACGCCTGAGGGGGAGCCCCCCCGCGCACATCAGGGTGTTACCGGCCCAGCCCGGCGCGCATGATGCCGCGGCGAAGCGGTGCGATATCGTGAACGAGTTTCAATCCCTGCGAGCGAAGCGCCTGAAGCGGCGGTGCGTCGCTGCGGCAGAGCCGGTTGTAGGCGTCGATAACGCGCGCCCGCGCCGCGATATCGCGCTCGCGCGCCTTGGCAAAGCTGTTCAGGAATGGGGTCTCACCAATGCTGGCGGGCGTGTCCCGGGCAAGATCAACGAGCGCGCGCACATCCGCCAGCGAGGTGTTCAGCCCCTGCGCGCCGATCGGCGGCAATACATGCGCGGCTTCGGCGATGAGCGCGGTTCTTTGTGCCGTCATGCGCTGCGCCCGCTGGGTGACGACGGGCCAGACGGCGCGCGCTGTAATCGGATGGAGGTGACCGAGGCATCCGGCAGAGCGCCGGGTGGCCTCGACGCCGAACGCCGCGTCGTCGAGCGCGGCAAGGCGGAGCGCTTCGTGGCCGTCCTGCATCCAGACGACCGCCGAGGCGGGTTGGCCGTCATGATCGGGGAGCGGCACCAGAACGAAGGCGCCGCCCTCATGGTAAAGCTCTGTCGAGACGTTGCGATGCGGGGTCTCGTGGCGGACGGCGAAGGCCAGGGCCTTCTGGCCGTAGCGCGCCGTGTCGACGCCGATCCCGGCGGCCTCGCGTAAAGGCGACGCGCGGCCATCGGCAGCGATGGCGAGGCGGGCGGAAAGCCGCATGCCGTCGCCAAGCGTGACCAGTGCCTCGCGTTCTCGGGTGAGAATGCCGGCAAAACCGGTGCCGAGGCGCAGATCAAGTCCGGTTGTCTCGCCCGCTGCCTCCGTCAGCACCTTTCGGGTCAGCCAGTTGGGAAGGTTCCAGCCAAAAGCTGCTTCGCTGAGGTCGCTGGCCTGGAACGCGCGTTCGGTGCGAGCCTCGGGCGGGTCGCCGGACAGGTCGATGACGCGAAGGGTTTCGAGCGGCGTGGCATGTGGCGCGAGCGCCGGCCAGACGCCAGCCTCTTCCAGAAGTGCGCGCGCAGGTTGCAGGAAAGCGGTCGAGCGCAGGTCGGCCTCGGCTGCGTCCTGGGTCTGTGGCGGCGGCGCGGGGTCGGCCAAGGTCACGCGGAACCCGGCCCGCGCAAGCGCGATCGCGGCGGAAAGCCCGGCAATGCCGGCGCCCGAGATGAAAATGTCCGTGGTCACGCGTGTCATTCTCTCGGACATATGCCGGGCGGGTGCCGAGGGAAAGCGGCGGGTTGTCTCACACCAGCCGGGCGAGGAACGCCGGCAGATCGTCGGTGTGATGATGAATGTGCGGCGCGGGTAGCGGTTCGGGCGCAACATGGACCGTCGCCATGCCGAGATCATGCGGTTCGGCAAGATTGCGGGGATCGTCCTCGAACATCGCGGCCACTTCGGAGCGGAAACCGTCACAGGCGATGATGGCTTCGAAGGCCTCGCGCTCGGGTTTGGGGCGGAACCCCGCGTGCTCGACGCCATAGACCGCGTCGAAAAGCCCGGACAGCCCGCGCGCCTCGATCACGCGTTGTGCATAGGGTGCTGACCCGTTGGTGTAGACGATTCTTCGGCCAGGGAGTGCAGCGAGTGCGGCTGCCAGCTCCGGGTCGGGAGCCAGGGCGCCGAAGTCGATGTCGTGGACGTCGGTGAGATAGGGCGCCGGGTCCACGTCGTGCTCCCGCATCAGGCCCGCCAGCGTCGTGCCGTAAGTGGCCCAGTAGTGACGGCGCAGACGGTCGGCTTCGTCACGCGCGACGCCGAGCGCGTCCATGACCCAGGCGGTCATGCGGATCTCGATCTGGTCGAATAGCCGGACATGCGGCGGATACAGTGTGTTGTCCAGGTCGAACACCCAGGTCTTCACGTGAGCGAATTGGTCTTTCGGCATGGCCGATCTCTAGCCAATGCGCCCGCACCGCGCAATCGTGTAGCGGGATATCCCGTTGCCATGAAGCGGGTTTGCCGCCTAACGTCGGGGAAAAGGAAGGCATGCCCATGACAGACCCACGCGCCAGCCAGAAGGATGCCTATCAGCTGATCCTGAAGGCGATCGACACCGGCAGTTTCAGGCCCGGGGATCGCCTTGTCGAAAGCGAACTGGCGGACCGTTTCGGAATGTCCCGCACGCCCATCCGCGAGGCGTTGCAGCGGCTCGAGACGCAGTCGCTTCTGGCGCGCGACGGCCGGTCGCTGGTGGTGGCGTCGCTCGATCACAACCAGATGGCCGAGCTTTACGTCGTGCGCTCCGAGCTTGAAGCGCTGGCGGCGCGGTTGGCGGCCCGCCATGCGACCGAGGAGGAGGTGCGGCTTCTGCAAGAGATGGTGCGCGAAGACCGGGCGCTGATCGAGGATCCAGCCGCGCTGGCACGGACCAACCGGCGGTTTCATCGGCAGGTGCATCTCGCCTCGCACAACCGGTACCTTGTCCAGCAGCTCGACCTCGTCTACCGCTCGATGGCGTTGATGGCGACGACGTCGCTGGCGGCCGCGGGCCGCAGTTCGGTCGCGGTGGACGAACATGCCGCGGTGGTCGAAGCCATTGCCGCGGGCGATGCCGACGCGGCGCATCGCGAGTTGAAGGGGCATATTAGCCGGGCGTTCGAGGCACGGTTGCGGCAGGACGCCGAGGATGCGGCGCGGGCGGATGCGGCCGGGCGAAGCTAGGCGGTTCTCCGTGCGACGCGGCGTCCGATCTCTTTGCCATGCTCGGTCTTGTCCCAGAAGAACGGGCGCGCGACCAGTTCCGCGAAGCCCTTCCACGAGGCGATTGCGGCAAGCGGGAAGTAGAGGTGCATCAGCGGCACCCATTTGATCAGCCAGCGGTGATGGACCCCGGCGACAGCGGTGGCCGCGGTCAGCATCGTCGCAATCTCGCAGAAGAAAAACAGCACGCCCATGCCGACGATCACCCCCCAGGGCGCGATGTCCGTCAGCGGATGCGGCAGACCGAACAGGATCAGCCAGAATGACCAGAGCAGCGGCGCCAGTAGGAACTGGCTGAGGGTTCCCAGAAACAGGATCTGGACGCCGAGGAAGCGCAGGGGCCCCAGCTCGCCCAGAAGCCTGAGCGGGTCGCGCATATGCACCGCCCAGGTCATGGCATAGCCCTTGATCCAGCGGCTGCGCTGGCGAATCCATGCCGGAACGGTCCGTGTCGCCTCTTCCTCGGTCACCGTGGGCACGACCGCGCAGCGATAGCCCCAACGAGCAAGCCTGAGGCCGAGATCGGCGTCTTCGGTCACGTTATGCGCATCCCAACGGCCAAGCGCCTCGAGCGCGGCGCGGCGAAAGAACACGGTCGTGCCGCCAAGCGGAACGACAAGGCCAAGCCGCTCGAAACCGGGTAGGACCAGGCGAAACCACACGGCATAGTCGATGGCGAAACACCTGGTCAGCAGATTGCCGGTCGCATTGTAGAAGTCGAGCACACCCTGCACGCAGGCCACATCCGCCGGGGCAAGCGCAAAGGCCTCGGCCACGCGGCGAAGCTGATCGGCGGCGGGAGCATCCTCGGCGTCATAGATGCCGACGATGTCGCCACGCAGGAAGTCGAGCGCATAGTTCATGGCCCTTGGCTTTGTCCGCAATTGCCCCTGGGGCACGCGCACGATCCGCATCCAGTCCGGCAATGCAGCGTCGCGCAGCGCCTGTTCGGTTGTGCGGTCGCCCCATTCGAGGATGAGACACACTTCCAGCCGGTCGCGGGGATAGTCGAGCCGTGACAGCCGTGCGACGAGCCGCGAGGCGATGTCACGTTCGCGGTAGAGAGGCACGAGAAGCGAGATGGTCGGCAGTTGTCGCGGGCGCAGGTGCTCGGGTCGGGTACTTCGCCATATGCGCGACTTCCGGCGCCGGTGGAGGAACTGGATCGCGGCAGCAAGCGAACGAAGCCCGGTCACGAGCGTCAGCGTCAGGACGGTCCAGCCGACCAGCAACCAAAGCAGGATCGCGGGTGCAAGCCATCCAAGGGCTGCAACGACGCCAATGATGCCGAGAAAGGTTGTCGCAGCCCTCCCAGGCGACCAGGTGCGGCAGCTCTCATCCGCCGGAGCGCGGTGCTCGGCCCGCCGGGCCAGATAGGCCTGGCGGAGCGAAAGCAGTTCGGTTTCGATATTGTCCCGTGTGGATAGGATACAACTGACCGGCCCCATGATCGCACGAAGATGCGGCTCCATCCGCCGGAAGTCGGACACGCGGGCGGCGGCAACCGGGGTGACGCTGCCGGCCGGCGCGAGCGGCAACAGGTGGTTGCGAAGAGCGGTCTCAAGACCAAGCCGGTCGAGCACCCGGGCATCGCCGCGTCCCGCCAGACCGAAAGGCGTGTCGCAGCGCTGGGTAGCCGTCAGGACAAGTGGCGAGGGGCGCTGAAGGTTGGGCATCGACGGCATTCCAATGCAAACGGGCCCCGCTTCAATCGCAGGACATGGTTAAGCGGGAATTAAGCCGAACAGGGAAATTTCCCGGCCGGGGATATTGGCCGGGAGAGCGAAAAAACCTTATGCCGGGGTGGTTTGGCGCGCGGACATCGCCGCGGCGAACCGCTCGAAAAGGTACATGCTGTCGGTCGGGCCCGGGCTTGCCTCTGGATGGTACTGGACCGAGAACACCGGCCGGTCGGTCATGCGGATGCCGCAGTTCGAGCCATCGAAGAGCGAGACATGCGTCTCCTTCACACCTTGCGGCAGGGTCTGGCTGTCCACCGTGAAGCCGTGGTTCATCGAGGTGATCTCGACCTTTCCGGTCTCGACGTCCTTGACTGGATGGTTCGCGCCGTGGTGACCGTGGTTCATCTTGACGGTACGCGCGCCAAGCGCCAGTGCCAGCATCTGGTGGCCGAGGCAGATGCCGAAGATTGGCATGTCCGAGCGCGACAGAACGCCCTCGATCATCGGCACGGCGTACTCGCCGGTCGCCGCCGGATCGCCGGGGCCGTTCGACAGAAACAGTCCGTCGGGGTTGAGCGCGAGCACATCCTCGGCGGTGGCCGTGGCGGGCAATACGGTAACGTCGCAGCCCACGCTGGCGAGGCAGCGCAGGATGTTCCGCTTCGCGCCATAGTCGATGGCGACGACCTTGTGGACCGGGCTCTCCTGTCGCGCATAGCCGTCAGGCCACGCCCAGCGCATCTCGTCCCAGCGATAGGATTGGGCGCAGGTAACCTTTTTGGCAAGGTCCAGTCCGACAAGACCGGGAAAGCCGCGCGCGGCGGCAACCAGTGCCTCGATATCGAAATTGCCGTCCGGATCATGGGAAAGAGCCACATGCGGCGCGCCCTGCTGGCGAATGGCACGGGTGAGCCGCCTGGTGTCGATGCCGCCGATGCCAATCCGCCCCCTGCGCTCAAGCCAGGCCGATAGCTCTTCAGTGGCGCGCCAGTTCGAGGGTTCGGTCGGGTCCCACTTGACCACCAGGCCTTCGGCCACCGGATCCGCGGTTTCATCGTCCTCGACGTTCACGCCGGTGTTGCCGATGTGGGGAAACGTGAAGGTCACGATCTGCCCGGCATAGGAGGGATCGGTCATGATCTCCTGGTATCCGGTCATGGCGGTGTTGAAGCAAAGCTCGGCCACTTTCTGGCCAGTGGCGCCGAAGCCCTTGCCGAAGAACAGGGTGCCATCCGCCAACGCCAGGCACGCGGTGGGTTTCGCTGCGGCACTTGACATGTCTGCCTCCTGTTTTCGGTAAACGATCAAGCGTCTAAGGGGTTCGGAACGGCGCGTCAACCCGGGCCGGATTTTTCACTAATCGTTATTTTTCAGTGCCTTGGCATGAATTGATGCTGTTGCAGGGGGCGATGTGCTGAGATAAGGTCCCGGACTTGGGAAACATGGGATGATTGACTGATGGATTTGCGAGACCGCATCGGGGAAGCGCTCAAGAATGCCATGCGCGAAAAGGATGCAAAACGTCTGTCGACGCTACGGCTGATCAATGCCGCGATCAAGGACAGGGACATCGCTCGCCGCGGCGAAGGCGGGGACGGTGCCGAGAATGGCGTGGGCGAAGACGAGATACTGCAGATCCTCGGCAAGATGGTGAAACAACGCCACGAATCTGCGCGCGCCTACGAGGAAGGTGGGCGGTTGGAGCTTGCCGAGCAGGAGCGCGACGAGATCACCATCATCGAGGAATATCTTCCCAGGCAACTCGACGAGACCGAAACCGCCGCTGCCGTCGAGGCCGCGATTGCCGAAACCGGGGCGGATTCCATCCGCGACATGGGCAAGGTCATGGGCGCGCTCAAGTCGAAGTACACCGGGCAGATGGATTTCGGCTCGGTCGGCCCGATGGTCAAGGCGCGGCTGGCCTGAGCCGCCGCGCTTTGCGTATTTTTCAAAGAGATGAAGATCAGGCGCGCCGGATGCGGGCCTGAAGCTCGTCGTAAAGGCCCTGGCGCTCTTCCGGCGTGAGGAAGCGTCCAAGCTCCACCTCGCGACCGCCGCCCCTCAGCGTCAGGTAGTTCTCGACCGGGCCATCGTTGCGCAGGTTGACGGTTACCCAGTGCGGGTTGGCCTGCCAAAAAAGCGCCGGACCCTCCGGGGGCTGATGCGAGAGGTCGACCCGGCTCTCGGTAAGCCGCAGTTCCTCGCGCGTGCTCCGCGCTTTCTGATTGGCGGCGATCGCGCGCCAGATGCCCGCTACGACGGCGACGAAGAACACCATCAGAACCCAGGCAACCGTCGAGCCGAGCACGGCGAACAGCGGAAATGTCAGCATGGCCGCCGTCGAGCCGATGAACCACGAAAAGCCCCGCGGCGTCATCGACTGATGCGGCCAGAGGGTCAGCGTGCTTTCCAGGGGTGTTTCGGACCAGCGATAGGGCATGGCGAGAAGATAAGAGACGAAGCGGCTGCGTCCAAGCGTCCGTAAAAGGACCGTTCGCCGCAGCAAAAAGCCCCGCGACTTGCGCGGGGCTTTCTTGTGTCAGGTCTTGTCTTCGACCAGCCGGTCCTTCCTGGGATAGTGGCCGTCCTGCCAGTCCCAGTCCTCCTGCTTCGGGAGCGTCTCGAAAGTATGCTCCGGCGGCGGGGTCGGAAGGGTCCATTCCAGCGTGTCCGCGTGCTCGTTCCAGTAGTTGTTCTCGGTGATCCGCTTGCCGTTGGTCAGCGTGTAGAACACCACTCCGATGAACCAGAGGAACGACGCGAAGGCCAGGAACGCACCCCAGGACGAGACCTCGTTCCAGTAGGCGAAGGCCTCGGGATAGTCGATATAGCGGCGCGGCATGCCCTGGCGGCCCAGGAAGTGCTGCGGGAAGAAGGTGATGTTCGAGCCGATGAACATGGCCCAGAAGTGCACCTTGCCCGCCCATTCCGGGTATTGCCGCCCGGACATCTTGCCGAGCCAGAAGTACATGCCCGCGAAGATGCCGAAGACCGCGCCAAGGCTCATCACGTAGTGGAAGTGCGCCACCACGTAGTAGGTGTCGTGATAGGCCCGGTCGACGCCGGCCTGGCTCAGCACGATGCCCGTCACACCACCCACGGTGAAGAGGAACAGGAACCCGAAGGCCCAGAGCATCGGCGTCTTGAACTCGATCGAGCCGCCCCACATCGTCGCGATCCACGAGAAGATCTTAACGCCTGTCGGCACCGCGATGACCATCGTCGCCAGCATGAAATAGGTCTGCTGGGTCAGGCTCATGCCGACCGTGTACATGTGGTGTGCCCAGACGACGAAGCCCAAGGCGCCGATGGCGATCAGCGCCCAGACCATCGGCAGGTAACCGAAGACGGGCTTCTTCGCGAAGGTCGCGATGACGTGGCTGATGATGCCGAAGGCGGGCAGGATGATGATGTAGACTTCCGGGTGCCCGAAGAACCAGAGGATATGCTGGTAAAGGATCGGGTCGCCGCCACCGGCGGGCTGGAAGAAGGTCGTGCCGAAGTTCCGGTCGGTCAGCAGCATGGTGATCGCGCCTGCCAGAACCGGCAGGGAGAGAAGGATCAGCCAGGCGGTGACGAAGATCGACCAGGCGAAAAGCGGAACCTTGAAGAGCGTCATGCCCGGCGCGCGCATGTTAAGGAATGTCGTGATCATGTTGATCGCGCCCAGGATCGAGGACGCGCCCGAGAGGTGCACCGCGAAGATGGCAAGATCCATCGAGAACCCGGCCTCGCTGGTCGAGAGCGGCGGATAAAGCACCCAGCCCACGCCAGAGCCAAGCTGGCCATTGCCGCCCGGCGAAAGCACACTGGCCACCGCCAGCGACGAGCCTGCGACATAAAGCCAGTAGGACAGGTTGTTCATCCGCGGAAACGCCATGTCAGGCGCGCCGATATGCAAGGGCATGAAGAAGTTGCCGAAACCCCCGAAGAGTGCGGGGATCACCACGAAGAACATCATCAGGATGCCGTGCGCAGTGACCAAGACGTTCCAGATATGGCCGTTCGGGGCACAGGTGCCTTGCGAGATGAAGCGCGCACCCTCGTCGCACATGAACTGCACGCCCGGGTCCTTGAGCTCCATCCGCATGTAGACGGTGAAAGCCACGGCGACGAAGCCGACCACGGCAGAGGTGAAGAGGTAGAGAATACCGATGTCTTTGTGGTTCGTGGACATGAACCAGCGCTGGAAGAACCCGCGCTCGTGGTGGTCGTCATGTCCGTGTACGGCGGCGTCTGCCATGAAGGATGCCTCCTGGGTTCCCGTATCGTTCGCTTGGAGGCGCTGGGCCCCGTTTGGCAGTGGTTCTAAAACGCCAACCGGTTGGTCGCAATGGTCGAAATGCCGCGCCGGATCGGCAAATTGTCTCAGGAGCGAAACTGGCGCTTCCACCCCTGTCTCGCCTGCGCCGGGCCATCGGCGCCGCGCATACACCGGAGAAGAAGTGCCGCGCAGGGCAAACAATACGGCGCGCTCAGTACAAAAAGAAAGTTTAAGCAAATTATATCAATAATTTGCGGGTTATTCTTAAAGTTCTCCGCCGCCAGTGACCTCCGGCTATGCCGCCGCCCGCTTCCGGCAGAAGCACGACGCCTGGATGGGCACCGTCGCCCGCGCCGCCGCCTGGTCGAGCAAAAGCTTGAGGTGTTTCGCCTCGGTCAATTCGCCGCGCCGGACAAGGCACTCGTGCAGCCCGTGCAGGCTCCAGACATTTCGCGGATGCTGGCAGGGGCGCGAAAGCGTGTCGTCAAGGCCGAGATCCGCGCGGTAGACGGCCTCGGCCTCGTCGAAGTGCTGCGCCTCCATCAAAAGCGCGCCAAGCGCATGGCGGGCGGGCTGCATCCAGCCCCAGGGCTCGTCGTAGAGCAGGTTGTCGTCAAGCTCGACCGAGCGGCGCAAATGGTCGAGCCCCTCGTCGATGCGGCCCGACTTGAAGGCGATCTCGCCGTCCATCATGGCTTCGCCGACCCTGAGAACATCCTCGGACGTGTTGTTGAACACCATCCAGTCCTCGGGGATCCTCTCGCGCGCGGCGACGGCAAGCTCGCGTTCTTCCGCCGCCTTGTCGGGCTGGCCGAGGTTGGCATAGGCGATGGCGCGGGCCTGGTGCACGGCGGCGCAGGTGTAGAGATAAAGATCCTTATCCGCGGGTAAGGTTTCGTCGAGTATCGCCTGCCACATGCCGAACCGCACCAGGATATGGATGCGCTTGCCGTAAAAGCTTTCGAAAAGCTCGGGCATGAAGCGGACGACCTCCTCGGGCAGCATCTCGATCAGCCGGTCGGCGGCGGCGAGCGCCACTTCGGGCTGGCCGAGGAACATCGCGCCGTAGGACTCGAAGTGGACATTGTGGATGCGATACACGGTGTAGAAGTTCTGCGCGCCCGCGAAATCTTCATACTTGCGGTCGATCTGCGCGGCCTTGTGGTTGCGTTCGACCACTGCCTGGTAGTCGCCGCAAAGCACGTCGATATGGGTCGCCATGTGGATCAGGTGGCCGCTGTCGGGCACGAGGTTGGTCAGCCGGTCGCCGTGGCGAAGCGCCTTCTCGGGCGCCGGCGACATCTCCATCAGGTGGATGTAGAGGTGCAGAAGTCCAGGGTGATCCCAGGCGCCCGGCAACTCGTCGAAGGCGCGCTCGAGCACGGCCTGCGCCTCGCGGGTCGAAGCCCCCTCGGCAGGTTCACCGGCCTTCAGGTCCCAAAGCAGCCACGGGGTGCGGTTCATCAGCGCCTCGGCAAAGATAGCCGCGACGTCGAGATCGTCCGGGTGCTTGGCATAGACCACGCGCATGGCGTCCGAGAATGCGTCGTTCCAGGGTCCGTAATCCTCGATCGTCGGATCGTCCGGATAACGGTCGGCCAGCGCGGTGATCAGGTCGGCTTCAACCTGCGAGAGCTTGCCTTTCATGGCCTGTGCGTCGGCAATGGCCTGGTTTGCCTTCTCCAGTGTCGCCTTGCGTTCGTCGGCGTCGAAGAACTCCCAGGGCTTGTTGTAGTTCGGGCCGATGGCATAGGCATAGCCCCAAAGCGCGGCGCCGCAGGTCTGGTCGGCCTCATGGGCGGCCTCGAACGCCTCGGCGGCCGCCTCGTGGTTATAGCCGTAAAGCCAGTTGATGCCCTGGTTGAAATGCTTCTGGGCCTGCTGCGAGTTGGTGGTTACTTTGCGCGTATAGGCCCCAAGGTCGAATTCCGTTGTCATCTTGTTCCCCCTTCCAAGATACCTGCTGGCCGTACAAGTGTGACCGATGCCGGTCCCGTCGGGCAACCGGTGAATTGTAACACGGCCGTATCGAGAGCTCAGAACACCTGCCCGAAGGTTCGTTTCAACGCCACGTCCACGTCGCCCAGCGTGACCGGCAGGCCGAGATCGACAAGCGATGTCACGCCGTGATCCGAGATGCCGCACGGCACGATGCCGTCGAAATGCGAGAGATCCGGTTCGACGTTGATTGCAACGCCGTGGAAGCTGACCCACTTGCGCATCTGAACACCTATTGCCGCGATCTTGTCCTCGCGCGCCGAGCTACCCGGAAGCGGTGCTTTCTCGGGCCGCTGAACCCACACACCGACGCGGCCTGCGCGGATCTCGCCCTTGACGTTGAATTGATCCAGGGCGCCGATCACCCAGGCCTCAAGCTGCTCGACGAAGCGGCGGACATCGCGGCCGCGTGCGGAGACATCGAGCATCACATAGGCCACGCGCTGGCCCGGCCCGTGATAGGTGTACTGTCCGCCGCGCCGCGAGCGGTACACGGGAAAGCGGTCCGGGTCTTTCAGATCGGCGGGAACGGCCGAGGACCCGGCGGTATAGAGCGCGGGATGTTCGAGAAGCCATACAGCTTCCGGGGCCGTGCCCGCGCGGATGGCCGCGACCCGCTCTTCCATCGCCGCGACTGCGGCCGGGTAGGGCACTTCTGCATGGCTGGTGATCCATTCGACGGGCATGTGCCTTTCTATCGCCGGGCAGGGCGCGGAGCAATCCGCGTGAAACACCGAGCAAAAAGGGGCGGGCATCACGCCATGTCGTGTTAGCATCATCGGATAATTTTGAGTCGATTCCGATTTCTGGGGGAAATGCCATGTATCGCAAATTGCTTTTAAGTGCTGCTATCGCAACGATAATCGCCGTATCCGGTGTCGAGCGCGCCAGTGCCGATGTGGGAGACGCCATTGTCGGCGGGATCATTGGTGGCGTGATCGTGCACGAAGCCACCAAGAACCGGCAGAAACGGACAACCAAGGTCTATCGCGCGCCGGCCAAGAGCTATGCGCGGGCCGAAGCGCGGCAAATCCAGAAGGCGCTGAACTATTTCGGGTTTCCCGCGGGCAAGCCGGATGGCGTGCTGGGGCGCCAGTCCCGGACAGCCATTTCGCAGTACCAGGCCCATATGAACTATCCGGTAACCGGCTATCTCACCGAGTACGAGAAGAGCTTCCTTCTGAACTCGCACAACCGTGCGCTGGCCGGCGGACCGCTTACGCATCAGCAGATCGCGCAAACCGGCATGGGGCCGGGCGGGCTTCTCCATGCCTATCGCGACGAGGCGGCCGGCGTGACTTCCGCCGCTCCCGCCACGACCCTGGCGGCGACCGCGCCTGCCGGCGATGCACTTGTCATCGCCGAGAAAGAGCCTGGCGGCGCATCGCTGCCCAACTTCCTCGGCGGAGGCGATGGCGTGTCGCTTGCCTCGCACTGCAACACCGTTTCGCTCCTGACCAACACCAATGGCGGTTTCACCACGCTTGCCGCGATGGATGACCCGAACACGGTGCTGAACGAGCAGTTCTGCCTCGCAAGGACCTATGCCATTGCCGATGGCGAGAAGCTTGCCTCGTCGGTCAAGGGCGTGGGCGTGTCCGAGATCGCCGCCCAGTGCAAACAGTTCGGGCCTGTAATGAAAGATCACGTTGCCGCCCTGTCGCTCAAGTCGCGCGACGAGGTGCTGCAGGGCGTCTCCGGCTTCGTGCTGTCCAGCGGTATGGCGCCGCCGCAACTGGCCGCGACCTCGAAGATCTGCCTGAGCGTCGGCTACCGTACCGATGACATGGACGTGGCCATCGGATCGGGGTTGATCCTCGTGGCACTTGGCGAGCAGGTCTATGCCGAGTTGATGGGCCATCACCTGAGCCAGGGCTTCGGCGCAACGGCGCGCCAGGACCTTGCACGACAGTGGTACGGCATGGGCATCGACGCGATCGAGGCCGGTCAACCGGCGGTTTTCGCACCCGGCCAGCCCGAGCGGGCGGTACTGATCAAGGCCGCGGTCAACGGTCCGGACAATGCCATGAACGCACCGGTTCAGCCGGTCTCCACACTCCCGACCTTCAAGGTCACCGAGTAGGGAAAACGAGGCTCCGGACCCTGGCCGGGGCCTCGCAACGCCAGCCTGCGCAAAATAGAGATTTCCCCTCTTCACATCCTCTGAATGTAACGCTAAACCGCGTCCACCCGAAGCCGGGACAGTGCGGTCGTGGCGGAATTGGTAGACGCGCAGCGTTGAGGTCGCTGTGGGGTAACTCCCGTGGAAGTTCGAGTCTTCTCGACCGCACCATATCTTCCCTGAAATACTAAATATTTCATGTGGTTGGGTGAGAGTTACTTTTGCTTGCCCACCCTTTTGCCTACCCTTTGTGTCTCGATAGTGGGCGAGTCGCGGCCAGAGATTTGTTACCGCCGATCAATTCTTTCCTCGCCTTCTTTGGTGACGTTGGTCAGGGCCGCGAAGATCAACGGACTGATCTAAGCTCGACTCAATCAGCCTGACTGGCTGACTTGGCTCCTGACTTGAGTCACGAAGGTGCCACCCCCCACCTGGGGGGATACCCGCTTGAGTGCCCTGGTTTTTCTATTCTGGTCGCGCGAATAATTTTTGAAACTTCGATCAAGAAACGAACTTCGGTTGTCGGCGTCTGGTAACTGACGAGCGGCAGCTTTCCATGCCAGATCGGTCATCTGACAGAATGACCAAGATGTTCGCTCGGAGCCCACTTTGACAGTTGCTGCAAGGCACACCAACAACCGCTTAACGGAATTTGCCGACCTTGCGAACCGATGAGAGGTTGTACTCTCCGGCAAATACTCGGTCCGTGTCGCACCCAAGCGTTTTGAGCATCGACGAAAAATCCTGCCGGACCCGTTCTTGGCTCAGAACATGCCTAACTCAGTTCAGGAATCTGCCAGCAAAGCCAAGGCCGCCATTGCAACCTCTGTGTCCTGGTCCGGACTGCCCGAACCAACACCTATTCCGCCAACGAGAACGCCGTCGACTACAATGGGATAGCCTCCCTCAAGGCGGGTCACTTCGCCCTTGGTCGCCGCAGCGATCAGAAGACCGACCGCCTCGGGGATGGTCCCACTCGGCTGCCCCGAGGAGGCCGCCGTCCGCGCCTTCGCGCGAGCACTCTTCAGGCTGAGAAACTTGGCTCCGTTCATTCGAAGCTGAGCGATCGTTTCGCCACTGGCGTCCACGATGACGATGCACTGCGGCTGTGCCATTTCCTCGGCCCGCGC
>JAJDOD010000016.1 GCA_022340315.1 Silicimonas sp. | reverse complement strand
TCGGGAATGTCGTCGTCCCGGATCTCGGCACGCCAGCCGTCGTTCCCGGTCGGATCGACCACCTTGATCTCGATCCCGGAGAGTTTCGCGGTTTCGACGATGAGGCGCGTCGCATCGCGGCTGGCCGCGTCGGCGGCAAGCGGGACGGTGCCGGCGTGTCCCGAGCGGCGATAGAGCGCCCGTGCATCCTCGGGGCGGAAGTGATCTTCGCCGATGCTGCCGTGACCGAAGAGCAGGCGCTCGACCAGCGATTGTCCCGAGATGCCGTGGCGGAGCGCCTGCCTCAGATCGGCGTTGTCGAACGGTGGTTTCCGGCTGTCCATCGTCAGGGCGAGATGGCGGGAGCCGGGGGTTTCCACCACCGAGAGCGTCGGGATACGGCGGAGGAGCGCGACGCCGCACGGGTCGATCCGGTCGGCATAGTCGACTTCGCCGGTCATAAGGGCGGACTGGCGGGAAATTGGCTCGGGTAGGGCCGTCAGGCGCACAGCGTCGAAATGTGCGCGGTTCGGTTTCCAGTAGGTCGGGTTGCGGGTGAGTTCGGCGACGACGCCCGGCTGGAAGCGGTTGAGGACATAGGGCCCGGTTCCGTTGGCAGATCTGGGTTCCTCCCCGGCGGGAAGTATGACGAACCGCGGCCCGGCGAGGCGGCGGGGGAAGTCGGGGTCCGGACGGGCAAGCCTGACCGAAAGGGACAGGCGGCCTGTAGCGCGGATCTCCTCGACATTGACGGGACGCTGGCGGGAAAGTGTAGCCAGTACATCCTCGCTCGTCAGTGGTTGCCCATCGTGGAATGCGACGTCCTTGCGGAGGGTGAATGTCCAGCGTCGGTGGTCGGACGAGTGCCCGATGGTTTCAGCCAGTTCGCCGATGACGTCGCCGGATGCCGTGATCTCGGTCAGCGCGTTGCCGCGGGCGAAGGCAAGGGCGCCGTTGAAGCCATTGCGATCGGCGAAGGCCGCCCGCGCAAACCCGCCTTGTTTCGGCACGCGGGCCTCGGCTTTCGAGGCGAGCGAGAGCGCCGTGGGAAGCGTCACGCCTGCCGAGAGCGCGGAGGCGACAAAGCGGCGCCGGTTGATCTGACCGGCGCTGAGGCGCTCTGCCTGCCGTGTGACGTAGCCCGCTTTGCGCGGCATGGGCGTTCCCTTGCGAATTGCGCGGGTAGAGAACCAGTCCGCGGGGGGTATGGCAAGGGGGTGCGTGACCCCCGTGCCGGTTTCGTGACCGGGTCAGGAGCTCATGTCGTAGGCGCGTTCGCCGTGCTGGGCGAGGTCGAGACCCGTGGTCTCGGTTTCCTCGTCCACGCGCATGCCGACCGCGGCCTTGGCAACAAGGGCGATGAGCGCGGTCACGACGATTGTGAAGACGCCGACGATCAAAAGGCTGCCGAGTTGGGCCGTCATGCTGCCCTGGCCGAAGATTGCGATCATGATGGTGCCGAAGATGCCGCCGACGCCGTGGACGGCGAAGACATCGAGCGTGTCGTCGATCTTGAAGCCGTTGCGGATCAGGTTCACCGCTTCCTGGCAGAGGATGCCGGCGATGCCGCCGATGATCAGCGCCTCGATCGGACCGACGAAGCCCGAGGCGGGGGTGATCGAGGCCAGGCCCGCGATGGTGCCGGTGACCATGCCGACGAGCGATGATTTGCCGTACTTGATCCGCTCCCAGATCGCCCAGGTAAGCGAGGCGGTGGCGGCCGAGATGTGAGTGACGGTGAGGGCCATCGCCGCGCCGCCGTCGGCGGCAAGCTGCGAGCCTCCGTTGAAGCCGAACCAGCCGACCCAGAGCATTGCAGCGCCGACCATGACGAGACCGGGGTTGTGCGGCGGCGTGGTCTGGTTCTTGCGCGCGCCCAGCATGACGGCAAGCACAAGTGCGGCGAGGCCGGCGGTCTGGTGCACGACGATACCACCTGCGAAGTCACGCGCGCCGGTCTCTCCGAAGATGCCACCGTCGGCCAGCATTCCGCCGCCCCAGATCCAGTGGACCACGGGCGCGTAGCAGAGCAGCATCCAGAGGCCGGAGAACAGCATGACGAAGGCGAAGTTGATCCGTTCGACGTAGGCACCGACGATCAGCGCGGGCGTGATGATGGCGAAGGTCATCTGGAAGGCGAAGAAGAGGACCTCGGGCAGGGTGCCTGACAGGCTGTCGGCGGTGACGCCGGCGAGGAACATCTTGTCGAGACCGCCCCAGTAGCCGCTTTCGCCGCCACCGAAGGCGATGGAATAGCCCAGTGCGAGCCAGAGCACGCTCATCAGGCAGGCGATCGCATAGCAGTGCATGAAGACGCTGAGGACGTTCCGGGCGCGCACCAGCCCGCCGTAGAACAGCGCCAGTCCCGGCAATGTCATGAACAAAACGAGCGCGGTCGCTACGATGATCCACGCGGTATCGGCCCCAACCATGATCTCTCTCCGTCCCGGTACAGTTGTTGTTGGCGACGGGGTGGCGAAGGTGGCGTGCAAGGAAAAGTGGCAACGGACCGAAGTCCTGCGAAAATCATGTGCACTTTACGAAGTGCCAAAAAAACAGGCGGAAATGCCGGGAGGTGACTAGCGATTGGTCGGCTTGCGAAAATGGCTTTCAAGCATCTCAAGCGCGTACGCAACCGTCCTTTCTCGCACATTTCGGCGTCCGAGTGCTCCGAACAGAACGGTTTCGGTGTGCACCATGTCGCGGGTCGCGAGGCCGAAACACACCATGCCTTCGGGTTTGGCTTCGGTCCCTCCCGGTCCGGCGACGCCGGTGACCGAGACGGCAAGCGCGGCGTCCGAGTGTCTTAGCGCTCCGGCCGCCATCGCGCGCGCGACCGCCTCGCTGACGGCGCCGTGGGTGTCGATGACATCGGGAGGAACATCGAGCATCTCGGTCTTCGCGGCGTTGGAATAGGTGACGAAGCCGCGGTCGAAGACGTCCGACGACCCGGCGATGTCGGTGATCGCGGCGGCGATCAGTCCGCCGGTACAGCTCTCTGCCGTCGCGATCTTCACGCCGCCATCGCGGGCGAGGTCGATGAGGGCAGCGGCGCTCATCGGTCAGGCCGGGTTGACGCTGGCGACGAAGCCGCGATGGGCGAGATAGGCGAGTGCCACGACGGCGATCGCGGCGAAAATCCCTGCGATCACGTCGTCGAGCATGACGCCGGCGGCCGTGTGCTTGCGGTCGGCCCAGCCGACGGGGCCGGGTTTCCAGATGTCGAAGAGGCGGAAGGCAAGGAATGCCGCGACGATGCCGGGCCAGAGCGCGGTGACGGGGAGGCCGGCGCGTGCCGCGCCGAAGGCGACGGGCAGGAGTGCGATCCATTGACCCACGACCTCGTCGATGACGATCCACGAGGGGTCGTGCACCTGGGTGGCGTCCATCTCGCGCTGGATGGCAGCGATGCCGAAAAAGGTCAGCGCCACGGTTGCGGCGGTCAGCAGGATCGGTCCGCCGAAGGTGGTGAGGACGAAGGCGGCGGGGATCGCGGCGAGGGAGCCCCAGGTGCCGGGCGCAGGTTTCAGGTAACCGGAGCCGCCGAAGCTGAGGAACAGCTGTCTCATGGCGCGATCAGTGCGACGGTTGCCAGTGCCGCGATGCCCTCGCCGCGGCCGGTGAAGCCGAGGCGTTCCGACGTGGTGGCCTTGACGCTGATGC
>JAJDOD010000008.1 GCA_022340315.1 Silicimonas sp. | reverse complement strand
ACTCTGCGTTCCGACATGACGACGGAACGCCATCCGGTTCTCTCGCCAAGATAGTTCCAGATTTGATCGCCCTGCAGAATGCCGGGAGGATAGGGGAAGATCATGACGGCGTTATTGGCTGTCGTCGCGCGGGCATTGTCGGCGCCGCTGGTCCAGAAGTGTTCCTCCATGTCCCAGAGAACGCCCTGTTCGCGCGGCGATAGCGTCCCAGCCATGTGCGCCGCATGACCTGGTGTCTTGGTTGTCTGAGCGGAAACGGTCATTGGCCTGACCCCGACCCGCCAAATGTCAGCACTTGAAACATCACAAAGAGGATCGCGAGTGCCGCCCAGATCACCCCGCTTTTGCCCGGGTGGCCGTCCGCGACCGTCGCGGAAGCCCGCTTGAGGGTGCCAGACTTCGGGCTATCCGGAAGCAGCTGGCTCAACTCTCTTGCGACCCTACTGTGATTACCTGCAAGCGCGGGAACATCCCGAAATCGACCAAGTAGCGATCCCAAACGTGCTTGCGCGGCGTCGCGCCCCAAGGTGACCAGTTCTGCGGTTTCTGCCCAGGGATCGAGACCGAGCCGCGCGAGCGCGGAGAGGACCGTCACGACAGTTCCGTTCCGGTCTTCGCCGACCGACGCATAGAGAAATCGCCCGAACTCGGGCCGGTGCGTGTTGATTACGTTGACTAAATTGGGTTTGCCCATCGTCATTCCATTTCTTGGTTGCAGGAACGCAAATCGTTCCCGCTCACCCAAGGATAGACGCAGGTCGATCCCGCCGCCCTTACACAGGTCAGTGCCGGCGAGTGCCGTTAGGGCATTCCCGGCCGGTTCGGTGCCTCGGGGCTAACCTGCGTTAGCACCACTCCAATGATCCCGAGGTAAGGAATGTCGATCGTTCTGCCGGTCGGCCTCGCGAAACAAGTGACGGTCATGAACGCCGAACGAAAGAAAAGCCCCACAGCGGAGGCCAAGAATGAACACGCGGTCGACAAGGTCGACGGTGAGGTTTTCGAAGCCTTTCACCTTGCCGGAATACCCGGACGAACTGCCAGCCGGTTCCTATGAAGTTCTCGTCGAA
The DNA here is from genome assembly GCA_022340315.1 of Silicimonas sp. Classification (GTDB taxonomy): domain Bacteria; phylum Pseudomonadota; class Alphaproteobacteria; order Rhodobacterales; family Rhodobacteraceae; genus JAJDOD01. The sequence continues at coordinate 32,049 of JAJDOD010000008.1, read as the reverse complement.
GAAGAACTCCTCGAGGGGCTGAGCTTCGCAGCCTATCGACGGACGGCGACCTTCCTGACGGTGCGAGGGCGCGGCGCCCATGCCGGACGCACCGAGTTGCGCGAGATCTCCGAAGACGAGCTGAACGAGGCGCTGAGCCGGGATCAGGCCGCGACCGAGAACAAGAAGAACCATAGCGATGCGGCGCTTTCCCCGCAGGAGGACTTGAAATGAATGCTCCCGAATGGCTCAAACCCGGCATCTATGGCGCCGTGATCGGCGCCGCCTTCGTCGGCGTTGTCGGATTTTCCTGGGGTGGCTGGGTGACCGGCGGAACCGCGAATGACAGGGCAATGGCGATGTCCCGCGATGATGTCATTGCCTCCATGGTCCCTGTTTGCCTCGATATGGCGCGGTCCGACCCGTCGCGGGCGGACAAGCTGGCAACGATCCGGGCCGCCACGACCTACCAAAGGCGCGACGCGCTAATGGCGACGGGATGGGCAACCATGCCCGGTACCGATGCTCCGGACAGGGATATCGCGCAAGCCTGTCTTGCAGCCCTCGAACTGTAGGGGACAAGCGCAACACCCGAAAGGCAGCGACAAGATCAACCCAGCCATCGTTTCCCGGTGATCCGTCCAAAGCACCAATCGGACGCATCCAGCTGTGGTTTCTAAATCCCAAGAAAGAACCTTCAGCTTCCCAAAGCCTGGATGAAAAACATTTGAAAGATACTCGTCCACCTGACGGTTCCAGGAATATCGACGGTTCACCCGCTGATGGCGAATCGGGTTTCGGAAAAACACTTTTGGCGCGAGGCTTGTTTCACGTAATTGAGAGAATTCTTTTGGTCATAATTGTCACCATGACATTGACCGCCGTATCCTTTGAGATACTCGCCATCTACCAGCTAGGAGAAGTTTCGCTCGCCGATATTCTTCTCATGTTCCTCTACCTTGAGGTGATTGGAATGGTTTCCGTCTATTACGCAAGACGAAACTCCGTCTTTGTGTATCCAATTTTCATTGCAATCACCGCAGTCGGTCGTCTGGTTGTCCTGCAAGGGAAGGAAATGGAGCCGGTAAACATACTGATCGAGGCAGCGGCAATTCTTCTGCTATCCATTTCCGCGCTGGTAATTGTCTGGGCAATTGGTCAGCAGGCTGCACGGTTGCACTCAAGCTAATCTGCGTCAGCACAATCTATCCGCCCGGATGATAGGAAGATGCGAAGACCGGCATCACGACGAGCAGATGATGCCTGCATGTTCGCACGTGAGCGCAGGTCGCTCGAGGGGCAATCCAACAATTCAAAGGGCAGAGAACCATGGCACCAGCCGCCAGTCTTTCAAAGACAAGCCCGGAAGCGACCGATCTCGAACGGCGAGTGCTGGCGCATGAACGGGTCCTTCAATCTCTGATCGCCTACATGGCCCGGACCGAGCCACGTTTTATCGACCATTTGCGAGAACGGTTCGTTGAACCGATGAGCATGACCCGGCACGAACACGGCCACCGCGAAACCGACGATTATGCGGAGGAATTCATTCGCGCCGTGATGCTCCTCGGAGAAGTGCGCGCGCCAGAATCGAAGGAGCCGGACGTGACCGACAAGCAGCCCGCGCCGCCGATAAACAAAGGGGAAAAGGGGTCTTCCCTGGACCGGCAAGCGCGGCAAGGTGGGGTTCAGGTACGCGAAAGAAACGGCATCTGGGAGGTCCGGGTCGATGGCAAGTTTCTTGGCCACTACCACCAGAAGGAACATGCCCTTGCGGCTGCGGCCTTGGTCAAGTTGTCCCTCCGATGACTGGCGGCACCCGCTCGCCAGCTCCGCAGGACTTCTCGATAGAGGCGGCCGAGAATGAAGGCATGCCATCGAGGTCCAGTTCCAAGGGCGCCTCGCCACCAATCGCGCCCATCCGACGGATCACAGGAACGCTCATGCTTGGGCTAACGAATTCACGCGCGTCGACCGACGGGCCCGGGTCTCCAAAGGAAAGACCGATGAAACAGCACGAAGTATCAAGGATGCGCCCGCTTTCAAGGCTGATTGTGAGGACAGTAGCCGTGGCCGGTGTGATCGCGTCCATGGCCTTCCCAGTCTTTGCGCAGGACGGCACCGGGCCGTTGCCACAGAACGCTCAGTCGCGCAGCTATGGCGGAGGCTGGGACTGCGATCTCGGTTATCGGGTAGAGGGCGCCGAATGCCTGGCTCTCGAGATGCCGGCGAATGCCTATGCAACCGGCCGGTCCTACGGTTCTGGCTGGGCGTGCCGGCGCGGGTATGAAGAAGCAGGAGGGACCTCCTGCGCAGCGATCCCGGTGCCCGACAATGCGTTCCTGCAATCCTCCGGCTATGACTGGCAGTGCGATCGCGGGTACCGGCAAGATCGCGAGACCTGCGTTCCGATCGTCCTGCCTGACAACGCCCATCTCACCGACGACACCTCAGGCTCCGGATGGACCTGCGAACGCGGTTTCACGGCCGGTTCCAGCGCCTGCGTTCCGATTGCAATCCCCGAGAACGGCTATCTCACCAATGCGGACTACGGTGACGAATGGGCCTGCGAAAGGGGCTTCTTTGAAATCAATGGCCGCTGCGATCCCGTGGCGCTTCCCGCGAACGCCTTTCTGGACCCGGCGTCCTACGGGCCGGGATGGCGCTGTGAGCGGGGATTTGAGAACGCGGACACCGCCTGTGTCGCGATCGACCTTCCGGCAAACGCGCATTTCGATCGATCCGGAAACACATGGCGCTGCGATCGCGGCTTTCAACTCGCAGATGAGGAGTGCGTTCTTGGACGATAAAGCGCCCCGATCAGACCACGGCGACGCCCCCGGCATTCGAATGCGGATCGGTTGCCGTCTGAAATACCGGCTAACCCAGCCGACGCCACTCATCGCCATCTTGAACGTGCACTACTCGCGCTTCGGCGACCTGGAGCGCGCCGATTATCTGGTGACCTCGCCCAGTGTGCCGCTCGAAAGCTATCGCGACAGTTTCGGAAACTGGTGCACGCGAATGGTGGCGCCGGCTGGCGAGTTCACCGTGTCCACCGACGGGATTTTCCGGGATTGCGGACTGCCCGATCCGGTCGCGCCCGACGCCACGCAAGCGGCTGTCCAGGATCTGCCCTTCGAGACGCTGGTCTATCTTCTCGGCAGTCGCTACTGCGACACGGATCTTCTGTCGGAAGAGGCATGGCGCCGGTTCGAGACCACATCGCCGGGCTGGGCGCGGGTGCAGGCGATCTGCGATTTCGTGCACACAACCGTCTCGTTCGACTACATGCAAGCCAGCGCGACGCGCACGGCCTCTCAAACGCTGGCCGGGCGGCAGGGGGTTTGCCGCGATTTTGCGCATCTGGCCATCGCGTTGTGCCGTTGCATGAATATCCCGGCCCGCTATTGCACCGGGTATCTGAGCGAGTTCGGCGAACCCGAGCCCCACGCCCCGGACGACTTCGCGGCCTGGATGGAGGTCTTTCTCGATGGCCGTTGGTGGGTGTTCGATCCGCGCAACAACTCAAGACGCATGGGACGGATCCTGATCGCCCGCGGCCGGGATGCTGCGGATGTGCCGCTGACCCAGACATTCGGGCCGAGTATCCTGACGCAGTTCGACGTCTGGACCTGGGACGCAAGACATGACCCAGCCGAGAAGGCGCCTGTGTCTCGGAATTGAACCGGTAGCGTCCCATCGCAGGGCGGGTGTGTTCGTTCGTCGTCGGCTCGCGAGGCCAGCCGCTCTGCCGGGTTGAGGGCTCCGCGCCCGGCGCGCTTGCCCATACTGACGACGAAGGACATGAAAACCAGACCCGCAGACTCTCGTTATGAATGAGGGAGCCTCGGGGGGGCAGGTCACTCTGGCTCACCCACACCGTGCTTCATATGTGCTTCCCGTGCGAAGAAGCACGATATGAAGCAAGCGATAATTCGTTGAATTCATTGGTCGGAGTGGCGAGATTCGAACTCACGACCCCTGCCTCCCGAAGACAGTGCTCTACCAGGCTGAGCTACACTCCGACCGAGAGCGTGGGTTACTGCCCTTCGTTATCTTTTGCAAGAGCTTCGTGTCCGGGAAGCACGCGTTCCGACCGCGCTCGAAGCATTGCCCCGATATTGGGTGAACTCGCCGTACCGGTCCGGGTGCGCGTTTCAAGTACAGGAGTGTTGATCGACCGACCGCCGAGCGACTCGCGGATCACAACATAGAGACCCGCGGTGATGATGACCGCCGCGCCAATCCATGTGAAGCTGTCGGGAACTTCGCTGAAGACCAGAAAGCCGAAGCCCGCACCCCAGATGATCTGACTATATTGCATCGGCGCGATCATCGCGGCGTCGGCCGCACGATAGGCGGCGATAATGCAAAGCCCCCCACAGAAGCCGAGAAGCGACATGATCGCCAGCAGGCCCAGGTGCTCGACTGGCATCGGCTGATAGACGAAAGGCTGCAACAACCCCATGAGAATGAAATTCGCCATCATCGGGTAGAGCATCAGCACCGCCGCGCGTTCCTCCTTGCCGATCTTGCGCGTGATGACCGAAACCGTGGCACTCCCCGCCGCCGCGGTCAGCCCCGCCATGTGGCCCAGCGTCAGTGGCTCGGCTCCGGGCCGCAGCACGATCAACACACCGATCAGGCCGAGAACCACGGCAGCCCAACGATGTACGCCCACCGTCTCGCCAAGGATTGGGATTGAAAGCACTGTGATCAGCAAGGGTGCGGCGAAAATGAACGCATAGACCTGCGCCAGCGGCAGGACCGAAAACGCATAGAAGGCCGCCGCCCCGGTAATCGAACCTGCGACGGTCCTAACCGTCACCCAGCCCGGGTTCTTCGGGCGCAGCGTGTCCATCTCGTTGTCGCTCATCAGCATCAGCGTTGCGAACGGAAATCCCAGCAACACGCTGAAAAACAGGATCTGGAACGGCGAATAATCCGCGCCGAGAAACTTGATTACGACGTCATGAGTCGAGAAGACGGCGTACCCCACAAGGGCGAAGAGAACCCCCCGCAGGGTTGATTTGCCCGACTCGGTCAGAGGCTTGCGTCCAGCTTGGCGACGATCGCGTCACCCATCTCGGCGGTTGAGACCGGGGCAACGCCCTCTTGGCCCAGAAGGTCCGCCGTACGCAGGCCGTCAGCCAGAACCGAATTCACAGCCTCTTCCAGCCGGGTCGCCTCGTCGCCCTGATCGAAGCTGTATCGGAGCGCCATCGCGAAGCTCAGGATGCAGGCGATCGGGTTCGCCTTGCCTGTCCCGGCGATGTCCGGGGCGGAGCCATGCACCGGCTCGTAAAGCGCCTTCGGCCGGCCATTTGCCATCGGCGCCCCAAGCGAGGCCGACGGCAACATGCCGAGCGATCCGGTCAGCATCGCCGCGAGGTCGGAGAGAAGGTCGCCGAAGAGGTTGTCGGTCACGATGACGTCGAACTGCTTGGGCCAGCGGGTCAGCTGCATCGCACCCGCATCGGCGTACATGTGGCTCAACTCGACGTCCGGGTACTCGGCGGCGTGGACTTCCGTCACCACCTCGCGCCAGAGCACGCCCGATTCCATGACGTTGGCCTTCTCCATCGAGCAGACCTTGTTGCCCCGCTTCCGCGCCAGCTCGAAGGCCGAGCGCGCGACCCGAGCGATCTCGCTCTCGGTATAACGCTGGGTATTGATGCCCACACGCTCGTTGCCCTCGGTGTGGATGCCGCGCGGCTCGCCGAAATAGACACCGCTCGTCAGTTCGCGGATGATCATGATGTCCAGCCCGCCGACAACGTCAGCCTTCAGCGACGAGAAATCGGCCAGCGCATCGAAGCACTGCGCGGGCCGCAGGTTGGCGTAAAGGTCCATTTCCTTGCGAAGCCGCAGCAAGCCCCGCTCCGGCTTCACGCTGAAATCCAGCACGTCGTATTTCGGGCCGCCGACGGCGCCCAACAGCACGGCGTCAACCTCCTGAGCTTTCGCCATCGTGGCATCCGTCAGAGGCGTACCGTGCGCGTCATATGCCGCGCCACCGACAAGATCCTCGCTTACGTCGAAGGTCAGCCCCCGCCTGGCGCCATACCAGTCGATGACCTTCCTGACCTCGGTCATGACCTCGGGACCGATCCCGTCGCCGGGAAGGATAAGAAGCGAAGCATTGCTCATGGGACGTCTCTCCGGAAATCTGCGAGAGCCGGGTAGCGCGACGCGCCGACAGGGTCAAGCGACCCTCGGTCAGTCCCGTGTGCAGAAAGCCGACAACCGATCCGAGAGCACCGTCCAGACGGTGTCAACGCGGGGCGATCGCCGCACCGCCTCATGCGCGGCGAGCCACACCTCGACCTTCGGAATTTCGACGCCGAAATCAATCTGCGTCAAAAGCGGGTCGTCTCGTCCCGCTTGTTCCATGCCAAAGCCCAGCCCCGCGCCCGCGCGCACCAACTCCCAGACCACGGTATGGTTGTCGCACCGAACCGGGAAAAAGTCGAAGTCGACGTCCATGCCCGCGTCGCGAAAGCCCCGGATCATGCTGTCGTCCCTGTCGTAACCGATGAAATCGTGCTGCACGATTTCCTCGGGGGAACTCGGATAGCCCTTGAGCTGAACATAGGACTTCGCACCGAAAAGCCCGAGAGGAACCTGCCCCAGGTACTTGGCCACCACGTCAAGTTGCGTCGGGCGATACATGCGCACCGCGATGTCCGCTTCACGGTAGAGCAGGTTCTCCGAGGTATCGGACGCCACCAGTTCGATCTGGATCTCGGGATGTATCTCGCGCAGTTCCGCGATCACCGCCGGCAGGACGTGATGCGCGACGGTGACGCTCGACGTCAGCCGCACCGTGCCCGAGAGATCGCTCTCGCGCCCGGCCGCATTCAGGCTCAGTGCCTGCGCCGCCTCACGCATGGCCCGGGCGTTCTCCAGCAAGGCCGCTCCTTGCGGCGTCAGCGCCATTCCCCGCGGCTGCCGCTTGAAGAGCGACACGCCCAGATCGGCCTCCAGCGCCTGCACATGACGCCCGACCGTCGGTTGCGTCAGGTCCAACTCCCGCGCCGCACCTGAAAGCGAACCCGTCTCGGCAACCGCGAGAAAGGATTGCACCAGTGACCAGTCGACATTCGCAGAGTTTGCCATGCAGCGATGCATACCACACCTGAGAAAATGGGGAATTCCCAAATTATCCTGAATATCTGAAAACGCTGCCGACACACTCACCGGAGGAAACGACATGACCGGACGCGCACTCATCCTCGGCGGCAATGGCCGCTTCGGACGCCACACGGCCGAAGCATTCTGGAACGCGAGCTGGCAGGTCCGGCACTACGATCGCAAGACCGACGACCTGATGACCGCCGTCAAAGGCGTCGACGTGATCGTGAACGGCTGGAACCCGCTCTACCCGGCCTGGTCGCGCGAGGTGCCGCGCATGACCCGCGATGTGATCGCTGCAGCAACTTCGGTCAATGCAACAGTGATCCTGCCCGGCAATGTCTACATCTTCGGTAAGGGCGCCGGCCCGCTTCTCGACGAAACCACAGCGCACGCCGCGCAAAACCCCCTCGGCCGCATTCGTGTCGACATGGAAGCCGCCTACCGTGCCTCCGGCGTCCGCACAATCGTGCTGCGGGCTGGTGATTTCATCGACACCACGGGCTCCGGCAACTGGTTCGACAGCATCGTTGCCGCAAAATCGCGGAAAGGCCGCATCACTTCACCCGGCGACGCAGATGCCCCGCACGCCTGGGCCTACCTGCCGGATATGGCACGCGCCGCCGTTGCACTGGCCGAGAACCGCGACACTCTGGCGGCGTTCGAGGACATCCCGTTTCCCGGCTACACCCTCGGCATCCGGCAACTGGCCGAACATGTCGCACGCGCCTCGGGACGGGCCCAGACGGTGGTGGGGTTCAACTGGCTGCCGCTCTTCGCCGCCGCGCCGTTCTGGCCGATGGGCCGCAAGCTGATAGAGATGCGCTATCTCTGGTCGATGCCCCACTCGCTCTCTGGCGAAAAATTCGACGACCTCCTCCCCGGTTTCTCCGCCACCGATCCCCTAACCGCCATTGGCGAAGCCATCGCCCAGTTCGACATCCACCCAGATCAGCCGATGGCGCGAGGCGCGGGCCACGTCCTCGCCCAGTGATCCGCCCTCGGGCCAAAGCACGCCACTGCCGGCGACCGCCAGCGACATGGCGGGCAGGATGTAGTCCACGCGCAGGTTGCCCGGGCCACCGGACCCGTCCGGCCAGTCAACTGTATCCAGCTCCGGCGGTCCGATCTGCCCGGCATTTACCCCTCCGTCAGCACGATGCGCCGCTGTGGCACCCCGGCTTGCGGGCCGGGGATCGACAAGCGCGGGATGCTCCAGAAGCGCCCGAAGCGCCCCGGGGCGGCTTTCGCCGTCGAAGGGGTCGGCATTTGCCGTACCCAGCAGGGCGAACCACTTCGGAACGTTTCCGAATCCGCCATCGAGATACACCCGCCAGAACGCCGCCTCGTCATGGTTGCGCCGCCCGTTCCGATCTTCGGGCCCATCGAACACCGGCGCTGTCGCGTGCCAGACAAGCAAATGCAGTGGCTCACCTCCCGGCACCAGAACCGGCACATCCCAGTGCACCGTCGTGCTAAGGCGGCCGGGGTCGCGGCCATCGCCAACCGCCAGGTTTCCCGGCAGATCCGTCCACGCAAGACCCGAGAAATCGCGCATACCTTCACTACCGATGGGAAACCGCGACAGTACCGCCATGCCGCCCTGGCCTGCGAAGTCGCCATAGCCCTCGGCATCCCCCGGCCCGCCCGTATGCCCATCGCCATCCAGGTCCCGCCCGCTTTGCATCCCGCGATTGGGACGCCGCGCAAAACGGTGCGGATAACCCCCGATACGCTCCGCCAGCGCCGCGATCGCCACGCCATGCAGATCGTAGTCCACGTCGCCCAGAACCAGCACATCGGCCTCCGCGGCCCGCAGCACGCTGACAAGAGCGACCACCTGCGGATCGTCCTCCAGGATATCGCGCAGCATCAGCCCCGGTCCGTCGCGCGAAAGCTCGGTATGCAGATAGGCAATTCGCAGGGTATCGGCCGCGGCAGGCGCCGCGGCGAGTAATGCGATCAGGCAGGCACCAACCCGGCGTTGCCTTCGTCCCGGCTGGCGGATTTGCGCTTTTCGGTGATCAGAAGCGCGATACGGCCCATCGCGATCCCGCGCATGAATAGAGAAGCTGGCAAAAAGGCCCATGCCGCAACCGTCCAGATCAGCGTTAGCGGACTGTCCAGCGACACCGTTCCGAAGAGCGACGCCGCCGACTTGATAACCGCCGGCATGAGGAATGGCAGCAAAAAGCCTAACGCGATGTTAAAGCGTGCGTCGCGTTCCAACCGTTCGACAACATCCCCGCCCGCGGTCGGATCGAAGGTCGGCAGGTTGACCCAGACGTTGAACCCGCGCGTCCGCGTCGGCCAACGGCGAACCCGCTGGAAGATGACGAAGATGGCAAGGGTGAAGAGCGAGATCAGATAGGCCAGGCCGGCCGAATCCCGTACCAGGTGCGAATGGCTCGCTTCGGCCTCTGGCGGCAGCATGAGAACGACAAGCCGAACCGGAGAATACGGGAAGTCGATGGCATTTCCGACAGTCGTCCCCACTGCCGCGACAGTGCTGGAGAAGCCGCTGGAAGAAGCGTCCGCCGATGCCAGCACCGACAGAAGCACGACCGTCAGGAACAGCGACCCGAACCGCAGGCGGTTGAACGGCGGCGCATCGCGGAACTCGACCAGTCCGGGGTATGTCGACGCATATTCGAAGAACGTCAGAGCCGCGGCGAAGAGCGCGACAAGCGTTACGACCGGCATGGTCTCGGCGGTTGTTCCCGGCAGCAGAAGCGACGGCGTCACGATCATGACAATGACGAGAAACGCACGCACCAGCGCGCCAAGGAATCGCGGTATCACTGCCTCTGCCTCATGTCGCGGCATTCTCCGGGCAGACCCGACGTGCCGCATCTTGTTGTGTACAGCCGGTTTTTCGGTCTGCCATAATTTTGCCCCATTCTTGCCTTGCCTTGGACATCACGGCAATAACTCCCGAAATCTGAACGAGTTTCTGGGCGATTTAGTGTTCGGAATGGTGCGACATTGCATCAATTCCGAAACAAAAAAAGGCCGCCCCGAAGGACGGCCCCACATCTGGTGGTGGCTCTCGGCTCAGACCCAAGGGCGCTCGGCTTTGGCCTTCGCCTCGAAGGCCTCGATTGCCGGGGCCGCGGCTTCCACCGTAAGTCCGATGTCGTCCAGCCCATTCAGAAGGCAATGCTTCTTGAACGGGTCAACCTCGAAGCCGATGGTTCCGCCGTCCGGACCCGATATCGTCTGCGTCTCCAGGTCGACCGTGAGAACCGCGTTGGAACCGCGCTCCGCATCGTCCATCAGCTTGTCGACGTCCTCCTGAGGAAGCACGATCGGCAGAATGCCGTTCTTGAAGCAGTTGTTATAGAAGATGTCCGCAAAACTGGTCGAGATCACGCAGCGGATGCCGAAATCCATCAGCGCCCAGGGGGCATGCTCGCGGCTCGACCCGCAGCCGAAGTTTTCTCCCGCAACCAGGATCTGCGCGTCACGATAGGCCGACTTGTTCAACACGAAGTCCGGGATCTCGTTGCCGTCGCGATCAAAGCGCATCTCGTCAAACAGGTTGGCGCCAAGACCGGTTCGCTTGATCGTCTTCAGGAATTGCTTGGGAATGATCATATCGGTGTCGATATTGACCAGCGGCATGGGGGCGGCCACGCCGGTCAGAGTGGTAAACTTGTCCATGGACGATTTCCTTGTTTCCTGACGCCGTCTTCTAGCCCCGGCATCGGACCTTGCGCAACCGACAAAAAAGGGCCCCTTGGGGCCCCTTTCGCTTCGGTCCGGATTGCCCGCCCGCTACCCGCGGCGGCGCAGCATCCTGAGCCCCGCAACACCCGCCACAAGCAACAGCCCGCTTGCCGGAAGCGGAACCGGCGACGGATTCTCGGGATCCTCCGGCTCTTCTTCTTCCACGAAACCGACGGTGCGAATGATCGCGCGAAGCCGGGCGTGGTTGCGCTCACCCTCAACGGTCCAGAACTCATCGAGATCAGCCCCGTCCTTGCGGAATCCATCGACCTCGAGAGCATAGATCACGCCATCAATCACGAACTCATCGGAAAGACCGACATTGTTGGAAACCTGAACGCGGTCCGCACAGCCGTTCGAGTTGACACCCACGCCGTTAAGATCTCCGTTTGCGCAGTTCGCAAGCTCGTTGGTGGTTTCCCAATGATCGAAATGGAACACCGACTGAAACATCCCAGCGACGCCATCGATCGTGAACGATACAAAGAGATCCGCCGCCTCAAGAACATTGCCCGTTATCGGAAAGTTCAGATGCGTGAACCGGCCCAGCGAAAAATAGGTGTCGGCCTCGACATCGAAACTCGTGTCTCTTGGTCTGAAGTTATAGCCGCTGCGCCCGTCGCCGGTGCTCGTGCCCCAGCGAATTTGATTGGTTCCGTCACCGCTCACATAGGGACCGGTATTCTCCCAGCTGGAGTCGATGGATGAGATGGTTATTGCCCAGGACGGCGCAGCCAGGAACAAAGTGGCTACAGCCGCGAGGACCGAAAAAGTCGTCTTCATGTCACACACTCCTTGGGCACAAACACCCGAAATCGTATCTGGCGAAGTTTATAGAGCCATCCCGAGTACTCTTCCAGTTCAGATGCAATATTTGACCGTATTAATGTCACAAAGAAGCCACAAAATTCAGCCGACACGGGCCGGATGGTGCTGAATAAGATTTTTTTCAATTTTATTCAGTGCGTTACAGGAACCGCGCTTGAGGCACCGCGTATCGGCCAGCTGCGTCCCCGCGTCCTACCTGCCCACGGCAAGCCGTGAAAAAGCCGCCACAATAACGTCAAAGGCAGCGGTACTGTTTCAGGCACAAGGACGCGCGGTCACATCAACTCGCGCACATCCGTCAAATGACCGGTAATCGCGGCGGCCGCCGCCATTGCCGGGCTCATCAGGTGCGTGCGGCCCTTGTAGCCCTGCCGCCCCTCGAAATTCCGGTTCGAGGTCGAGGCGCAGCGTTCCTCGGGTGCAAGCTGATCGGGGTTCATCGCCAGGCACATCGAGCAACCCGCAAGCCGCCACTCGAATCCGGCCTCGCGGAAGATGTCCGCCAGCCCCTCTTCCTCGGCCTGGGCACGAACAAGACCTGAGCCGGGCACGACCATCGCGCGCTTGACGCCGATCTTCTTGCCTTTCACGACTTCGGCCGCGGCGCGCAGGTCTTCGATGCGGCCATTGGTACATGAGCCTATGAAAACCGTGTCGATCTTGATGTCCGAAAGCTTCTGCCCCGGCTTCAGCCCCATGTAGTCGAGCGACCTCTTGGCCGCCTCAACCTTGCCTCCGGAAAAACTCGCCGGATCTGGCACCTCGGCCGTGATCGGCAACACGTCCTCGGGGCTGGTGCCCCAGGTGACGACCGGCGCGATATCCTCGCCCCTGATCGTCACGACCTTGTCCCAATGGGCGTCGTCGTCCGATTTCAGCGTCTCCCAATAGGCCAGCGCCGCGTCCCACATCTCGTCCTTCGGCGCATGTGGGCGTCCCTTGACATAGGAAAATGTCTTCTCGTCCGGCGCGATCAGGCCGGCCCGCGCGCCACCCTCGATCGCCATGTTGCAGACCGTCATGCGACCTTCCATCGACAGATCGCGGATTGCCTCGCCGCAATACTCGATGACATAGCCGGTGCCGCCAGCCGTTCCGGTCTTGCCGATCACCGAGAGCGTGATGTCCTTCGCGGTCACGCCGGGGCGCAACTTGCCGGTGATCTCGACTTTCATGTTCTTCGACTTCTTCTGGATCAGTGTCTGGGTCGCCAGCACATGCTCGACCTCACTGGTCCCGATCCCGTGCGCCAGCGCGCCGAACGCGCCATGCGTCGCGGTGTGGCTGTCGCCGCAAACGACCGTCATCCCCGGCAAGGTCCAGCCCTGCTCCGGCCCGACGATATGCACGATCCCCTGCCGGATATCCGACACCGGATAGTAGTGAATGCCGAATTCCTTGGCATTATTGTCGAGCGCCGCCACCTGGATCGCGCTGTCCTCGGTCATGTTCTTCGGATCTTCCCGCCCCGGCGTCGTCGGCACGTTGTGGTCGGGCACGGCGATGGTCTTCTCCGGCGCATGAACCTTGCGCCCCGCCATACGCAAGCCCTCGAAGGCCTGCGGGCTTGTCACCTCGTGAACGAGATGGCGGTCGATATAAAGCCGGCAGGTGCCGTCCTCGGCCTCATGGGCAACGTGGTCGTCCCAGATCTTGTCGTAAAGCGTGCGCGGTGCAGTCATGGTCGTGGTCCTTCGTGAAGGCGGCCCGTAGGGCGGACAGGGGTGATCGTGGCCAGCAGCTCAGGGCCGCGCCAGCACGAATCGCTGGGCCCCGAAGAACCGCCACGGCAGGCGCGCCCGATCATCCATGTCGAAAAAACGTCGCATCCCTGCGCGATACCTCTCCCCGCGATCGGACGCAAGATGGGCAAGTTATGCTATACTGGTCAAAAAGGGGGAAATCATGGATCGCATCTTTGACGAAAGCTGGCCGTTCATCCTCGGACCTGGCTCGATGTTCGACCGGCTCAACCGTGACAAGCGGATCGAGCTTGACCCGCATATCTTCTATGCCTCGCTGCTTTACGACGATTACGGGCGCAGCTTCCTGGCCTCGGTGCTGCGCGAATATGCCGACATCGCGCAGGCGTACGGACATCCCTACCTCTCGACGACCGCCACGTGGCGCGCCAGCGCACCTCGGGTCGCCGCCTCAAGCTGTGCCGGGCTTCCGGTCAATCATGACGCGGCGGCTTTCCTGTGCGAGTTCCGCGACAGTTACGGCGCCGACGCCTCACCGATGGTCACCGCCGGGCTGATCGGCCCGGCGGGCGACGCCTACAAGCCCGCCGAGGCGCCGCCGCGCGATCTTGCCAAACGCTTCCACGCTCCGCAGGTCGATGAACTGGCCAATACCGATCTCGACTGCCTCGAAGCCAAGACCCTGCCCGCGTTCGACGAGGCGCTTGGTCTGGCCGATCTCCTGGCCGAAACCGGAAAACCCTACATGCTGAGTTTCGTGGTTCTGCCCTCGGGCACGCTGCTCGACGGGACGCCGTTTGGCGAGGCGATCGACCGGATCGACAACGAGGTGGCCGTGCCGCCCGTGCATTTCATGGTGAACTGCGTACACGCCGTGAACTATCGACGCGCGATCGAGCAGATGGGCAGAACCCACCCCGATGCTGTTGGGCGCGTCGCCGGTCTCGATGCGAACACATCGCCCAAGACACCGGACGAACTTGATGAACTGGACGAGGTCGAAACCGAGGCGCCGGAAGACTTCGGGAGGACTGTCTGGGCACTGCGGGATACCGGGGCACGCTATCTTGCCGGCTGCTGCGGCAGCGGCACCGAGCATATCGCGGCGCTGGCAAGGGCCGCCGCGGCCGACCTTTTTCCGGCCTGAAACCAATCGTCCCGCCGCGGGGGCACGCGGCGGGACGGAACTCGTGAGGGGTACGCGATTTCGAAATCCGGATCTGGATAGGGCAGACAGGCCTAAAGAAAGGTTAACGCGCGCGTCCCTGCGCCGGGTGTGGCATTTCAGTCGCCCTCGAATTCACAGAGCACGTGCACATCCATGCCCAGCGCCTCCAGCTTTGCGCGCCCGCCGAGGTCGGGCAGGTCCACAATGAAGGCACACCCCACGATCTCGCCGCCCAACCGCTCGATCAGCTTGATCCCGGCCTCGCATGTGCCTCCCGTGGCCAAAAGGTCATCGACCACCAGCACCTTTTCGCCCGGCTCGATGGCGTCGTCATGAACCTCCATGACCGCCTCGCCGTACTCCAGCTGGTACTCCTCCGAGATCGTCGCGCCGGGCAGCTTGCCCTTCTTGCGGATCGGCACGAACCCCACCGACAATTGGTGCGCGATCGCGCCGCCGATGATGAAGCCCCGCGCCTCCAGACCAACGACCTTGTCGATCGCCTCGCCGGCGTAGGGATGCAGAAGCTGGTCGATGCAGATGCGGAAGCCGCGGGCATCCGCGAAAAGCGTCGTCACATCGCGGAACATGATTCCCTCGTGCGGGAAATCGACGATGGTACGGATATAGTCACGGACGGTCTTCTTGGTCGGCATGGGCTGTCCTAATTTATGATGCGGTCCCATCAAGACGGGACCGGAAAGGGAAGGCAAGAGCCGTGAGCGCACCCCGGCGCGGATTGCTGGTCGTGGCGGCAGGTCTGGCCGCCGTCGCCTGGAGTTGGCAGATATTCGGTGTGCGCGAGGTTAACATCGCGTTCGACCCGATCCCCGGCCTGGAAGGCTGGAAAAGCGGCCTGGCGGGAGATCTGTCGGCGCCTGGCGGCAACGCGGCCGACGCCGTCTTCCTGGGCATCGGCACCGAGGCCGTGGAACCGCTCCCCGAGGCACGGCTTTGCGCGACGCTTTTTGCCCGGCCGGGACCGGGTACGCCGGTTGCCGTCTTCACCGACGCCTATTGCCCCAATTGCCGGCTCATGGACCCGATGCTTGCAGGCCGCGGCGATCTCGCCGTGACATGGCACGACCTGCCGCTTCTCGGCGAGGCCTCCGAAACCGCGGCCCGCGCCCTTGCGGCGGCGGAATTGCAGAACGGGACCATCGCACTCAGGGAAGAATTTCTGAAGACCGGCTTCGCGCCGGTTCCATCGCGCCTCGCCCGCGCGGCGACGGCGGCAGGTCTCGATGCCGGACGTCTCATCGCTGACATGGACAGCCCCGCCGTGGCCGCCCGGCTCGCGGAAACCCGCGCGGCAGCACAGGCCCTCGGCATCTGGGGTACCCCAGCCATCGTTGTCGGCAAATCCGTCGTTCTGGGCCGTCTCCGAAGCGACGGTCTCGACCGGCTTCTCTCACGACCGCTGCGGACTTGCGGCGATTAGCCCAGGACGCGCCCTGCCACCGCGTCGAGCCTCGCCACCACCTCGGGATCCCGGTTCTCGGGTTGCGTGAGAATGGCAAAATCCAGCGCCCGGTCGCAGCCATGCGGACAGGCCTCGCGGTTCGCTCCCAGCAATCCGGGCAGGCCTGCCGCCAGCCGCCGGCCCTTCTCGGCATTGCCCATCAGCGTACGAATGATCTCGGTCACATCGACCTCGCCGTGATCTGGGTGCCAGCTGTCGTAGTCGGTGATCATGGCGACCGAGGCGTAACAAAGCTCGGCCTCGCGGGCGAGCTTGGCCTCGGGCATGTTGGTCATTCCGATCACGTCCGCCCCCCAGACTTCGCGGTACATGCGCGATTCCGCCAGCGTCGAGAATTGCGGACCCTCCATCGCAAGATAAGTGCCACCCCGATGCACCTTGGCCCCGGCGGCCTCCGCCGCCGTGGTGCAGGCATCACCAAGCCGCGCGCAGACCGGATGCGCCACGCTCACATGGGCCACGCAACCCGTGCCGAAAAAGGACTTCTCCCGCGCGAACGTGCGATCAATGAACTGGTCCACGATGACGAAATCCCCCGGCGCCATCTCCTCGCGGAACGACCCGCAGGCGCTCACGCTCACCACGTCCGTCACGCCCTGCCGCTTCAATGCGTCGATATTGGCCCGGTAGGGAACCGTCGTCGGCGAATGCACGTGCCCCCGCCCGTGCCGCGGCAGAAACGCCATCCTCACTCCGTCCAGCTCGCCGGTCAGCACCTGGTCCGAGGGGGCGCCCCAGGGGGTCTCGACTGTCACCCACTCGGCGCCCTCAAGTCCGGCAATCTCGTAAATTCCGCTACCGCCGATAACCCCGATGACCGTCTCGCTCATGCCCATTCCCTTGTGCTGCTTTCAACAGGCACTAGAGGCAAGCGATTACCGATTTGCAACTCACGAGACCGCCAAAAACGAAACCCCCGCACAGATGGCGGGGGTCCCTCGTTCCGAAAGAGTCCCCCGGTGCCGCAGGCTGGGTGGGGGCTGTTAAACCACGGCACCGGGGGTAGCGTCTTTCGCTACAGTCATTGAATGCCGACGAATAAGGGCGACAAGACGGGTGAGCTGCGCCCGGCGCGGGGTTTTTTTGTGGCGAAGATACGGCGAGGCTTGCCAAGCGCATCCAGCGCGGGCACGATCCAAGACCATGACGCTCCAGGAACCGACTCCGTTTCCGCAAAAGCGCGCGGTCGATGAGAAAGTAGCCTTTGATCGCAAGGAGTTAGGCGCTATTCTCGCGCTTTACGGACGCATGGTGGCCAGTGGCGAGTGGCGTGACTATGGAATGTCTTTTCTGAAAGATGTCGCGGTTTTCTCGATTTTCCGTCGCACTGCCGAACAACCGGTATATCGCATCGAGAAGCGGCCAAGGCTGCGCGACAAACAGGGCATGTACGCCGTCATCGGCATGGACGGGCGCATCCTGAAACGCGGACATGATCTGCGGACGGTTCTCCGTGTCCTCGAACGCAAGCTGATCCGTACCGTCGAGTAGGCCGCATCCGGCGCAATTCCCATCGGCATTCCGGCGCAGGAAAGAGCGCCGGTTTCCCTGCGGTTTCATAGGTCGAGGGCGCCAGGTTCACCCGATATCCGGCCGAGAGCGGACTGATTCTCACCGCCATGCGCGCCATCAGTCACTCACGGTCCTGGGCGCGCGGTTTGCTCCCTGCAAGGGCTGGCAGCAACCATGCTCAACCGTTCTGGCAAGAAAATCCCATATGCCTCTCCGCCTTAACGCAGCATTAACACTGCGCCCGTTAAATAAGGGGCGGGAGGACGGGGGAACAACGCCGAAAAAATTTGATTCGAATGCTGCTATCTCGAGAGCGGACGCCGATCAGGCCTCAGCCGCGCCGTGACAGGCCCCGTATCCGTGGCGGCGATCCGGCTCATCACCACGTGCCGCGGTTCTTCGGTGACGCTCATGTGATGGGCATTGGCGTGGATCAGCGTGCCGTCGCCGGTCTCGATGGCCACATGGTCCTTCCAGAATATCAAGTCCCCGGAAACCACGTTCTCAGGTGCCTTCCCCGGCATCTCCTTCTGGTCCTGACTGTCTGCGGCGCAGTCAAACCCGCAGGCGTGATACGCGACCTGCACCAGCCCCGAGCAATCCAGGCCGAAACCCGTGTTCCCGGCCCACACGTAAGGAACGCCCAGGAACTGCCGCGCCACGCTGACCGGGTTGATGGCACGGTCATCCCAGGCACTCACCTGCGACGCAGGCACGAACACCGTTTCGCCCGCGTGCCGCACCTCCAACCAGCCCGCGTCTCCGCCCACAGCCTCCAAGCGCGACGACATGTGCAGGTCGATCACCGGCGCGCTCTTGATGTCCGGGGCCGCGTATCCCCACATCGTCCGGACCGAAACCCAGTGCGTCGGCGCGATTTCCGGCGCGGTCGCGGCTTCCAAAAGACACCCCCGGTAGCCATCCTTGAGCGCCTTGCCGTAAACCCAGCCATCGGCCGTGTCCTCGACCTCGAATGGGTCGCCCACCAGCACCTGCCGGTCCGGTGCGGCGTCCGGTGCCGGGCGAAGCCACACGTTCGCAACGGCACTAACCCGCATCGAGCATCCCCGGCAGAGCCTCGAACAGCGCCCGAATGCCCTGCCCCGCACCACCTTTCGGCCGACCGGGCTTGGCCGATGGCGTCCAGCCGAAGATGTCGAAATGCAGATAGCGGGGCGTCGTGGTCACGAACCGCCGCAGGAAAAGGGCCGCGGTAATCGAACCTGCGTGCCCCCCCGAAGGCGCATTGTCCAGGTCTGCGATACCCGGCTCGATCATCGCCTCGTAGGGATCCCAGAACGGCATTCGCCAGACCGGGTCATGTACCGAAGCAGCCGCCTCCGCCAGCGCCGCGGCATCGCCGTCGTGGTCGGTATAGAACGGCGCCAGATCCGGCCCTACCGCAACCCTCGCCGCGCCGGTCAGCGTCGCCATCGAGACGATCAGCTCCGGCTTCTCTTCGTCCGCCAGCGCCAGCGCGTCCGCCAGCACCAGTCGCCCCTCGGCATCGGTGTTGTTGATCTCGACCGTCAGCCCCTTGCGCGACGACAGGATGTCACCCGGCCGGAATGACGCGCCCGAAACCGAGTTCTCGACCGCAGGGATCAGCACACGCAACCGCACCTTCATCCCCGTCGACATGATCATCCGCGCCAGGCCCAGCACGTTGGCCGCCCCGCCCATGTCCTTCTTCATCAGCGCCATCGCCGACCCGGACTTCAGGTTCAGCCCGCCCGTGTCGAAGCAGACACCCTTGCCCACCAAAGTCAGCTGCGGCCCCTCGGAACCCCAGCGCATTTCGATCAGCCGGGGCGCCCGCGGCGAGGCACGCCCGACCGCGTGAATCATGGGGAAGTTGCCGGACAGCAAGTCGTCGCCCACCGTCACCGCGAATTCGGCCCCGAATTCCCCGGCAAGCTTGCGCGCCGCGGCCTCAAGCTCCGAAGGCCCCATGTCCGAGGCCGGCGTGTTGATGAGATCGCGTACCAACGCCTCGCCTGCCGCGATGGCCTCCAGGCGGGCCGCGTCGACGCCCTCGGGCGCCACCAGCCCGGCATCGGGCGCGCTCTTCGTCGCATAGCGCCCGAAGGTGTATCCCGACAGAAGCCAGCCCAGCGCCGCCTCTTCCAGCGCCGCACCCGCCAACTCCGTAACGAAGTGCCAGGTTCCCCCCGGTAGCTTGCCGCGCAGTCCTGCGCTCAGGAAGCGTCCCCGTGCGCGGTCCTTGCCTCCGCCGAGCCCGCCAAGTGCGGCGACGACCCCGCCCTCCGGCCCGGGCACCAACACGACCTCGCCTGCCGCTCCTGCAAACCCGGCCGCCAGCGCCCACCTCCGCGCGCCTGCATCAAGCGCCGCCAGCCCCTGGGGCAGATCGTCCTTCCCGAAAAGGTAGAGTGGGCGCGCCTCACCCCCCGCCGCCACGAATTCCATCGCCGTCATGCCCGTGCCTCAGTCGCTTCGTTGTCCATGACCCGAAGCTGGCAGGGTTCTGGCGGGAGGCAAGCCTAATTTTGCCGGTAGCTGATCTCCAGCAGCGTGGCGAGCGAGGTTTCCCCGACCCGGATCAGTCGTGCGACAACCGCGGCCAGGGCCACTTCGTCGCGGCTGGTCAGAAGCCGCTCGACCTTCTCGGACACATCGACCACATCCGGAAGGCCCGCGCGCATCGCCTGGTCGTGAAGCGATGCAAGAAGCCCCGCCATCCGGCTGAACTCTCCCACGGTCCAGGCCGCCTCGATCGCTGCAAGGCAGACGACCATCTCCTCGACCGCATCCTCGGCCAACGACACGCCCGGCTCGGCACGCGATGCCGCAACCGAAAGCGGTTCAAGCGAAACCGCCTCTTTTGGACAAAGGACCACGACGTTCTGTAAATACATGCGATACCCTTTCCCTCTACCCGCGAGCGGTGTACTCCCGGGACAGCAAAGAAAGCGTTGACGCCCAGCGGAAAGAACTTGGAAATTTACTAAAGAAAGAGGGAAACCGCGATGGATCAGATACGTCCCCTGCCGGCCTTCCTGCTGAAACGCTACCAGGGGTGGAAAGCGACCAGCTTCACCGAGAACCGGGCCTGGTACAAACGGCTGGCCGATGAAGGCCAGCGACCGCGCGGCATGGTGATCTCGTGCTGCGACAGCCGGGTGAACGTCTCGTCCATCTTCGAGGCCGACGCGGGCGAGTTCTTCATCCACCGCAACATCGCGAACCTCGTCCCGCCCTACGAGCCGGATGGCGACCACCACGGCACCTCTGCCGCGATCGAATACGCGGTGACGGCCCTGCATGTCCCGCACATCATCGTCGTCGGCCATTCCAACTGCGGAGGCGTGGCGGGCTGCCACGCGATGTGCTCGGGCGCGGCCCCCGAACTGAATGAAACCTCCAGCTTCGTAGGCCGCTGGATGGACATCCTGCGTCCCGGCTTCGACCGCATCGACAAGGACAAGGACGAGAGCGAGCAGCTTCGCGCGCTCGAGCGCCAGGCCATCATCGTATCGCTGGAAAACCTGCTGACCTTCCCTTTCATCGTCGAGGCTCGCAAGCAACAGGAGCTGTCACTCCACGGCCTCTGGACCGACCTCGCAGAAGGCGCGCTGTGGCAGTACGATGCCGCGTCGCGCGAATTCGTACCGGTGTGAGACCAGGACGGACATGAGCGAAATTCTCGAACTGGCCGCGGGCAACCTGATCTCGCCCATAATCCTGTCCTTCGTCCTCGGCGTTTCGGCAGCGCTCCTGAGGTCGGATCTGACCATCCCCGAGGCCGTCGCCAAGGGCATGTCGATCTATCTGCTCTTCGCCATCGGCTTCAAAGGCGGCGCCGGTGTCGCGGCGCACGGCATCGACACCACGCTTGTCCTGACGCTTGTCATCGCCTGCATCCTGTCCTTCGGCCTGCCGTTCATCGGGTTCGTGCTTCTCGGCGCCATGTCGCGCCTCGGCACGCTCGACCGTGCGGCCGTCGCCGCGCATTACGGCTCGATCTCGATCGTCACCTTCGTCGCCGCCACATCGGTACTCGACGCGCAAGGGATCGCCTCGGAAGGCTACATGGTCGCCGCCGCCGCGGTGATGGAGGCGCCCGCCATCCTTTCGGCCCTCTGGCTTGTCAGCCGCTCGGGCGGCGGCAGCCGTGGAACAGTAGATGCCGGGCTCTACCGGGAGATCCTGCTCAACGGTTCGATCGTGCTGCTGGTCGGCTCGTTCCTGATCGGCGCCGTGACGGGAGAGGACGGGCTTGCGAAGATATCCCCCTTCATCGTTGCGCCTTTCCAGGGCGTGCTCTGCCTCTTCCTCCTCGACATGGGTCTTGTCGCGGGCCGTGGCCTCCGCGACAGCCGGCGCGAGCTTGGCCCCGGCACCATCGCCTTCGGCATGGTCATGCCGTTGATCGGCAGTTGCCTCGGACTGATCGGCGCGCTTCTCGCAGGCCTCTCGCCTGGTGGCGCGGCGCTGCTCATGACACTCTCGGCCTCGGCCTCCTACATCGCCGTTCCCGCCGCAATGCGCGTGGCACTCCCCGAGGCGCGGCCGTCGATCTACCTCACGCTTTCACTCGGCGTGACCTTCCCTTTCAACCTGACCGTCGGGATTCCGCTCTACACCGCGCTCTCGACCGCCATCGCCGGAGGTTAGGACAATGGAGACCCACAAGGCAAAACGCGTGGAGATCATCATCGAAGCGGCACTGGAATCGCGGCTGACGAACGCCATGCGCAAGGCCGGCGTAACCGGCTACACCGTTTTGCCGGTCAAGGGCGGTTCAGGCCGCTCGGGCGAGTGGAACCGCTCGGGCCAGGTGACGCGCGGCAGCGGCATGGTGGCCGTCGTCTGCCTGATCCGGCCCGACCGGCTGGACACACTTCTGGACGCGGCGTTCGCCGTGGTCGAACCGCATATCGGCGTGGTCTCGATCACCGACGCCCAGGTGCTTCGGGCCGAGCGCTTCTGAGGCGCGGCGCCCAGGTGCGGGACGCCAGCTTTGAAAAGCGCCGTGGCTCCTGGCAGCACGGAAGCCGGCATTCAGTGACAAGGGACAGGGAGCGCGGCACATGCCAGGTTGGATGTGAGCCAGGGGGCGTTCAGTCCCGCGCCACGTAGCAAAACATGCCCGAAACCGTCCGGTTTGCCCGCCGCCGCGCCACGTCCAGCGAAATGACACGGCGGTTCCCGATTGACCCGAGGATCTTCTCCGGCAAGGTCTTTCGGGCCACGTACAGCGCCGTCTTGTTGCGCTCGCGCTTCTCCAGACCTTTCATGATCGAAAAAACGACATCGTCCGTGATCGGCTTCATTTCGGCATCTCCCCAGGTGCTCACTCGAAGCATTTTTAAGGCGAATGTGGCGAAAGTCGGGCAAATTGCGGCGGCATTGAGGCAGGCGGGCCAATTTTTCCAAACCGCCTCGCTCATCACCACGTAAAGGTCGAAATTTCGACCCATTTAACAAATAGTTAACAAAAGTTTCCCGGCATCCCGGCGCTGCGTGAAAAACGCGATCAACCCGGAAAAAAATGAAAAGGCCGGGCGCAATACCCGGCCTTTCGGTCGCATGGCGGCGAACTCAGGCTTTCTGAAGCACCCGATTCCCCAGAAGCTCGGCAATCTGAACGGCATTCAGCGCCGCGCCCTTGCGCAGATTGTCCGACACGCACCAGAAATTCAGCCCGTTTTCGATCGTCGAGTCCTGCCGCAGCCGGCTGACAAACGTCGCGAAATCGCCGACGCATTCGATCGGCGTCGCATAGCCGCCATCCTCGCGCTTGTCGATCACGATGATGCCCGGGCTCTCGCGCAGGATGTCGCGCGCCTCGTCCACGTCCAGGAACTCTTCCGTTTCGATGTTCACCGCCTCGGAATGGCCGACGAACACCGGCACCCGCACGCAGGTCGCCGTCACCTTGATCTTCGGGTCCACGATCTTCTTCGTCTCCGCCACCATCTTCCATTCTTCCTTGGTGGACCCGTCCTCCATGAAGACGTCGATATGCGGGATGACGTTGAACGCGATCTGCTTCTGGAACTTCTTCACTTCCACATTCGCCGTCGGATTGTAGATCGCCTTGGTCTGGTCCCAAAGCTCGTCGATCCCTTCTTTCCCGGCACCGCTGACTGACTGGTAAGTGCTCACCACAACGCGCTTGATCTTGGCGCGGTCATGCAGCGGCTTCAGCGCCACCACCATCTGAGCGGTCGAGCAGTTGGGATTCGCGATGATGTTCCGGTTCTTCACCATCTCGATCGCCTGCGGGTTCACTTCCGGCACGATCAGCGGAATGTCCGGCTCGTAGCGGTAGAGCGACGAGTTGTCGATCACCACGCAGCCCGCCTTGGCGGCCTTCGGGGCATAGGTCTTTGTCGCGTCCGAGCCGATGGCGAACAGCGCCATGTCCCAGCCGGAAAAATCGAATGTGTCGAGGTCCTTCGTCTTCAGCGTCCTCTCGCCATAGCTGACCTCGGTGCCGAGAGATTTTCGGCTCGCGAGAGCCACGACCTCATCGGCGGGAAACTGGCGCTCGGCCAGGATGTTCAGCATTTCGCGGCCCACGTTACCAGTGGCGCCGACGACAGCGACGCGATAGCCCACTTTGACCTCCTATGGCTTGGGGACGGGGGCGTATAGCGCGCTGCGTTTCATGTGAAAAGCCATTTCCGCGCCATGCCCGATGACAAGTTATGATAGGGGCCATCACCGCGCAGCCTTGGCGCCCGCCCGGCTGAACACCCGAAAACCGCGGCGCGCGACGGTCCGTCGCGCGCCGCGGCCTTTCTCAGATCCGCCCGGCAGCCTTCAGGCCGCAAGCCGTTTCCGGTTCTGAAGCGCCGCAAGATGCGACCCCTTCCGTTCGATGAACGCGCCAAGAAGCTCTGGATAATCCGCCCCGACAGCGCCTTTGACCGACGGACGGGCCGCAAGCGCCGCCCGCCAACGGCGCACCTTCGGGACCTCCGACAGAATGCCGAATTCCCCGATGGCGTCGAACCTGTCGAAGTACCGGAAAACCGGGCCAAAGACCGCGTCGACAAGGCTGAAACGATCGCCGTCAAAGAACGGCCCGTCGCCCAGAACACGCTCGATAGTCCCGAACTTGCTCTGCAACGCCTCTGCCTTGATGTCGAACAGCACCGCTTCGTCCGCCGAATAGAACCCGGCGATGTCGTTCAGGATAGCCGACCCGAACTCGATCCAGGACCTGTGCTGCGCCCGGTCGAGCGGATCGGCCGGATGCAGCGGGTTTACCTGCGTCTCCTCGAGATACTCGAGGATCACGGCAGACTCGAAGATCGCCACGTCATCGACGATCAGCACCGGCGTCTTCCCAAGCGGCGAGATCTCGAGAAACCACGCCGGCTTGTCGGAAAGATCCACGACGGTCCTGCGGAACGCAACGCCCTTCTCTGCCAACGCGATGGCCGCTCGCTGGACATAAGGGCAAAGCGCGTGGCTGATAAGGTGAAGCGTCATTGCGCGACCCGACCCGTCAAGGTCTCGATCTCAAGCGGCCGCGAGGGGCGCAAGGCGAAGGCGCCGTCGCCCAGCAGGACCTGGACCGCCGCCAGGACCGTAAGGTAGGCGGGATACTCCCAGCCACCATTCTCGTAGCCGAACATCCAGCCGTTGCCGAAATGCGCCCAGGTGGCTCCGGCAAGAACGGGAATCACGGCAAACGCGGCCAAACGCGCCTGCACGCCGAGAATCAGCATGACGCCCGCTATCGCTTCCACGAAGAAAACAGCATAAGCCGCCCAGCCAGGCAGGCCGAGCGAGACGAAGAACTGCGCAGTTCCGGGAAGCGTGAAGACGATCAGCTTCAGAAAAACGCTATGTGCCAGCAGCATGATCCCAAGTGCCACACGCAGGACGAACGCGGCCAGGTTGGTTGAATTGTATTCAGTCATCGGATTTCTCCATTTAGATGCATATGCATGCAAGTTGCCTTCCCGCGGGCCCGAATGTCAATATTGATGCATCTGCATCTATGTGCTAGTCAGTGTGCATGAATGTAGACCAATCAACTATTGTGGCATGGACGGCGCTTGTTCGCACAAGCTCTCGGCTCGTCGAGATGGTCGAGTCCGCCCTGCGCGACGCTGACCTGCCCCCTCTGGCCTGGTACGACGCGCTCCTCGAACTCGAGCGTGCAGGCGACGATGGCATCCGCCCGCTAGAACTGAGGGACAAGCTGCTGCTGCCGCAATACGCCCTTTCCCGACTGCTCGACCGGATGGAGAAAGCCGGCCTGACCGAGCGCCTGTCCTGTCCCTCCGACAAACGCGGCCACCTCGTTCGCACGACAGGCCGCGGCCGCGACACTCGCACCCGGATGTGGCCGGTCTATGCAAAGGTCCTGAACGACCGGATCGCCGGAAACCTAGAGCCGGGCGACCGGCTGGCGCTGGCGAAACTCCTCGGAAAAATTCCGGAGTAATCCGGGCACCACCGGGCAATCAGGCACTTCGCAACCACCTGATACCCGAGCAGCAATGTGGAGTTGATGAATCCGATCTCCGCCTGTGCGGGCGATACGTGGCGAACCAGCGCCATCCCGGCTATCAGATCGGACGCCGGCGCGGCAAGGACGCTGTGTCTTTGCCTCACCGCTCGGCCGCGCGGGCGTGGTTCCTCGATTTCCGCAACCCATCCCGGAACCCCTCCTCATAGGCCCAGTGCTCCACCAGCTTGGCGTACTGCTCCTTCATGAAATCGCCGGGGTCCTCGCGGTTCTTCTCCGCGATCGCATCCCCCAAAGCCTCCATCACGTCCCGCTGATACACCGCCTTCTCGGCAATCTTCATCTGCAGCCAGGTCTCGAGTATCCGGTTGATCCGTGCCTGGTAGCCCTGCCCCATCTTGCGGAACATCGCGATTACCGCGCGGTCGAGATAGAGCGACACCTTCTCCTTCGGCGGCCTCGCGTCGATGTCCATCTCAAGGGTTTGCCAGGCCTCGGGAATCTCCCTCCGCGCGCTCTCCAGGAACCCGGCGTCGCTTTCCATCGCGGAAAGAAAGATAAGCTGGTGAAACCGCGCCTCCGCCATCCGGCGCGTCTTCGGCCCCTTGGTCGCTACCCAGTTGACGGTCATGATCTCACTCCACGTCTGCCTCGCAGAGATCATCGCCCGGAGGCGTTAACACCGCACCGCCGATGCGCGCGCACCGGCGTGATACCGACGTCATACCGGCGTTGCCTTTGCGCGCCTCCGGCCCTAATGCTCTCCCGTCGTAAGGGAGGGGCAGATGCAGAAAACCGTCGTCAGTTCGTGGAACGAATGGGACCCGTTGCGGCATGTCATCGTCGGCCGCGCCGACAACTGCCACATCCCGCCCGAAGAACCGGCGCTGGATGCAAAAGTCCCTGAAGACAGTGACATGCGCGGCCAGTGGGGCCGCCGCCCCCAGGAAACCATCGACCGCGCGAACGAGCTTCTCGACACTTTCGCCGCCCAGCTGGAATCCCGAGGCATCCGCGTCGACCGCCCCACGCCCATCGACCACTCCCAGCCGGTCACCACCCCCGACTTCCACACCGCCAGCCAGTTCGGCTGCATGCCTCCCCGCGACGTCCTGCTCACCGTCGGCCCGGAAATCCTTGAAGCGACAATGTCCTACCGATGCCGCTGGTTCGAGTATCTGAACTACCGCCCGCTTCTCCAGCGCTATTGGGAGGAAGACCCCAACTTCCGCCACGAGGCCGCGCCCAAGCCGCGCCTCACCGATGCCGACTATCACGGCGACTACCTCTCCGAGAAAATCGGCGTCGAGAAGCGCCTGAAGTGGACCGCCGAGAAATTCTTCGTCACCACCGAGGAAGAGCCGCTTTTCGATGCCGCTGACGTCCTTCGCTTTGGCCGCGATCTGGTGGTCCAGCATGGCTTCACGACCAACCTCAAGGGCATCGAATGGCTCCGCCGCCATTTTCCCGACCACCGCGTTCACACCGTCAACTTCCCCGGCGACCCCTATCCGATCCACATCGACGCGACCTTCACCCCCCTCCGCCCCGGCCTGATCCTCAACAATCCACAAAGGAAATTGCCACAAGATCAGCGCAAGTTGTTTGAAAGGAACGGCTGGGAAATCCACGACTCCGCGCAACCCGCTCACAACGCGCCACCTCCGCTCTGCTATTCAAGCGTCTGGCTCTCGATGAACGTTCTCGTGCTCGACACCAAGACAGTCTGTGTCGAGAAGTCCGAGGTTTACCAGGCCGAGCAGATGGACCGTCTGGGCTTGGAGGTGGTCGAAGTCGAGTTGCGCGACGCATATGCCTTCGGCGGCGGCTTGCATTGCTGTACGGCGGATGTCTATCGCGAGGGGACGTGCGAGGACTATTTCCCGGTTCAATGAGGCCATCCGCTGCATACTCCGCCAAACAACCTGTGTCCGCGTTAACCCGCCGTTCATCGAATCGCCCACCAGAATAGGGGCGGGAGGACGGGGGCTTTACGATAGGTTCAGGTTAACCGATTGTTAGCCAACATTTGTTGCAAGTGGCTACCGACATGACCGAGGAACTGCCCTACCGCCCCTGCGTCGGCGTCGTTCTCGCCAACACCCGGGGTCTTGTCTTCACCGGTGAACGCATCGACACACCCGGGGCGTGGCAGATGCCGCAGGGCGGAATCGACGATGGTGAGGATGCCCGGGCTGCCGCCCTCCGCGAACTCTACGAGGAAACCGGCGTTCCCTCCGATCTTGTCGTGATCGAGGCCGAACACCCCGACTGGGTGCTCTACGACCTGCCGCCGCATCTTCTCGGCAAACTCTGGAAGGGCCAATACCGCGGGCAAACCCAGAAGTGGTTCCTGCTCCGCTTCACCGGCGAAGATGCCGTGATCGACCTGAAGGCGAAGGACGAGGAGTTTGCCCGCTGGCGCTGGTCGACACCCGACGAGGTGCTCCGCGACATCGTGCCCTTCAAGCGCCAGGTCTACGACAAGGTGATCACCGCCTTCCGGGACCGTCTTTGACCGGTTGGGAGGAACGCGTCGGACGCTGGCTGCTGGCCGCGCTCTTTGCCGCCGGCGCGGTTCAGAAAGCGCTCGAGCCTTCCGCGTCAGAAAACTTGCTTCAGGGAGTAGGCCTTCCCGGTTTTCTCGTCTGGCCCGCGCTCGTATTCAACGCCGCCGCAGCCGCCGCACTCCTTGCCGGCGTCTTCATCCGTCCGATCGCCCTTGCCCTCGCCGCCTATTCCGCCGTGACCAGTGTCTTCCACTTCATCCCGAACGACGGCTGGCAGATGTCCATATTCGTCAAGAACTGGGCCATCGCCGGGGGGCTGCTCGTGCTTGCCGCCCATCACCGCCGCTAGAAAGAGCCCCTGCCCATCACTATGTCACACGCCATGATCCGTACCGTCTCACTTGCCCTGTCCCTTGCCCTTTCGGCGACCGGCGCAGGCGCCCTCTCCTGCTTGCGCCCCGACGCCGTGCAGCTCTTCCAGGCGGCGCGCGACGCGAAAGAAGGCTTTTACGTCGTCAAGGGCCGGATAACGCTGCTCGAACCCGTTAATGCTCCCGATCCGGACCGGGGCGGGATCGCCCGAACACGGGCGCGGCTTACGGGTCTCGCTCTCGGGCAAGGCG
The DNA here is from genome assembly GCA_022340315.1 of Silicimonas sp. Classification (GTDB taxonomy): domain Bacteria; phylum Pseudomonadota; class Alphaproteobacteria; order Rhodobacterales; family Rhodobacteraceae; genus JAJDOD01. Next base: position 2,922 of record JAJDOD010000008.1, on the reverse strand, counting down.
GCTTTCTTGCCCCTTTCGACCGCGAGATTGCCCTCGACGCCGCTTGCCTCGGCCCGTGGTGCGGCAGCGCCGAGGGTCTGAACGAAGACATGATCGTTGCGGTCGAGGTAACCGATACGGGTCCGGTTCTTAGCATCGGACCCTGCCGTGAGCGGCTCGTTGCCTGGGATGCGGATGGCGAAGACCGCGTCCTCGCCTGCTATCGCTCGGGCATCTGCCAGCCTGCGGATTTCTAGAGAAACGTCCGCGGGACCGGAACCACTATGGGACATGGGAATGGATCTGCCCCGACCCCGCGAACGCAACCGTTACCCACCCCACTCGTCTCACTCACTCGGTTCGGCGTAACGCGCCGTACTCGTGACCCTTGCCGATCGGGGTAGACGGATCGGAATGAACCGACCGATCGGCGAGCTGAAATGCGGTTTCAACGTTTCGGTCGCCCGTTGCAAAGCGACCAAGGATAGGGTGCAGGCCGCGTGACGTAAGGTCAATCCGCCGGGCGCGCCCGTGCGTGAGTGTATCGTGAATGCTGGGCAGAGGGGCGTGAACACTCTGTCCAAAGATCATTGGCGATGAGAACAAAACGTGAATATCATACGCCGATGATGCAGATTCGCTCATATTTCAGCCTTACCGCCGAGAATCGCCCATGAGCTTCGCCGAGCTTGGCGCCACGTCGAACTTCACCTTCCTGACCGGAGCCTCGCACCCGGAGGAATATGTCGATCGCGCCGCCCTTCTGGGCCTGACCGCCATCGCCATCGCGGACGAGAACTCGGTCGCGGGAATCGTGCGGGCGCATACGCGGGTGAAGGAGATCGCGCGCCAGGTAAGGGAACGCCAGACCGCCGACCTCATCGGCCCGCCCGCCCCGGTGAAGGGCTGGCAGCAAAGAAGAAAGGTCGTCGAAAGCTACCCCGGCGGCAAGGCCCGCGCGAAGCACGGCACGCTGGCCCCGGAAGAGGTGGAGGACTTCCTCGACGGCCCCAAAGCCAAGGACGGCCCCCTTCATCTCTTCAAAAATACGCACGCCCCCGTCGCCGCCTTCGAAACGCGGGGCGAGCCTCCACCGCGAGACGCCTCCGCCGCGATCCTCAACGTCCCCAAACTCATTCCGGCCGCGCGGATCGTCACCGACACCGGCTTCACCGTCACCACGCTGCCGAAGACCCGCAAGGGCTGGGGCCATCTCTGCCGCCTGATCTCGCGCGGACGGCTCCGGGCCGAGAAGGGCGCGTGCCGCCTGACCCTCGACGACCTCCTGGAATTCGGCGAAGACATTGCCCTGCTGATCCACCCGCCACAGGCGCAAACGGCGCAGGGCGGCGCGGGCGGATGGGCCTCACAGGCGAAACGCCTGACGCGCCGCTTCCCCCGCGACACCCACCTGATCCTCGCCCCCAAATACGACGGGCAGGATCCGGACCGCTTCGGCTGGCTCGCCGGTCTGGCGGAGGACCTGAACATCCCCGCCGTCGCCAGTGCGATGCCGCTGATGCACCACGGCAACCGCCGCAAGCTGGCCGATGTGCTGACCGCCGTCAGAACCGGCGTCAAGGTCGACGATCTGGGCCGCGCCGCCCTTGCCAATGCCGAACAGCGCCTCCGCTCCGAGGCCGAGATGCGCCGCCTTCTGGGCAAGCACGCGGCCGCCGTCGACCGCGCTGCAGACCTCGCGGAAAGCCTCACCTTCCAGCTCGACGAGCTTCGCTACGAATACCCCTCGGAAATCGCGGCGGGCGAAACCGCCTCCGACCGCCTGAAACGCCTCGCCCACGAAGGCCTCAAATGGCGCTACCCCTCCGGCGCGCCCGAACACGTCCGAAAGCTCCTTGACCACGAACTCACCCTCATCGCCAAACTGAACTACGAACCCTATTTCCTGACCGTTCGCGATATCGTCGCCTTCGCCCGCTCCCGCGACATCCTCTGCCAGGGGCGCGGCTCTGCGGCCAACTCGGTGGTCTGCTACTGCCTCGGCGTCACCAGCGTCTCCCCCGAAATCGGCACCATGGTCTTCGAACGCTTCGTGTCGGAGGCCCGCGACGAACCCCCCGACATCGACGTCGACTTCGAACACGAACGCCGCGAGGAAGTCATCCAGCACATCTACGAACGCTACGGCCGCCACCGCGCCGGGCTCTGCGCCACCGTCGTGCATTATCGCGGCAAACGCGCCATCCGCGAGGTGGGCCGTGCGATGGGCCTGACCGAGGACACCATCGGCGCGATCTCCTCGCAACTCTGGGGCTTCTTCGACACCTCCGGCATGGCCGAGCAACAACTGCGCGAGATCGGCCTCGACCCGACCGACCGCCGCCTCGCCCTCACGCTGCAACTGATCTTCGAGATCCAGGGCTTCCCCCGCCACCTCTCCCAGCACGTCGGCGGCTTCATCATCACCGAGGGCCGGCTCGACGAACTCGTGCCCATCGAGAACGCGACGATGGAAGATCGCACCGTGATCTGCTGGGACAAGGACGACATCGACAGTCTCGGCATCCTCAAGGTCGATGTGTTGGCCTTGGGCATGCTCTCCTGCATCCGAAAAGCCTTCGACCTGCTGCAAACCCATCACCGGATCGACTACACGCTGGCGACCCTCCCACCCGAAGACCCGGCGGTCTACGACATGCTCTGCAAGGCAGACTCCCTGGGCGTCTTCCAGGTCGAAAGCCGCGCGCAGATGAACTTCCTGCCCCGCATGAAACCCCGAACCTTCTACGACCTCGTGATCGAGACCGCGATCATCCGCCCCGGTCCCATCCAGGGCGACATGGTGCACCCCTATCTCAGGCGAAGAAACGGCGAGGAGAAGGTCGAATTCCCCTCCGACGAGCTTGGCAAGGTGCTGGGAAAAACCCTCGGCGTTCCGCTCTTCCAGGAACAGGCCATGCAGATCGCCATCGTCGGCGCGGG
>JAJDOD010000115.1 GCA_022340315.1 Silicimonas sp. | reverse complement strand
CGATGATCAATCAGGAACTGGGCGAACCCTTCCGCCGCGACGCGATGAAGAAACCGGTCGCGGTTGCCGGGATCAGCGCGTCCGACATGGCGGCGGAGTGAGCGACAAGGGCGATATCCTTGTCCTGAATGCCGGGTCATCGTCGATCAAGTTCGCCGTCTTCGACGGCGGGCTTGAAACGAAATGCTCCGGCATCGCCGCCGAGATCGGTGCAGGCGGGTTCGTCGAGGTGGACGGCGAGCGCACGCGCCAGCCGCTGATCGACCACCGGGCAGCGCTGCGTGCCGTGCTTGATGCGCTGAAATCGAAGGGCGTAAGCCTCGCCACGCTTCGCGCCGCCGGGCACCGTGTCGTTCATGGCGGCCGCAAGCTCTCGCAGCCCGTCCGCCTGAACGCCGATGTGATCGCCGAGATCGAAGCCTGCTCGCCGCTTGCGCCTTTGCACAACCCGCACAACCTCGCAGCAATCGAGACGCTGGCCGAATTGGCGCCCGACCTGCCGCAATTCGCCAGCTTCGACACCGCCTTTCATGCCACCAACCCGGATGTGGCCACCCGCTATGCCATTCCCCGGATGGAGGAAACCAAAGGTATACGCCGATACGGCTTTCACGGCCTGTCCTATGCCTCGATGGTCGCCACTTTCGAAGACGTGACAGGCGAGAAGCTTCCAGCACGTCTCCTCGGCTTCCACCTGGGCAACGGTGCCTCGCTCTGCGCGATCCGCAATGGCCAGTCCATCGCCACCACGATGGGCTATTCGCCGCTCGACGGCCTCACGATGGGCACGCGGTCCGGCGGCATCGACGCCAACGCCGTCCTGCGCCTGGTCGAGGATCACGGGCTTGAACGCACCAAGGCGATCCTGAACCATGAAAGCGGCCTCCTCGGCCTCTCGGGCGGCAAGTCCGACATGCGGAACCTGATGCTCGACCATTCGGCAGACGCAAACTTCGCCGTCGAGCATTTCTGCTACTGGTCGCTCCGCCACGCCGGGTCGCTTATCGCAGCGATGGAGGGACTGGATGCCATCGCCTTCACCGGCGGCATCGGCGAGAACGCGGTCGCCGTCCGCGCCCTGATCCTGCGCGGTCTCGAATGGGCCGGGGTCCGCATGGACCCGGACGCCAACCACCGGGGCGCGACACGGCTCCACGCCGAGACCAGCCGCGTCGGCGTCTGGATCATCCCGGCCCGCGAGGAATGGATGATCGCGCGGGACGCCAAGACGCTGCTGGAGGCCGCGTAATGCCTCAGCCCAGCGCCAGCGTCACCACCGTGGCGGCAACGATGTCGTCGACCGTCGCTCCCCGGCTCAGATCGCAGACCGGCTTGCGGAAGCCCTGCAGGAACGGTCCCACCGCCTGCGCGCCCGCCAGTTCCTGCGCCAGCTTGTACGCGATGTTGCCGGCGTCGAGCGACGGGAAGACCAGAACATTTGCATCCCCCGCCCCCGCACCCTTCCGCGCCGCGATGCCGGGATTCAACGCCGCATCCGCCTGTATCGGCCCCTCGGCAGCCATGCCCCGCGCGCCGAGAAGCCGCATCGCACCGGCCACCTTGTCGACCGATGGCCCGGTCCCGCTGGTCCCGGTCGAGTACGACAGAAGCGCCACCCGCGCCGTCCCCAGCAAGGCCTCCGCCGACGCCGCCGAGGCCAGCGCGATCCCCGCCAGCGCCTCGGCATCGGGGTCCACCGTCACCGCGCAATCGGCAAACACCATCTCACGCCCGTCCGGAAATGCCATCAGGAAGAACGACGACGGCGCCGCGATCCCGTCGGCCAGCCCGATTGCCAGCGACGCCGCCTCGATTACCCGCCGCGTGGGCGCAACCGCGCCCGCGACCATCGCATCCGCCTCGCCCGCCGCCACCATCGCGGCGGCCCGGATCAGCGGCTTGGCCACCATCCGCTCGGCAATCCCCGGCTTCACGCCCCGCGCCTCGACCAGCACCTGCGCCAGGGCCTCCGATGGCTCGGCCAGCGCCACCGGCTCGGCCAGCCCCTCGGCACGCAGCCGTGCGGCGGCTTCACCGGTCCGCTCATCCTCGCCCATCTCGGGCAATACCACCCGCGCCCGACGCTCTTTCGCGGCGGCCCGCGCGGCTTCGATCACACCCATGACTTCTCCTCACTTTCGGAGCACCTAAATGACCGACGCACCCAAAATCAACCGTGGCCTTATGGGCGTCTACTTCGACCGTTCCGCCGTCTCCGACATCGACGGCGCGGGCGGGCGGCTGTTCTATCGCGGCTATTCCATCGACGACCTCGCCACCAAGGGCACCTTCGAGGAAATCGCCTATCTCCTGATCGAAGGGGAATTGCCCAACGCCGAACAACTCGCCGCCTTCGACGCCGAGCTGAAAGCCGCCCGCACCCTGCCGGAAGAGGTCTATGACATCATCCGTGCCTGCAAGGACGGCCACCCGATGAACGTTCTGCGTACTGCCGCCTCGGCGCTGGCAGCACTCGAGCCCGACAGCGCCGACAGCAGCGTGGGCGGAATGCGCCGCAACGGCATCCGCCTGACGGCCCAGGTGCCCATGATCATCGCCGCGCACCACGCTATCCGCTCGGGCCGCGACCCCGTCGCCCCCGACAGCAGCCTCGGCCACGCCGCCAACTGGCTCTGGATGCTCAAAGGCGAGAAACCCTCCGACGACGCCGCGCGCCTCGCCGATATCGACCTTATCCTCCATGCCGAACACGGCTCGAACGCCTCCAGCTTCGCCGCCCGCGTCACCGTCGGCACCGACGCCGACATGCATTGCGCGATCACCACGGCACTTGCCACCCTCGCCGGTCCCGCCCATGGCGGCGCGGCGGAAGACGTCATGAAGATGGTGGAAGAGATCGGCACGCCCGAGAACGCCGCGGCCTACGTCGCGCAGAAGCGCAAGAACCGCGAGCCCGTCACAGGCTTCGGCCACCGCGTCTACCGCGCCGAGGATCCGCGTGCGCGGCACATGCGCGAGGGCGTCCGCAAGCTGGGCGAGGAAATGGGCGAGCCGAAATGGTACGAGATCCTCCAGGGCGTCGTGGAAGCGATGAAACCTTATGCCCGTCACGGCCTGAACGTGAACGTCGATTTCTACTCCGGCGTCGTCTACCAGCTCCACGAGATCCCGATGGACCTCTACGTGCCGATCTTCGCAATAGGCCGGATGCCCGGCTGGGTCATCCAGTGCCTCGAACAGAAACGCGGAAACATCCTGATCCGCCCGCTCACCGTCTACAACGGCCCCGAGCCCCGCGACTGGGTCTCGATGGAAAACCGTTAACCCGCTTCATCGGTCCGCAAATATCCTGGGGGAGCGCGAGGGGGTGAAACCCCTTCGCAACCGCGACGCCGGCAGGCGGCGCAATCCCTCAGAGCTTCTCGCGGTAGATCACTTGCTGCACCGCCCCGGCCAGGAGCAGCCAGAACGTGGTCACGAGAAGCCCCCAATGCGCCCAGCTCTGGGGGTGGAAATCCACCCAGGCCGCCCAGCCGCCGAAGAATGTCCAGCCAAACGCCATCGGCAGCGTTACCGCCCGCCAGCGCTCGGTCCGGAAAGGGTGCACGAACTTGATCGGCAGAAGCATCGCGATCGCGAGGACGACCACGAAGAACAGGATCGTCAGGAAGCCCGGCTTGATCGCAAACAGGACCAGCACGACCATGTTCCAGCAGCCGGGAAACCCGCTGAAGGAAAAATCCGAGGTCTTCATCCGGGTATCCGCGAAATAGATCGCCGACATGAAGGTGATGACGATGATTGCGAACCACCCTGTCCAGCCCGGCAGAAGCCCGGACTGGAAGAGCGCAAAGGCAGGGATGAACACGTAAGTCAGGTAGTCGATGATCAGGTCGAGAAGCACGCCGTCGATCCGTGTCGCGTTGACCTTCACATCCGTCTTACGCGCCAGCGGGCCGTCGATGCCATCGACGGCGAAGGCCACGATCAGCCACAGGAACATCATCGCCCAATCGCCTTGCGCCGCTTCCAGAAGCGCCAGCATCGCCCAGACCGCGCCGGAGGCGGTGAGGAGATGGACGAGGTAGGCTTGCGTCGTGATCTTCACCGTCGCTCAGCCCGCTCTCGGATGGGCGGTCTCGTAGACCTCCATCAGCCGCGCCGTGTCGACCGCCGTATAGGCTTGCGTCGTCGAGAGCGAGGCATGACCCAGAAGCTCCTGGATCGCCCTAAGATCGCCGCCCGCATCCAGCAGATGCGTTGCGAAACTGTGCCGCATCGCGTGTGGTGTCGCGGTGGCGGGCAGGCCCAGCAACGCCCGTGCCGAAGCCATCGTCTTCTGGACCTGCCGCGCGGCAAGCGGCCTGCCGCGCACTCCCCGGAAAACCGGCGCACCAGTTTCCAGCTCGAACGGGCAAAGCTCGGTGTACCTGGCCATAGCCTCGCGCGCGACCGGCAACACTGGCACCACACGTTCCTTGCCGCCCTTGCCGATAATGCGCAGGCTCGGCGGCAGCGGGCAATCCGCGCCGGTCAGCGCCAGCGCCTCGGATATGCGCAGCCCGCAGCCGTAAAGCAGCGTCAGAACAGCCACGTCCCGCGCCGCGACCCAGTCGCTTGCACCGAGCGCTTCGACCGTGTCCAGCATCGCCCTCGCGGCGTCCTTGGCCAGCGGACGCGGCAGTTTCGAGGTGAAGCGCGGGCTCCGCATCATCAGCACCGCCGAAGGATCGAACCCGTCGCGCTCGGCCATCCAGGCGACAAAGCCCTTCACCGCCGACAGTGCCCGCGCCAGCGAACGGGCGGAAAGGCCTCGTTCGCGTTCATGCGCCATCCAGGCGCGCATGGTCCGGGTGGTCAGTTGGGCAAGTGCGCCGGTGCCCAGTGAATTGCCTTCGTAGCCCTGCAGGAAACCAAGGAAACCCAACACATCCGACCGGTAGGCAGTCTGGGTCTTTTCCGCCCGGCCGGCGACAGACTGCAACTCGGCCAGCCACCGATCCAGCGCGTCTATGAGGCCCGGCGCGATCACCCAAGCCAGCGGCACATCGCGCGTTCAAACGCGCCGCCCATGAAATCGAGGAGGTCGGTGCCCTGGTTCGGCTGAAATTGTACCGGGTTGTCGGAGGCAAAGCACAGCATGCCAGGCAACCGGCCCTCGCCGAAATCGAGATAGAGGCAGGCCTCGGATTTCACCCAGGCCGCGTCGCTGCCATAGACCAGTGCGGCATTGCCGTCGGTCTGCCTGAGCGCAACCCGTGGCAGGGTCCGCCCGCGAGACATGTAGTCGCTCACGAACCCCGGCTGCACGACGGTCAGGACGCCGCCGACCTTGTCGAGCGCGGGGTCCGCCGCCTCGTGGCTCTCGATCACCAGCCGCACGCGTCCGACCCGCAGGATCTGCGGCAGGACATCTTCCAGGCTCGCAAGAAACGCCTCGAATGTCAGCGGTTCAAGAAATGCCAGAACGGCGCGATGAACCTGGGTCATTCCCGCCATGTTCTCGTAGGCCGCCGCGATCACCGAGCGATGGGTTTCCTCAAGCCGCTGCAACCGTTCTTCCAGGCGGTCCATCGCCACGCCGCGCAGGTCGATGACGTTGCCGCCGGATGCCCGGTCGTTCGCAGCGATCAATGCCCGCATGACGTCCGGATCTTCAAGGATCACGTCAGGTTCCTGTAGGATACGCATACGGAGTTCTTCCGCGATCGCGGCCTGTTCGCTCATAGGTCAGCCCCTTGTTATCTCGCCGGTTCCGGCGGCCTGTTTTCGGAGACTGTCGCAGGTCGTCCGCTCTATCTCAACAGGTTTCGCGCAGCGATGCGCCGGGCGCGGCACGAAGGCCACGCATCACGCGTGGGCCGTCACGACGACATGGGTCAAGGAGAAGAAGAACCGCCCCTGAGCGGCAAGCCTGTCCTGTTCGTCAGACCAGGCGGAAACCTCGTCCTTCTCCAGATGCCCCTTTGCCACAGCGTGGCGGGCCATCAGGATCAGCATCATCCGCGCGATCCCGTCAGGCTTTAGCCGCGTGTCCAGCATTGTCAGTGGTTCGACCGAGGTTACGGCGAACCCGGCATCCTCCAACATTTTCGGAAGATGTGCCGGAAGATCCGTCCAGGCCGTATGGGACTCCCACGACGATTGCATCCGCGCCATGCGGTCCGGGTCGTCGCTGTGCCAGGTCAGCGTTCCGAAATGCATGTCGCCAAGTACAAGCCGCCCTCCTGGTCTCAGAACGCGTTTCGCCTCGGCAAGCGCGGGTCGCGGATCGTCGAGGTACTCGAAGACCTGTAGCGAAAGCGCTCCGTCGAGTGACCCGTCCGCCAAAGGCAGCGTCTCGGCACTGGCATTGACCAGTTCGATCTGCCCCATGCCTTCGGTACGGGCGCGCGCCAGGGCAAGCATCTGGTCGGACGGGTCAATGCCGGTCACCTTGCCGGTCGGACCGACCGCCAGACCCAGGTCATGGGTCAGAAGCCCGTTGCCGCAACCGATGTCGGCCAGTGTCTCGCCGGGCCGCGGAGCAAGAGCCGCGAACGATGCGTCGCGCCGCCGCCTGAAGTCCTTGCCGAGATAGGATTGCTCCAGGATACGGGCGGTAGCGTCGTCGAATTCCAGCATGGCGGCAGGGAAAGCCAAGGGCTACCGACCCGAAAACAAAAAAAACCGCCCCTCACGGGGCGGTTCTTTTCACAGGTGCCAGAAGACTGGGTTCAGCCCTGGCGTGCCTTGAACCGGCGTTGTGTCTTGTTGATGACGTAGACACGGCCTTTGCGGCGCACCACGCGGCAGTCGCGGTGCCGGTTCTTCAGCGAACGAAGCGAGTTGCGGACTTTCATCGACGCTCTCCTTGTCGCGGCGCATGTGGCGCGCCTTGGTTTCAGTTTGCAGCGACAGAGCGCTGCGGCTCATGGTGGGCGATACTGGGATCGAACCAGTGACCCCTTCGATGTCAACGAAGTGCTCTACCGCTGAGCTAATCGCCCTGTATCCAACGAACACGACGCGGGAAACACCCGCGCCGGTCGGGAGGTCTATAAAGCGAAGCCCGGAGTACATCAAGGGGTTTCGGACTCACGAAGAAATGGCGTATAAGGGCTTGGATTAGGGAGTGTTTTCGCGTGACGGCATATAATTTGTTGATGCCAGATATCAGGACAACCAGCGTTGTCTTTGCCTCTCCCCATTCCGGGCGCGAGTATCCGAGGAGCTTCGTGCGCCGGACGATTCTCGACGAGCAGAAGCTTCGTTCCTCCGAAGATGCGTTTGTCGACATGCTTTTCAGCGCAGCGCCCAGGCATGGCGCACCGCTGCTGACGGCCATCGCGCCGCGGGCCTGGATAGACGTGAACCGCTCATCTGACGAGCTTGACCCGGCGCTTATCGAAGGCGTCCGGCGCACCGCACACAACCCGCGCGTCGCGTCCGGCCTCGGCGTGGTGCCGCGGGTGGTGGCCAACGGTCGCGCCATCTATCGCGGCAAGATCACCCGCAAGGAGGCGCTGGCGCGGGTGGAAGAGTTCTGGAAGCCCTGGCACCAGGCGCTCGGCACCCTGATGGACGACAGCAAGGCGCTCTTTGGCGAGGCGATTCTGATCGACTGCCATTCGATGCCGCACGAGGCGATCGAAACCATCTCGCATCCGCGCGGCTCACGGCCAGAGATTGTTCTGGGCGACCGTTTCGGAGCGGCGGCGGCATCGGACGTGGTCGACAGGATCGAAACGATTCTGACCTCTGCCGGGCTGCGCGTTGCCCGCAATGCCCCCTTCGCGGGTGCCTTCGTGACGCAGAATTACGGTCGCCCGGCGCGCAACCGCCATGTCGTGCAGGTCGAGATCGACCGCGCGCTCTACATGAACGAGCATCTCGTGCGGCCGAACAACAACTTCGCCGCCTTCAAGGCGCTGATCGACCGTGTGGTGTCTGACATTACCGAGATCGGACGCGCCGATATCCCGCTGGCGGCGGAATAAGCCCGGCACGAAATCTGAAGCCGGTGGGGCGAAGGAACAGCAAGAACTTCTCGGAAAGACTCTGAAGTTCGAGTATGCCTCGGAAACCTACCGCATCGACGTTCTTGACGAAACAAGCGTACGATGGACCCGCGTTGCCGGCGAAGATGCCGGGCGCGGCGATACGGAACGCTACGTCTACAGTCGGCTGAGTGAGGAAATCGGGCTGATAACGTGGGTCGAGGCCGACGGACTGGGCTTGAGCAATGCGCTGAATTTCACTGCCGGCGTCGTGGCAACGCACGCCAATGAGGGGCGTGAGGTTTTCGAGAACCCGGGAAAGTTGACAGTTTCCGAATAGGTCGTCCCGATTGTGGTAGCCTGCAGGCAGCTTGCTGAAAGGAGGCACCATGTCGGACTTCTACTCATCATCGCACCGGTCACTTCAGGACACATTCGATACGCGGCGGCTTGCGGACGCGCTGCAGAAGAATGTCGTGCGAACCACACTCGCCGATATGCACCGCCGCTTCATCTCGGCGAGCGACTTCTTTTTCCTTTCGACGGTCGACCACAATGGCTATCCGACCGTGTCCTACAAGGGCGGGTTTCCGGGGTTCGTCAGAGTTCTCGACGAGGCGACGCTCGCCTTTCCGATCTACGACGGCAACGGCATGTTCTATTCGGCCGGAAATGTTCAGGATACGGCCAAGGTCGCGCTTCTGTTCATGGACTTCCAGCAACCGCGCAGGCTTCGGATGCATGGCACGGCAGCCGTGTCCGAGAATGACGATTTGATGCCCGAGTATCCGGAGGCTCAGCTTATCGTAAGGGTGACGCTGGCGAGCATCTTCACAAACTGCGCGCGATACATTCACGGCCATCGCCGCGAGGAGGCATCGCCCTTCGTGCCGCGCCAGGGGGCCGAAACACCGGTTCCGGAATGGAAACGCGTGGACTATCTGCAGGAAAATCTGCCGCAAGGAGACAAGGAAAAGGCGATGCGGTCAGGCGAAACCATAACGGAGGCCGAGTATCGTAAGGGCTTCTGGAAGGGACTTTGAAACGCGCCGCCGGGGAAAGCTGGCACGGACCATGAAAAAGGCCCCGGAAACCGGGGCCCTTCTTTCGTTTCCAGGTGTCGCCGTCAGCCTTTGTCCAGGCCGAGCGCAACAAAGCGCGGGTCGCCTTCGCGGCGCACCAGAAGCAGGATCGACTTGCGGCCGGCTTCCCTGGCTTCCTCGATCCGGTCCTCAAGTTCGGTCACTGACGTCACTTTCTCCTGGCCCGCTTCCGAGATGATGTCACCAGCACGCAGGCCTTCTTCGTAGGCCTCGCTATCCTCGGTCACGTCAGCAACGACCAGGCCTTCGGCACTCTCGGGCAGACCAAGCTGCTCGCGAAGCTCGTCGGTCATGTTCGACACAGTGAGCCCCATGAACTCGCGCGTCACCGGGTCGTCGCGGTTGATCGAAGCAGGTACCGCGTTTTCGGCATCCTCGCGGCGGCCAAGCGTGACGCGCAGCGTTTCGGTTTCGCCGTTGCGGAAGACCAGAACGCGCACTTCCTTGCCGATCGTGGTATTGCCCACCTGGCGGACAAGGCCGCGGGTGTCGTCGACATCGACCCCGTCGAAGGACAGGATCACGTCACCCGCCTCCATGCCCGCTTCCAGCGCCGGGCCCTCGGGCACGTCCGTTACCAGCGCACCGCGCGCCTCCTCCAGGCCAAGGCCCTCGGCCAGATCGTCGGTCACGTCCTGAATGCGGACACCAAGCCAGCCACGCCGTGTCTCTCCGTACTCGCGAAGCTGGTTGATGACGTTCTCGGCCACCCGGCTCGACATGGCGAAGCCAATCCCGATCGACCCGCCATTGGGCGACAGGATCGCGGTGTTCACGCCGATCACATCGCCGTTCATGTTGAAGAGCGGCCCGCCCGAGTTGCCGCGGTTGATCGCGGCATCGGTCTGAATGTAGTCGTCGTAGCTGCCCGAGAGCGCCCGGCCGCGTGCCGAGACGATGCCCGCGCTGACCGAGAACCCCTGGCCCAGCGGGTTGCCCATCGCCATCACCCAGTCGCCCACGCGGGCAACTTCACTGTCGCCCCAGTTGACGAACTTGAGTGGCTTTTCCGGGTCGACCTTGAGAAGGGCCAGGTCGGTGTTCTTGTCGGTTCCGATGATCGTGGCTTCAAGGTCGAAGCCTTCGAAAAACTCGATCATGATCTCGTCGGCGCCTTCGATCACGTGGTTGTTGGTCACGATGAAGCCGTCTTCCGAGATCACGAAGCCCGAGCCGAGCGCATTCGACCGGCGCGGCGCCTGGCCATTGGGACCGTTCCGATCGAGAAAGTCCCGGAAGAAATCCTCGAACGGCGATCCGTCGGGGACGATCGGCCCCGGCTGGGCGTTGGTGGCCACGGTTGTCGTGGTCGTGATGTTCACCACCGACGGGCTGACCTTCTCGGCCAGGTCGGCGAACGTGTCGGGGCGCGACTGCGCCGCGGCGGCAAGCGTCTGCGCAAGCAGAAGCGCAATGCCAAGAATGATTGGCCAGACATAGCTGATGGGATAGGTCCGGCGAAGTGCGAGGGTCTCGTTTCTCACGCTTTCCTCCATTTTTACTCAGGCTGCCTGACGGCAGCACCTGCATCTGATGCTACTCTATCCCAGATAAGTGCGTTCCTGCACAAGCCAAGTGCCGCTCGCGGACAATCACCAAGCGGTGAAGTCCCGCGCGGCGACACCAATACTGGCGGACAATCGCGGATTGAGGACGAAGCGGCGCACTCGAAAAGAAAGGGCGCCCATTTCGGGCGCCCAAGTCGGCCAGTGCTAACAGGGAGGCGTTAGCAGCTGTAATACATCTTGAATTCGATCGGATGCGGCGTGTGCTCGTAGGCGTAGATCTCTTCCCACTTGAGCTCCATGTACCCTTCGATCTGGTCGCGGGTGAACACGTCGCCCGCCAGCAGGAAGTCCATATCGGCCTCCAGCTCGTCCATCGCCTCGCGCAGCGACGCGCAGACGGTGGGGATGCCTTCCAGCTCTTCCGGCGGCAGGTCGTATAGGTCCTTGTCCATCGGATCGCCCGGATCAATCTTGTTCTTGATGCCGTCCAGACCGGCCATCAGCAGGGCCGAGAAGCACAGGTACGGGTTCGACGACGGATCGGGGAAGCGAGCCTCGACACGCTTCGCCTTCGGGCTTTCGGTCCACGGAATACGCACGCAGCCCGAGCGGTTGCGGGCCGAATAGGCACGCAGCACCGGCGCTTCGAAACCGGGGATCAGGCGCTTGTAGCTGTTCGTGCCCGGGTTGGTGAACGCGTTCAGCGCCTTGGCGTGCTTCAGGATGCCGCCGATGTACCACAGCGCTTCTTGTGAAAGATCGGCGTACTTGTCGCCCGCGAACAAGGGCTTGCCGTCCTTCCAGATCGACATGTTGACGTGCATGCCGGTTCCGTTGTCGCCCGCGATCGGCTTCGGCATGAAGGTCGCCGACTTGCCGTAGGCATGCGCCACCTGGTGGATGACGTATTTGTACTTCTGAAGCTGGTCGCCCTGGTCGGTCAGCGATGAGAAGATCAGCCCAAGCTCATGCTGGCACGACGCCACCTCATGGTGGTGCTTGTCGACCTTCATGCCCATCCGCTTCATGGTCGAGAGCATCTCGGACCGGATGTCCTGGGCATCGTCAACGGGGGGCACCGGAAAGTAGCCGCCCTTGACGCCGGGCCGGTGGCCCATATTGCCCATTTCGTAATCGGTATCGGTGTTCCACGACGCGTCGATGGCGTCGACCTCGTAGGACACCTTGTTGATGCCGACCTGGTACTTGACGTCGTCGAACAGGAAGAACTCGGCCTCAGGCCCCATGTAGGCAACGTCGCCGATGCCGCTTTCCTTCAGATATGCTTCCGCAAGCTGCGCGGTGCCGCGCGGATCGCGGTTGTAAAGCTCACCCGTGTCCGGCTCGTGGACCGAGCAGTGAACGGCCATCGTCTTTTCCGCGAAAAACGGATCCATGTAGGACGACGACGGGTCCGGCATCAGTTTCATGTCGGACTGGTCGATCGACTTCCAGCCGGCAATCGACGAGCCGTCGAACATGAAACCCTCGTCGAGGAAATCCTCATCGACCTGGTCGCTCAGAACCGTCACGTGCTGCAGCTTGCCGCGCGGGTCGGTGAAGCGGATGTCGACGTATTCGACGTCCTCGTCCTTGATAGTCTTCAGCATATCGCTTTTGCTCATGGGTGATACCCTCTCCCCTGGGTTAGATGTGTTGATTAAAGCGCGTCCGCGCCGGATTCCCCGGTACGGATGCGGATGGCCTGGCTGATGTCGCTGACGAAGATCTTGCCGTCGCCGATCTTGTCGGTCTTCGCCGCGCCGACGATCGCCTCGATGGCGGCGTCGACCTGGTCGTCGGGCAGAACGACTTCGATCTTCACCTTGGGCAGAAAGTCGACAACGTATTCGGCACCGCGATAAAGTTCCGTATGTCCCTTCTGGCGGCCGAACCCTTTTACTTCGAGCACGGAAAGACCCTGCACACCGATTTCCTGGAGGGCTTCCTTTACCTCATCAAGCTTGAACGGCTTGATGATCGCCTCGACTTTCTTCATGTTCCCGACTCCTCCTGAGCGTTTCATCGCGTGAGACCATGAGGGGGCGGGCGTCACAATCTGAGCGCCTTTTGCCCACCACACACATCACCAGTTTGATCTCGTTTTGATTACTTTTTAGGCAGTACGCCACTAGGTTCATCAGTTTTGAATCGCTTGCGCAAGCAATTGTCATCGGAGACGTTTGGCGAAAGTCTCAATTGCCCGGACCTAGGTATGGAACTCCTGACCGCCGCGCAGATGCGCGCCATCGAACAAGCTGCCATCGAGAGCGGCGAAGTGACGGGGCTTGAACTCATGGAGCGCGCGGGTCGCGGCGTGGTCGAGGCGATCTTCGAGGAATGGCC
>JAJDOD010000172.1 GCA_022340315.1 Silicimonas sp. | reverse complement strand
TCTGGCTGTTCCACCAAGTGACGGCGCGGAGGATCGTGTTGAGAACGCCCATCAAAGGACCTTTCTGCCTGTTTGGATCGGGTATGGCCCATCGACGGGGGAAAATCCAGAGGAGGCGGAGGCAATGCGAAAATTTCCGCGTGGTGCCCGATCACGGCAAGCGCGCGGTTGCCTCGATCTCGATCTTCATTTCCGGCTCCTGCAGACCGGCGCGGATCATGGTTGCGGCCGGGCGCGACGCGCCAAACGCCGCCGACGTGATCGGCCAGCATGATGGCCAGTCGGCACCCTCGGCCAGAATGTAGCGGACCCGCACCACGTCATCGAGGGAGGCTCCAGCCTCGTTCAATGCGTTTTCAATGGTTTGCAGCGCGTTCCTGCACTGATCCACAACGCTCTCGGGCATCGTCATCGTGGCATAGTCATAGCCGGTGGTTCCGGCGACAAACACCCAACCATCGGCCACGACGGCGCGGGAATAGCCAATCTGACCTTCGAAGGGCGATCCGGTGGAAATCAGGCGCCGCAATGGCTTAGCCGGCCGAGGCAGGCTCGCGCTTCTGATCGGCGTAGATCATCAAGGGGTTCGCGTCCGAGACGACGGCCTCCTCGTTCACCACCACCTCTTCGACGCTTTCCAGACCCGGCAGCTCGAACATGGTCTCCAGAAGGATGCTCTCCATGATCGAGCGCAGCCCCCGCGCGCCCGTCTTGCGCTCGATCGCGCGGCGGGCGATGGCGGTCAGCGCGTCTTCGGTGAAGGTCAGCTGCGCATCTTCAAGCTCGAACAACCGCTGATACTGCTTGACCAGCGCATTTTTCGGCTCGGTCAGAATGGTCACAAGCGCGTCTTCGTCGAGATCCTCGAGCGTGGCGATCACCGGAAGACGCCCGACGAATTCCGGGATAAGGCCGAACTTGAGCAGGTCCTCCGGCTCAAGCTCCTTGAAATGCTCGCCAATCGACTTCTCGTCCGGATCGCGCACATCCGCGCCAAAGCCCATAGCCGAGCCCTTGCCACGCTGTGCGATGATCTTGTCGAGGCCGGCAAAGGCGCCGCCGCAGATGAAGAGGATGTTGGTTGTATCCACCTGCAGGAACTCCTGCTGGGGATGCTTGCGTCCGCCCTGCGGCGGCACGCTGGCCACGGTGCCCTCCATGATCTTGAGAAGCGCCTGCTGAACGCCCTCGCCCGAAACATCGCGGGTAATCGAGGGGTTGTCCGATTTGCGCGTGATCTTGTCGACCTCGTCGATATAGACGATGCCGCGCTGTGCGCGTTCGACGTTGTACTCGCTGGCCTGCAGCAACTTGAGAATGATGTTCTCGACATCCTCGCCCACATAGCCCGCCTCGGTCAGCGTCGTGGCATCCGCCATCGTGAACGGAACGTCGAGGATGCGCGCCAGGGTCTGGGCCAGCAGGGTCTTGCCGCAACCCGTGGGGCCGATCAGCAGGATATTCGATTTCGCCAGTTCGATGTCGGTCTTTCCGGCGTGGTTCAGGCGCTTGTAGTGGTTGTGGACAGCGACCGAGAGAACACGCTTGGCGTGCCCCTGACCGATCACATATTCGTCCAGCACATCGCAGATCTCGCGCGGGCTGGGGACGCCGTCGGAAGATTTCAGACCGGCGGTCTTGGTTTCTTCCCGGATGATGTCCATGCAAAGCTCGACGCATTCGTCGCAGATGAAGACGGTCGGGCCGGCGATGAGTTTGCGAACCTCGTGCTGGCTTTTGCCGCAGAACGAGCAATACAGCGTGTTCTTGCTATCTCCAGAGTTGTTCGCCATCACATTTAACCTTGTTCCTCACCGCGCATCTTGCCTGAAATGCACTTCCGAAACCCTAGGCGGAAGCGGAAACCGGTACAACGCAAAACTCGCAAATTGATTAAAGCGTCTACTTATCGTCACTCTCCGGCCTCGCGCGCGTTTCCACGATCTCGTCAATCAGTCCCCAATCCTTGGCTTCTTCCGGGGTCATGAAATTATCGCGTTCCAGTGCGTCCTCGACCTTGCTCAGGCTCTGGCCGGTGTGGCGCACGTAGATTTCGTTCAGTTGCGCCTTCAGCCGCTCGGTATGGCGGGCATGGATCATGATGTCCGTCGCCTGCCCCTGGAACCCGCCCGAGGGCTGGTGAACCATGATCGAACTGTTCGGCAGCGACAGCCGCATGCCCTTATCGCCGGCGGCGAGAAGAAGCGATCCCATCGACGCCGCCTGCCCGACGACCAGTGTCGCGATCTTGGGGCGGATGTACTGCATCGTGTCATAGATCGAGAGCCCCGCCGTAACCACGCCGCCGGGGCTGTTGATGTACATCGAGATCTCTTTCGACGGGTTCTCGGCCTCGAGATGGAGGAGCTGGGCGACGACCAGCTGGCTCATCCCGTCATGCACCGGGCCGTTGACGAAAATGATCCGTTCCTTGAGGAGCCGCGAGAAGATGTCATAGGCCCGTTCACCCCGGCTGGTCTGTTCGACCACCATTGGAACAAGGTTCATGTAGGTCTCGATCGGGTCTTTCATTTATGCCTGCCTTGCTTGCGAGCCGTTCATACGCCCCAGATGTTGCCAGAGTCTTAGTGGCGCACCCCGCTAGCTGCAAGGCATGCGGCCCCAGCTTTTTCGCAAGACAGACGGAAAAGGACTCAGCCCCGGTCAGCCTCGAACAGGTCGTGCTTGGGGCCGGCGTGCGCGGCGAGCGAACGAAACAGATCCTCGCGGCGCATGTCCGGACGGGCCGAAGAGCGCAGTTCACGCCTGCGGCTGATCGGGTCGGCCAGAAGCGGCCAGACAAGCCACAAGGTGACAAGCGCCAGTAACAGAACCGGAAGAGTCGACAGCAAATTCATTTCTCATGTCCCCACATGGTGACGGCCAGGCAGCGCCGCGCATGCCACGATTCAAGGAAAAGATGGCGAAAGAATGACCGGCAGGGATGATTTACGCCCGGTAACGGCAGGAAATTGCCGTATTTTTCGCAAGACTTTCCTAAAATTCGCGCCCATCACAACCGATAGCGGCACTTGCGTGGCGAGTATCTCCGGTGCAGGTTCGCCGCATGAACGATACGCATTCCCTGCCAAGGAACGAGACCGGAATAAAAACGGCCGTTTCGATCCTCAAACAGCGCTTCGGCGAACGGCTGCAGACCGGGGAGGCCATCCGCGAGCAGCATGCGCACACGACCACCTGGATTGCCAACCAGCCTCCCGATGCGGTGGTGTTCGCAGAAACCACCGAGGAAGTGGCAGATGTTGTCAAGATCGCCGCCGAGCATCGCGTGCCGATCATCGCCTTCGGTACCGGCACGTCGCTGGAGGGCCACGTCAACGCCCCGGCCGGCGGCATCTCGGTCGATGTCAGCCGAATGGACAAGGTCCTCGCCGTTCATCCCGAGGACCTCGATGCCGTGGTCCAGCCCGGCGTGACCCGGATGGCGCTGAACGAATACCTGCGTGACACGGGCCTCTTCTTTCCCATCGACCCGGGCGCCGACGCTTCGCTTGGCGGCATGGCGGCGACACGCGCCTCGGGAACGAACGCGGTGCGCTACGGGACGATGAAGGACAACGTGCTGTCGCTGGAAGCGGTGCTGCCGTCCGGTGAAATCCTGCGGACCGGCCGTCGGGCGAAGAAATCGTCGGCAGGTTATGACCTGACCCGCCTTCTGGTCGGCTCCGAGGGAACCCTGGGGATCATCACCGAACTGACACTGAAGCTTTACGGTATTCCCGAGGCCATGTCGGCGGCGCGGTGCACCTTTTCCGACGTCGCATCCGCCTGCAATGCGGTCATCATGACGATCCAGATGGGGGTGCCGGTCGCGCGGATCGAGCTGCTCGATGCCGACTGCGTCGCCGCCGTGAACGGCTACTCCGGCCTCGATCTTCCAGTCGCACCACTTTTGCTGCTGGAGTTCCACGGAACGAATGCCGGGGTCGCGGAACAGGCCGCGACCTTCGGGGAGATCGCGGAGGAAACCGGCGGCACCGGCTTTGAATGGACCGCGAATGCCGAAGCACGGACACGCCTCTGGCAGGCACGACACGATGCCTATTGGGCGCTGCGGCGGGTCAGGCCGGACGCGACGGCGGTCGCCACGGATGTCTGCGTTCCGATCTCGCACATCGCCGAGGCGGTGACGCGTGCCTCGGCCAAGGCCGCCGAGATGGACCTCTATTCTCCGATACTCGGCCATGTGGGCGACGGGAATTTTCATTGCACGCTGCTCATCAACGCCGACGATGCAGACGAGCGGAGCCGATGCGAGGCCTTCACCGCCTGGCTCAGCGAACTCGCCATCGAGCTTGAGGGAACGATTACCGGCGAGCATGGGATCGGACAGGGCAAGATGACCTCGTTGACCAAGGAATTGCCCGGCGCACTCGACGTGATGCGACTGATCAAGCACGCGGTCGACCCTCTCAACATCATGAACCCCGGCAAGATCTTTCGCCCCGACGAGTGAGATCTGCCGGGCGGATCGGTTCAAAACTGTTCGCTGCAGGGCCTCCCGTTTCGGCAGCAAACGCTGCCGCAATGCCTCATTAATGAATTCTTCATAGGCTCAGGACACCCGTTCACGGCCACGATCCTGACCACCGGCGGTGCCGACCTGACCGGCACCGTCGCGGCATTGGGCCTTCCAACTCCGGGCCGATCGCCCGCGTTCCGCCAGACAAGAGCCGGAGACATTGCCCATGCGCCAGCTTGCGCACGAGATCGAGGAACAACTGACGCACCTGCGCCGCTACGCCCGCGCCATGACAGGCGACCGCAATCATGGCGATCGCATCGCCGAACATGCGCTGGTGTCATTCCTCCACGACAACCAGAGACTGCCCGAACCGATGGCGCTCAGGGTCCTGCTGTTCCGTGCATTGCAGGATGCCCGAACCCTTCTGGACACTTCGCGGACCGGTCCCCGCGGGAAGCCGGCAGAAGCATCCGCCAATGAACGGAACCGAGAGCCCGCGGCAAGCCGCGACGCCCTGCACCTGCATGCGTTCGAGAACTTCACGCACGAGGAAATAGCGGCCATCCTTCGCCGTCCTTTCCAGGAAATCGAGGGGCTTATCGCGCTCGCGCATCAGGACGTGTCAAACATGATGTCCCGACGTGTGCTGGTCATCGAAGACGATCTGCCCGTGGCTGCCGAGTTGTCCACGATCGTCATGGACATGGGCCATTCGGTCATCGGCGCTGCCGCAACCCAGGGTGAAGCGCTCTCGATGGTCCGCGACGAGGAACCGGACGTCATCGTTTCCGATATCCAGCTTGCAGATGGCGGGTCGGGGATCCGAACCGTGAACGCCATCCTGCGCACATATCCCCTGACGCCCGTCGTCTATGTCACCGGGTACCCGGAGCGACTGTTGACCGGAAAGGGGCCGGAACCGGCATTTCTGATCAGGAAACCCTATACTGCAGATCAGGTCAGGTCGGTCCTGAGCCAGGCCCTTTTCTTTTCCTGAGCCGCTCTCAGAAAAACGCCTGAAGCCCGGTCTGCGCCCTGCCAAGGATCAGTGCGTGGACGTCATGCGTTCCCTCGTAGGTGTTCACCGTTTCGAGGTTCTGCGCATGGCGCATGACATGAAACTCCTGTGCGATCCCGTTGCCGCCGTGCATGTCGCGCGCCGCCCGCGCGATATCCAGCGCCTTGCCGCAGTTGTTCCGCTTGATCAGGCTGATCATCTCGGGCGCTGCCTTGCCCTCGTCCATCAGCCGCCCGACCCGAAGCGCCGCCTGCAGCCCCAGCGCGATCTCGGTCTGCATGTCCGCCAGCTTCTTTTGGAACAATTGCGTCTGCGCCAAAGGCCGCCCGAATTGCTTGCGGTCGAGCCCATAGGACCGCGCCCGCTGCCAGCAGTCCTCGGCCGCGCCCATCGTCCCCCAGGCAATGCCGAAGCGCGCGCGGTTCAGGCAGCCGAACGGTCCCTTCAGACCCTCGACGCCCGGCAGCAACGCCTCTTCGCCAACCTCGACACCGTCCATGACAATCTCGCCGGTCACCGATGCCCTGAGCGACAGCTTGCCCTCGATCTTCGGTGCCGAAAGTCCCTTCGTGCCTTTCTCAAGCACGAAACCGCGGATCTTGCCGTCATGCGCCTCGGACTTGGCCCAGACGACGAACACATCCGCGATGGGGCTGTTCGAGATCCACATCTTCGAGCCGTTCAGAACGTATCCCCCGTCGGTCCTGACCGCCTTCGTCTTCATCCCCGCCGGGTCCGAGCCCGCGTCCGGCTCGGTCAGCCCGAAGCAGCCGATCATCTCGCCCGTCGCCAGTTTGGGCAGATACTTCGCCTTCTGCGCCTCCGAGCCATAGGCATTGATCGGGTACATCACCAGCGAGGACTGCACGCTCATCATCGAGCGATAGCCGCTGTCCACCCGTTCGACCTCGCGCGCCACCAGGCCATAGGTGACATAGCCCGCG
Organism: Silicimonas sp.; assembly: GCA_022340315.1. Taxonomy (GTDB): domain Bacteria; phylum Pseudomonadota; class Alphaproteobacteria; order Rhodobacterales; family Rhodobacteraceae; genus JAJDOD01. The sequence goes on along the minus strand of JAJDOD010000172.1, from coordinate 3,804 downwards.
CCAAGCCCGCCGAATTCTTCGGGAACTGTCGTGCCAAGCAACCCCGCCTCGCCCATCTCGGCAAAGATTTCCGGCTCGATCTTCTCCCGCGCGTAGGCCTCTGTGACCCGTGGCATCAGCCGGTCCTGGGCAAAGGCCCGCGCGGCATCCGCGATCATCCGCTCGTCCTCTTCCAACTGGTCCACCAGGCGGAACGGGTCCTCCCAGTCGAACGCACCAAGCGAAGGGCCATATCCGGCGGTCATGTCATCTTTCACGGGTTCTCTCCAATGCGGACCTGTCACCCACCATACCGCGCCCCGTTCCGGGTGGCGAGATAGGGGGCGAGCGGAATGTCCTCCTGCCGCAAAAAGCCGCGGGAGGCGAGCGCGCCGTCGCGCACCATCTCGATGACCGCCGCCACCGAACTGGCCGTGGTCCAGGCGATGGCGGTACGCATCTTCCCGGCAATCTCCATCGGGCGAAGCGCCCTGACGAATTCCCTGCGCGCGAGCGACCCGTTGACCATGCCCTCGGCCGAGACATGAATATACACGACGTCATCCGAGACCGGCGGCTTGGCATGGACGAGGATCTCGCCCGCCTCCCCGCGCCTTTCCCGCATCAGAAGCTCGTGGAAGAAAAAATTCATCAGCTTCACGTGACCGGGATACCGCATGGTCTTGTAATCAAGGTTGGGCACGCGCCCCAGGTAGGTCTCGCACATCGTCCCAAGACCGCCCGATGTCGTGAACGCCTCCAACTCGGTGCCGTCGATCACGATCTTCTCGACCCATTCCATCGCCGAGACCCATTTGTGCTGGCCGTCCTCCAACACCTCGCAATCGTTGAGATACTCGTTGACGACACCCTCGGGGGACCAGTTGAAGCTGTACCCCATCAACCCGGTGGGATGCTGCGGCAGCGCTCCGACGCGCAACCGGCACGACCGGCAGCTATCGAACCCGGCGATCAGCGAGGCGCCGACGATGCCGACAAAACCCGGAGCCAGTCCGCATTGCGGCGCCATGACGCCCTTCGAGCTGTCCGACAGCGCCCGTATCGCACTCGTCGTCCCCACATCCTCGGTCAGGTCGAAATAGTGGATGCCCGCCGCATGGGCCGCCTGCGCGACGCCCGTGTTGAGCGCGTAAGGAAGGCACGACAGCACCGCGTCATGCCCGCCCAGCGCCGTGCGCAGTGCCGCGGCATCGGCAACATCTATTGGTTGCTGCGAAATCCGCCCCTCCAGCTCAGGCCGTATCGCAATGTCATAACCCGTGACCGCGAAACCGGTCTCCTGCAACAGTTCAGCTGCAAGACCGCCAACCTTGCCAAGACCCAGAACCGCGACCGAATCCATTGACCCATCCTTTCCGTAACCTCGGCAGAAGCCTAGCCATTCCCCTACCGGCGGCAACTCCCAAGCTGGCCGATTGGTTGAAACCAGACGACACAGGGTTAGTGTCTGGGCAAATCAAGGCGTTGGCATCACAAGGTTCAGGACATGTCACTGAAGGACACGATCACATTCGTCGAAGCAACCGCCGTCGAGGCGGCTCAGCGCGCGCGGTCGGTCCTGACGACGGCGACCTCGGCCTTCGAGGGCGAGACGCAGATCGCGAGGCACCTCGGCGGACGGCTGGAAGGTGATCTCGCCATCTTCGGCTTCTGGACGCCCGAGCTTCTCGATGCCCGCGTGCCTTCTGGCGACATCTTCCTCGAGATCCTCCGCCCCACGGAACCGCTCGACCTGACGCGGTCGCACCAGTCCGTCAACTTCGAGCGCACCTGGGTCCCGGTGATCCGCGAGGAAGCGCATTGCTTCACAGCGGTCTCGGGCATGAAGGCGGGCACGCGCGATCAGGTCGGCGACTTCTACGCTCTCGCCTGGCGCGACGCGAAAGATCAGTGGCACCGCATCCTCGATCCGCTTGCCATGTCGCTCCCCTTCGGCGCGATGGCACCCGCCGAGCTCTATGATACAGAAGCGATGTTCGCCGGTCGGGGCGACGCCGCCTATTTCGAGGCGCTGAAGGGGGACACCCCCCACAAGTTCGGCCCACCCTCCAACATCCTGCAAATCCACGTCCCCACCGCCACGGCTGGCGGAACCCTGGCAAGCCTCACGCGCCATTACCAGCGTCTGGCCGAGCGCGTGTCGCGCGACCTGCCGCTTGAACCCGCCGACCAGCTTTTCCTCGGCTACGACGCGATCCAGCTTCTGCCGGTAGAGCCCACCACGGTCTATGAAACCGGTCCTGATTTCTGGAGTGAAACCAGCGGCGCGGAATGCCGGGTGACAGTCGATCTCCTGCGGCCCGACACGACGAACTGGGGCTACGACGTGGTCATCTCCGGGATGGCCACCGTGAATCCGGTCCTGCTGGAGAGCGGGCGCCCCGACGAACTCGTTGACCTCGCCACCGCGCTTCACACCTTCCCGACCAAGCCCAAGATGCTGATCTTCGACGTGGTCTTCGGACACTCCGACAACCAGGGCATCCGTGCTCTGAACGGCCACTTCTTCGCCGGTCCGAACATGTACGGCCAGAACCTCGACTACCAGAACCCGGCTGTGCGCGCGATCCTGCTGGAGATGCAGCGCCGCAAGGTGAACTTCGGCGCCGATGGCGTCCGGGTCGATGGCGCCCAGGACTTCAAGTGGTGGGATGCCGCCGAGCAGGTGCTGCGCCATGACGACGAGTACCTGCAATCAATGGCCGATATCGTGCAGGAGGCGGCGGGCACCGAATACCGCCCCTGGTTCATCTTCGAAGATGGCCGCCCCTGGCCCGAGGAGGACTGGGAGCTGTCCTCGACATACCGTGCGGTGATCGAGAACCAGCGCGACGATGACGTGTTCCAGTGGGGGCCGCTGACCTTCGCGCACAACACGCCGTTTCTCTACACCTTCTGGCTCTCCAAGTTCTGGCGCATCCGCGAGATGGTCGGCGTCGGCGCGAACTGGATATCCGGCACCTCGAACCACGACACGCTTCGCCGCGGCACCCAGGTCAGTCCTAAGCTGAACGTCAACACGCGGCTCGGCTCGACCCGGATGGAAATTCTCGACAAGGCCTATGACAACCCCGCCGTCCATGTCCTGACCTATATCGCCATGCCGGGCGTGCCGATGGACTTCCTGAATGCGATGGCGCGGGCAAGCTGGGGCTTCATCCGCAACCAGGACGACCGCTACGGCGTCAAGGTGGTGGCGGAGGAGGCGATCAGCCTGAAATGGCAGGTCGACGAATACAGCTACTCCGTGGATGGCAGCTTCCGCCGCCTCAAGGAACTGGGCTTCACCACCCGCGCCGAACTGGCCCGCTTTCTCGAATTCCTGCCCGCACTGGTCGAGGTGACCGAATACGATCTGGACGAGATCGCCCGGCTCCTGAACGCCTCCGAGCCACCGATTGCCGGGCCCGAGTTCACCGTCTCCTCGCTGAAACAGATCGCGCGGGCGTGGATGGACGACATGCACGAATATTGCAACGTCGCCAACTCGATCCCGTCGCTCAGCCACGACCAGGCCGAATTCTGCCTGGATGTGCGGAACTTCCGCCGCGCACGCCCCTGGCTTCGCGACAACTACGGCCCGAACGACCGTTTCGACCACCTGCAGCCGATCGACGGGCGCACGCTCTTCACCTCGCTACGGCACGGGCCGGACGGCGAACAGGTCTTCGCGGTCGCGCATATGGAGGGCAAGCGGCTCGAAGACACCGACCCTCTGACCTTGCCGGTCGAGGGGATCGAGGGCATGGGCTGGCGCCTGGCCCTCAGGACACCGCCGATCGGGTCCGACTACCTCGGAGGCCC
>JAJDOD010000108.1 GCA_022340315.1 Silicimonas sp. | reverse complement strand
GTTCTCGCCCCGGCAAGGAGCCTTGTCGACGATTTCGGTGTAACGATCGAATACGGCGGCATTGTCACGTATGTGCACATGCTGTTCGATGCCCATGAAATCGTGATCGCAAACGGCGCGCCGTCGGAAAGTTTCTATCCCGGCTCTTTCGGACTTGAGACGCTTGGAGACCCTGCCCGCGACGAGATCTTCCGGGTCTTCCCCGAGTTGCGGAGCCACATCGGCGGATACGGTCCCGCCAGGCGTCACTGCGTCGAGGCGTCCGAGGCTCGCGCCCTGGTCACGGCCTGATCCCGCGGCGTGCAAGATGATCGTTGCACGCCCGGACTAACGAGTTCCGCAGTCAGGCAGACGCCCCGAACCAGGTGTCGTAGTCGCTCACCAGCAGATGTGTCGGATCGGTATCCTCCTCGATCTCGGCAAAGCGTCCTATCGGTTCGCGGAACAGGTTGTCCGTCACGTCATCATTGACCGTCGAAACCTCACCGATCAGGACCGAACCGCCCTCGCCCCAGAACGCGTGCCATTCCCCTGGACTGAGCGTCACGCTTTCACCTGGGGCCAGCCGCAGTTTCTCGCCGGGCTCGAACGGACGGCTCAAGCCATCACAATGCACGGTGCCGCCTGCCCCGCTGTCGAAGTTGCCGTCCGCATCGGACCCGAAGAGCTCGACGACCAGCGTGGCGCCCCCCCGGTTGATGATATCTTCGGACTTGATGACATGAGTGTGCATCGGCGTGAGTTGTTTCTCGCGAGAAATCAGAAGCTTCTCGGCATAGACCATGCCGCGCCCCCGTTCGAGATCGGCCAGCTGGCCGTTTCGTAGCGTGAAAAGGAACAGGCCCAGTTCGTCATATCGCCCCTGTCCGTAATCGGTGATGTCCCAGCCCATGCGCGCATCCGCGATCCGACGCGCCGATCCGTCATCGACGCGGGACTTGAACTCCTGCGGCGTCCAATAGGCGAACGGAGGCAGCGTGAAGCCGTGCCGCCGGATCATCTCGTCTGCTTCCGCCATGATCGTGTTGACGGTGGAACGTTTCATGGTTGTCTCCCAAAGAAGTCTACCATGCATTGATCGCAGTCCGGTGCCGTCGCGTCCAGTGTCACGAGACGGCCACCTCTGGCCACTCTTTCGGTCTTACGGGAAAAGTTCGGGGAGCGCCTGTCAGGCGGCGCGGTCAAGATCGTCGTTCGAGATGCCGGGAAGAACCTCGCTTGCCTCGCGAAGAATGCCGCGGATCGCTTCGTCCGAGATGCTCCAGAGCTTTGGATAGAGTACGGTCATCTCGTTGCGCACGAGCATCAGCAAGGTGTCACGCAGGGCAACCGGGGCCGAAGCACCGGCCGCACGTATCTCGCCCGCAAGCGCATCGGCCATCCGGTTCACCTCGGCCTGGGTTGCGGACATGGTTGCCAGATCAAGCATTCCAGAGGCATAGAGATCTGCGTCGTAGAGCCGCCGCGCGTTTGGCCGGAGTTCCAGGAGAGGCTGGAAGAAGAGCGCGTAACCGCCTAGCCCGAGCGTCGCCGCTGTACGCTCCAGTGCCGCGTCCGCCATCGCAAGGATCGACGCGTCCGAAGTCTTGTCGGGGTCGGCCAGCCACACCGCGTGCGCGGCGTAGATCGCCGCGTTGGACGGGTCGAGCGTGATCCAGCTTTCAAACAACTCCGGCACCCGGTCACCCTGACCGGGAGACCCAAGGCCATGCATGTAACGCGCCTCGGCAACCAAAGGCGACATCAGCGCGCGCGCGTCATAATCCTTGAGGATATCTCCAGCCGCCACATAGTGCCGTGCCATCCGCCGCCATGCTTCCCGACGGCAATCATCGGGCCAGTGATCCGCGCGGTAGGCCAGACCCAGAAGCAGGTGCGCCCGGGCGGCAAGCGCGGCCAGGACATGCGATTCACGGGCCTGTTCATGGGTTTCAATAAAGCAGTTCAGTTCGACCTCAGCCTCGTATAGGTCATCCAGTTCCTTGTGCGGAGCCGCGTCGATCAGCGATTGCAGGCCGGAAAGCGCCACATCCACGGCGATCTCGTGGAAGCGGAACCCTCCGGGCGTAGAGGCCAGTTCGGCCTCCCATCTTGCGATCTGATCGCCGATTTCAACCCATTCATCCTCGAGCATCAGGCACGCGATCAGGTTCGCGACCGCTCGACGCTCGGCCTGATCGGGATCGTTTTGCTCGACCGCGAGCTTGGCCGGCTCCGGCTCGGGCATCACGATGGGCGCCTTGGGCCTGGGCAGCACCAAAGTCATGCTTGACGCGATCCCGCGCGCAATCATCTGTAGGACCCGCATAACCTCTCTCCGTGGCCTTTTTTGCAAGACTGGCGAGGCAATAAGTCAACTTTAAGGCAAATCAGCGGCGTCCTGTGAAAACAGGCACTTGCGGCCCGGAACCGGTTCAGCGCGCCCAGCTCGGCAGCCTGGTGTTCTGTACCAGAGAAACCGTCGGAGCGTATTTCCCGCCCAGCGCCAGCGTCGCGCGCCTGAGGATTTCGATTGCGTCCTCGGATTTCGCCGGCAGGGCCGAGGGCGAGATCTGCTCGCCCACCGTGATCCGGTAGGGCTGACGGTCCTTGTTGAGGGTCTCGTAGAACAGGGTGATGTCGCGGAGCGTCGGGTGGATGAAATCGAACATGTAGAACAGGGCCGAGTTTCGCGCCCTGATATGCAGCGGAATGATCGGCAGATCGAACTTGCGCGCGATCATCGCGGCCGAAGCCATCCATTCACGTTCGTGCAGCTTAAGCCAGCGCCTTTTGGCAAGGCGTCCGCTGGGAAAGATCACACCGAGGCGCCCTTCGTCTATCGCGTGGCGCGTGTATTCCATCGTCTCGCGGGTCTTGGCACGGGTCCGCTTGTCGACACGCCATTCAACAGGCGCAATCAGGCTGTTGAACTGAGGAAGAATGCGCATGATGTCGGAATTCGCATAAATGAACATGTCCGGGCGCAGCGGATAAAGCGCATGGTGCAACATGATCCCGTCGGCGATACCGGTCGGATGGTTCGCGACGATCAGCGCCGGACCGTGGCGCGGAATATTGTCCAGCCCCGAAACCGCGAGGTCGCGCGCCAGGAGGCCGGCGAGGTGGTGCATGATCCTGTCGGTTGGCCAATCGCGATACAATTCGCCAAGACTGATTGTGCGTTCATAGCCGAGCAGCGACATCAACGCCCGCCGCGAAAGGCCAGCCGAGAAGGTCGGCGAGAACAACCAGGGCGCGCGCTCGGCGATCAGGGGGTCGATACGGTCCTTCATGGCGTTGGTAAAACCAATTTTTAGCAACAGATTCGTGACGTTATTCTACCATGTGGGGTGTTGGCCCAGAACTGCCAGCCTCGGCGGCGGCGGGAATTGGCTTACACGGATCGAACCTACATGCAGACCCTGGCTCCCTCCTGGAAGCCCGCGCCGGAGGAATGAGTAAGCTTCAAGTCATAAGAATATGAAATGTCGATATTATATGGCTTCATGAGGAGCGCTGCGTTCCAAGGATGCGCGTGGCAATCTCGCTCAGATCCTTGGACGGATCGCCCTCAAGCAGATAGGCAAGTGCATCCTTGATCTGACCCTGACGGTCGCCGTCGTACCGCGCCCAGGTCTCGAACACCGTCGCCATGCGCGCCGCCGTCATCGGGTTGACGGGATCGAGCCGCTTCAACCACTCCGCCACGAAGCCATAGCCCTCGCCCGAGGCGTGGTGAAACGCCGCCGTGTTCCCTGCCAGACCGCCGACAACCGCGCGGAACCGGTTGGGCGTCTTCCAGACAAATTCCGGCAACTCGGACAGTTCCTGAGCTTTCGCCACCGCTTCATCGGGAGCAGCATTGACGATCGACGCCGAGAACCACTTGTCCAGTGTGTTCGGGTCGTGTTTCCAGCGCGCATAGAACGTCTCTGCCTGCCGGTCGGCAACACCGGCCTTTATGAGGATCGCCAACGAGCCGAGGCTTTCCGTCATGTTGTCGGCAGCGTCAAAGACTTTCGCGGCAGGCTCGGTCCGGCCGACTTGAGCCAGATACCCCAACGCCTTCAGGCGAAGCGCGCGCCGCCCCGCATCCGCCGGATTGGGATCGTAGGGCCCCGGTATGGCAAGGTCATCGACGAATGCCGAAAACGCTGCCTCATGCGCCGCGCCGATGGCTCGGCCCAGGCCCTCGCGACAATCGTGAATGCGATCCGGGTCGGGTGTCAGACCGGCAGCGAACAACGACTGCGCAAGGTCGTCTTCCGAGGGCAACCCGAGCGCAAAGGCACGGAACGTCATGTCGAGGCTGTCGTCGCAGATCAACTGTCCAAGTGCGTCGAGATAGTCCTCGTCCGGCGCGGCATCGTTCAGGATCATGCCCATCAACTGGTCTTTCGCCAGTTGTCGCCCCGCCTCCCAGCGATTGAACGGGTCGGTGTCGTGAGCGAGCAGCGCCAGGCGATCGGTGGCGCTTGGTTGCGTTGCGGCCTCGATCAAGACCGGCGCAGAAAATCCCCGGTTCACCGAAAGGATCGGTCGGCGTCCACCCTCGATATCAAAGTAAAAGCTCTCTTCGCTCCTGGTAAGTTCCACAACTTGCGTCGCCAGGACCTCACCGCCATCTTCGCGGATCGCGCCCAGAGCAATTGGGATGTGCATAGGTGCCTTCTGCGCCTGTCCCGGCGTCGGCGGCAACTTTTGCCGGAACGTCACCTTCAGGCGTTCGCCATCCCAGTCTTCGGCGTACCAGACTTTTGGCGTGCCCGCCTGGCTGTACCAGAGGGCAAATTGCGACAGGTCCCGGCCCGTCGCATCCTCGAAGACTTTCAGCCAGTTCTCGATGGTGCAGGCTTGCCCGTCATGCCGATCGAAATAGAGGTCGAGCGCCTTTGCGTAACCCTCGTCCCCCACCAGCGCTTTCAGCATGCCGATCACCTCGGCGCCCTTCTCATAGACCGTCGCCGTATAGAAGTTATTGATCTCGATATATTCTTCAGGGCGAACCGGATGCGCCAGCGGCCCGGCATCTTCGCGGAACTGGCGCGCGCGAAGCATCAGCACATCGTCGATCCGCTTGACCGCATGCCCCCGCATGTCGCCCGAGAATTGCTGGTCGCGGAAAACCGTCAGCCCTTCCTTCAGGCAAAGCTGAAACCAGTCGCGGCAAGTGATCCGGTTGCCGGTCCAGTTGTGAAAGTATTCGTGCGCCACGATCCCTTCGATCATCTCGTAGTCGCGGTCGGTCGCGGTCTCGGGACTGGCGAGCACATAGCGCGAGTTGAAGATGTTGAGCCCCTTGTTCTCCATCGCGCCGGCGTTGAAATCGTCCACGGCGACAAGGTTGAACACATCCAGGTCATAGTTCCGCCCGTAAACCCGCTCGTCCCACTCCATCGAGCGTTTCAAGGCATCCAATGCGTATGCGCAACGATACTCGTCGCCGGGCCTCACCCAGATGTTGAGCTCGACATCCCGGCCCTCGGCCGTCCGGTGCGCCCCGGAATGCGCAACGAGGTCGCCCGCAACCAACGCGAAGAGATATGCAGGCTTCGGCCAGGGATCGGACCATTCAGCCCAGCCCTCGCCCGAGGCCACCGGATTGCCGTTCGAGAGCAGCACAGGCCCCGCGCCCTCGATCCGTACCGTGAAAGTTGCCATCACGTCGGGTCGGTCGGGGTAATAGGTAATCCTGCGGAAACCCTCCGCCTCGCATTGCGTGCAGAAAAGCCCGTTCGAGATGTAAAGCCCTTCAAGCTCGGTATTGGCCAAGGGGTCGATCTCAACCTCCGCCTCCCAGACGAAAGGCGCATCCGGCACGGTCACGCTCAGCCCTTCGGCATCGACGTCCGGCGCGATCTCGACGCCGTCGATCGCGGCTCGGACGAGCTTGAGTTTCTCGCCATCGAGGCGGAACGCCCTGTCCCCGGTGTCCGGGTTGGGCCGGAACGCGATGCGCGAAATCACCCGGGTGGCTTTCGGATCGAGCAGGAAAGTAAGGTGCACATCGTCCACCAGCCAGTTTGGCGGAGCGTATTCGGCCAGGCGGACGGGTTGGGGGGCTGCGTCTTTCAAGGTGGTCTCCCTCGGTTCGAGCGCGACACTAGTGGGCGCCGCCGGGAGCCTCAAGGGCGGCCGCCGCCCTAGGCGTCAGTCCGCTCCGGCGAAGCGCGCCAGCTTGCCCAGCGTCTGAAGTCCCAACTCGTAGGCGCCGACGCCCTTGGCCGCGTCGTGTTCCTCCCGGGTCAGGAAGACCATCGTAAGCGTGACGCGGCAGCCGCCGCCAAGGTCCTCGAAAGTCACGCTGGCATCGGCATGCTTCGGCCCGTCCTCGCCCCAGTGGAGCGTGTAGTCGATGCGCTTCTGCGGAACCATGGCGGTGTAGCGGTGATGGTTCGGGTATATCGTCCCGTCAGGCCCGATCATGTCAAACACCCACTCGCCGCCCGCGCGCAAGTCGATGCGCTCGGTCCGGCAGGAAAACCCATCCGGCCCCCACCATTGCGTCAGCGAGGCCGGATCGGTCCATGCGGCCCAGAGAATGGAAACGGGCGCGTCGATCAGGCGTTCCAGCACCATCGTGCGGCTGGCGGTCTCAGGATCAGTCATCTCGGGTATCCTTGCTTTCGGTGTTTGCATCTCTCTGGCGCACGGCGAAGCGCTCGAACCGGTCCAGCCGCGCCTCCCACATGGCGCGCTGCGCATCGAGCCAGGTCGTGACCGGCGCATAGCGCGCCGCGACGAGCCTTGCGATGCGCACCCGCCCCTGCTTCTCGGTCGCGACCAGGCCCGCCGCCTCCAGCCTGCGGACATGGTCGAGCGCCGCGGGAAGCGTCATCTCCAGCGGCGCCGCAAGATCCGACACCGAGGCAGGCCCCTTCGCCAGCCGCTCCAGCATCGTCCGCCGGGTCGGGTCCGCGAGCGCCTGGAAAAGCGTGTCGAGAGTGCCGGGTGAAAGGTCCATCTTCGCGCCAATAGTTAAGTCAGGGCTTAAGTAACACCCCGGCGCTTCCTCGCGCAACCCAAAACTTAAACGATGACTTAAGTAACGGTCCGGCAGCTTGACCTTTCCGCACAGCGCCTAGCTTCCCGCCAATCAGACCACCACGAGGCTCGAACCCGTGAATGCAAACCCGCCCAAACGGCCGACACGCCGGAAATCCGCCCTGCCCAGCACGCCCGGCGTGTCGGCCGCTTGGGCGGGGTTGCATTCACGGGTTCGAGCCTCGTGGAGATCTGATTGGCGGGAAGCTAGGCGCTGTGCGGAAAGGTCAAGCTGCCTGACTGTTACTTAAGTCATCGTTTAAGTTTTGGGTTGCGCGAGGAAGCGCCGGGGTGTTACTTAAGTCATG
>JAJDOD010000083.1 GCA_022340315.1 Silicimonas sp. | reverse complement strand
CTCTACCACCGCCTCAACAGCCGAAGACCGGCGTCATCATCGGCCTGAAAATACTCCGGGGGGTAAGGCCGAAGGCCGAGGGGGCCGCGCCCCCTTACTCGCGGGGCCCCATGCGCCCGAACATGTCGATATCGCGCACGCTGATATCCCCCCACACAATCACCGCCGCGATCGCCAGCCAGATCGGCACCGCGACCAGCGTGGCGAGCCGCAGCTTTCGCTTCATGGAAAAACTGCTCGACGGCGAGCCCGCATGCGTCCCCTCGACCCGCTCGCCCACGTCACCCTGCGTCTCCAGCCGGATCGGCAACACGATGAACAGCGACATGAACCAGACGACCGCAAAGAGGACCAATCCCGAAACGACGCCCATCAGACTTCCTCCAGCTCCACCAGCGTGCCCGTGAAGTCCTTGGGATGCAGGAACAGGACAGGCTTGCCATGCGCGCCGATCTTCGGCTCGCCATTGCCCAGAACGCGTGCGCCGGAAGCCGTCAGCTTCGCCGCCGCGGCGCGGATGTCTTCAACCTCGTAGCAGATGTGATGAATGCCGCCCGAGGGGTTCTTTTCCAGAAACCCCTTGATCGGCGAGGCATCTCCCAGGGGATACAGCAGTTCGATCTTGGTATTCGGCAACGTGATGAACACCACCGTCACGCCGTGATCCGGCTCGTCCTGCGGCGGTCCAACCTCCGCCCCCAGCGTGTCGCGGTATTGCGCCGCGGCCGCTTCGAGATCCGGCACCGCGATGGCGACGTGATTCAGGCGTCCGATCATCAATTCCCCTTTCCATTGCCCGCCACCGGATATGACAGCCCATCAAGGTTGGGCAAGTGCAAAGCCGCCGCAGGTACGCGATTAACCCGGCGTTAGCCATTCCGGGGGAAAGAAGGGACACCAGTTGCGGGAAGTATAGAAATGCCTGACACGCTTGAAGACCTCGTGATGCGCCAGCCGCCGACCGCGGAACGGCCCCTCCTTGGAACCATCATCCTCGTCGTCGAAGACAGCCGCCACGCCTGCGAGGCCATGCGGCTGATCTGCCAGCGCTCGGGCGCGCGCATCCGGCGCGCGGAAAGCATTGCCTCGGCCGAGCGGCACCTGCGGGCCTATCGCCCCGGCCTTGCCGTTGTCGACCTCGGGCTGCCGGACGGCTCGGGGCTGAAGTTGATCGAACAATTGGCACGCGGTGACCAACGTATCGACGGCATCATCGCAACCTCGGGGGATGAGGCTCTTGCGGAAGCCGCGCTCAAATCCGGCGCCGATCTCTTCCTGCCAAAGCCGTTGGCCTCGATCTCGCAGTTCCAGAAGGCGGCGCTCTCGCTCCTGCCCGTCGCCGTACCGTCCCTGAAGACCACCAAACCCGAAAAGGATCGTGTCCGTCCCGACCCGATCGCCTTGCGCGATGATCTGTTACTCGCCGCGGAATTGCTGCGTTCCGGCGCGGACGCTGCCATGCTGGACTATGTGGCCGGCTTTCTGTCCGGTCTCGCCAAATGCGCGGACCATCCGAGAGTAGCGGAATTCGCGTGTGCGCTGGCCTCGATATCAGCCGGGGCCGCGCCGAATTTGTCGCCCCAGGCCATCGCGCTGGAAATCGAGGAGGAGGCGGCCACGCACGACGCGGGCTGAGGATTGCCAAGGGCGGAATGTTCGCATATTGTTCCTCTGGCTTTCGACAGTCGGAACGACCATCATGTTGGATATGAGCAAAAGCGCCGCACAAGACCTAGCCGGTTTCCTCGGCCAAGACCGGTTCGGCGCCGTTCTGGCCGATCCGCCTTGGCGCTTCGTCAACCGTACCGGAAAAGTGGCACCCGAACACAAGCGCCTCGCGCGGTATCCGACGATGGAGCTTGACGAGATCTGCGCGCTTCCCGTTGCCGAGCACCTTGAAGACCGCGCGCATTGTTATCTCTGGGTGCCGAACGCGCTTCTGCCCGATGGACTGGCGGTCCTGAACGCCTGGGGGTTCGACTACAAGTCGAACATCGTCTGGCACAAGATCCGCAAGGATGGCGGTTCCGACGGACGTGGCGTGGGCTTCTACTTTCGCAATGTGACCGAGATCCTGCTCTTCGGCACACGTGGCAAGAACGTCCGCACCGAGGCTCCCGGCCGCCGCCAGGTCAACATGATCCAAAGCCGTAAACGCGAGCATTCCCGCAAGCCGGACGAGCAATACCGCATCATCGAAGACTGCTCATGGGGCCCGTATCTCGAACTTTTCGGACGCGGCGTGCGCGAGGGCTGGACGGTCTGGGGCAACCAGGCAGACGCCGACTACAAGCCCGACTGGAAGACCTACAGCTACAATTCCGGGCTTGCCGCGGAATAACGCCAAAGCCACAGGTCAGGAAAAATCCACAATAACAAACGCGTGAGGTCATGACACTGCCACGTTTGCGGGATTATTGTTTCTCCCGGGGAAAGTGTTAACGAGGCGAGATTCATGCTGCCAAGACGAAATCTGCTAATGGGCGGAGCCGCTGCGGCTGCCGCTATGACGGGCCTGCCGGCCTTTGCCGCCAAACCTGAAGAAGAGGTCATCGACCCCCGAAAGGCACGCATTATCCGTGTCGGTCGGTCGACGACACCCGGTGTTATCCATGTAAAGCCGGACGAGTTCGCGCTTTTCTGGACGATGGAAAACGGCCGCGCCATCCGCTATCCGATCGGGGTTGCCCTGCGCCATCTCTGGGAGCCTGGCTCTTATGTCGTGGGCGCCAAGAAGGAATGGCCCGAATGGACCCCGACGCCCGAGATGATCGAACGCAATCCGAAATACGCCGAATGGGAAGAAGGGATGCCGGGCGGTCCGTCCAATCCGCTGGGCGCGCGTGCGCTCTATCTCTTCCGTCCGGACGCGGGCGATTCGATGCTGCGGATTCACGGCACCAACCTGCCGCACACCATCCTGACCCGCGTCTCCAACGGCTGCGCGCGACTCACGAATGGCTACATCACCGATCTCTATGATCGCGTACCGCTGGGCACGCGGGTGCATCTCTACCCGATGACCACCTGAGCGCCACGCAAGGGACGGTACTGAACCATGCGGCGACCCGAACCATCGGGGCGCCGCAGTTCGGTTCGTGGGGACAATGGGATCACTCCAGAAGCTCCTCCGGCAAACCGACAAGCAGCAGCGGGCACGGGTTGCCGACACCTCGTCGCACCCGCTCGTCCAGCTTGGTCCAATGCGTCGTCGCCTGCCCGAACTTATCGGCGACGAACTTGCGGGCAAAGGCCTCGGCAAATGGCACGCCGCGGGCCACCTGCTCCGCAACGGCCCTCTGCTGGGCCACCGTCCGCGCCCCGATGCCCAAACGGTCGAGGTCGTCTTCCGACGTCAAACCCGCCGCCTGCATCCACCCGGTGATCCGGTCCAGGAATGCCGCCTGCATCGACGCCCCTCGCGTCACGATCACCCCGACGCTTATGGCCGAAAGCGCGTGCAGCCGTTGGAAATTCTCCAGGTCCCGGTCGAAGAACGGGTCCTTGTTGTTCCATTCGATCTCAAGCGCCAGCGCCCCGGCCTCGGCGAATTTCACGTGATCGACCTCGTGGCTGATGCCTGCCCGAGCGCGTCCGTCCACCACAGTCTCCACGCTGAAACTGTGCTTGCGCCAGTTCAGATCTGACAACTCGTGGCGCAACCGCTGGGTCAGCCCGGCTTCACCTCCGCCGCCAGAGACGACTTCGGAAAGCGGTATCCTGAACTCCAGCAATACCCTTACCAGCAGCTCCAGATCGCGCGGGAAATCATGCGCCAGGATGGCCTCGGCATGGTTGCGCGTCAGCACGTCGAAGCCGGCGGATTGCAGGTCTCTCAACATGGGTCCTGATAGCCCCGGCATCCGCACCCGTCCAGAAGCCCCATGTCAAAGACCCGGATCGGTCGCGGCGAGAACCGGTCGCGTCAATTCGCCCAGCCTGGTCTTCTGGCGCCCATCGTCGTCGAAATTCTCCTCGCTCAGCCAGGTCTCGAACGCGTTGCGCAGCGCCGGCCACTCGGCATCAATGCAGGCGAACCACGCGGTATCGCGGTTTCGCCCCTTCACGACACCAGCCTGCCGAAAGATGCCCTCGTAGGAAAAGCCGAACCGTTCCGCCGCCCGCCGCGAGCCGAGGTTTGCCGCATCACATTTCCACTCGAACCGGCGATAGCCCGCTTCGAAGGACCACTTCATCAACAGATAAACCGCCTCGGTCGCCTCCCGCGTCCGTTGCAGGCGCGGCGCGAACGTCAGCCAGCCGGTCTCGATGCTCCCCGCCGCCGGCGCGATCCGCATCAGCGACAGCGTGCCGCCAAGCCGCCCGTCCTGCATCCGGATCGCATAGTGGATCGGATCGGTCGAGGCGCGCGCGGCATCGACCCAGGCGGTGTATCCCGCCTCGTCGAACGGCCCGAGCGGAAGATACCGCCACATGGCACCCTCGGCATCCTCGGCATGCGCCTCTCGAAGTCCGGCCACATGCTCCCGCTCCAGCGGCTCCAAACGTGTGTACCGGCCACCGATGGGCACACGCGCGGGCAGCGGCGGGGGCACCCATCGTCTAGGATCACTCATTTTCATCTCCGAATCCGGGAACTGAACCGGCCTCTGGCCCGTTTATCTACAAACGCCACGCAACCGACGAACAGGAACCGAAATGCCCTCCATTTACGACGCCATCAAGTCCGACCATGATGAACACCGGACGCTTCTCGACAAGCTGGCCGAAACCTCCGGCGATAGCCAGGAACGAAAGACGGCATGGGACACCTTCTACTACGAGGTCAAGAGCCATGCCGCCGCCGAGGAGGAGACCTTCTATTCCAAGCTCATTTCCCAGACATGGGGCCAGGACGCCGCACGCCATTCCGTGCATGAGCATCAGCAGCTCGACGACCTGATGGAAGAGCTCAACGGCATGGACATGTCGTCGCCAGGCTGGCTGACGAAGTTCAAGACGTTGAAGCACGAATACGAACATCACATGGACGAGGAAGAAAACGAGGTTTTCGAGCGCGCGCGCGAGGTCATACCAGGGTCCGAAATCGACGGTTTCGGCGCGCGCTTCGAGGAGCGCAAGGCACAGGAACGGCGGCTTGTGGATGAAAAAGTCGAAGACAGTCTCGAAGACTGAGGCACCAGACAAAGGCGGAAACGATGACTGACCTGAAGACCGGAACCTGGGTACTGATCGCGGATGGCGAAAAAGCCATGTTCCTGCAAAACGACGGCGACGCCGAAGCCCCCGACCTCAACGTGAGGCGTTTGGAAGAAAACGAAAACCCTCCGACCCGCGAGCAGGCTGCCAATCGTCGCGGTCGCGTATTTCAAAGCGCCAATGTCGGACAATCGGCTTACGACGACACCGACTGGCACGAATTCGAGAAGGAGCGCTTCGCCAAGGATGTTGCCGACATCCTCTATGAACACGCCCACAAGGGCATGTTTGACAAGTTGGTGGTCGTTGCCAGCCCCCAGGTGCTCGGAATTTTGCGTGACGAATATCACAAGGAGGTGCAGGACCGGGTTATCGCCGAGATCCCGAAGACCCTCACCAACCACCCGCTGAATGAAATCGAGCGCATGGTTGCAGAGGCGATCGCGTGAGACGCATCAGCCCGGCCAACTCTCCCCAGCATCGTTGGCCTGCTGCGCCCGAGCGAACGTCACTCTTCCGGCGGCAGGACCCGTAGCCGCAACTCACGCAACTGCTCGTTCGTCGGCTCGCTCGGCGCGCCCATCATCAGATCCTCGGCCCTCTGGTTCATCGGGAACAGGATCACCTCGCGGATGTTCGCCTCGTCCGCCAGCAGCATCACGATCCTGTCGATCCCCGCAGCACAGCCCCCGTGAGGAGGCGCGCCAAAGCGGAAAGCATTGACCATGCCGCCGAAGCGCTTCTTTACCTCGTCCTCGCCATAGCCAGCGATCTCGAAGGCCTTGAACATGATCTCCGGCCGGTGGTTCCGGATGGCCCCACTGACAAGCTCATAACCGTTACACGCCAGGTCGTACTGGAAGCCCAGAACGTCGAGCGGATCGCCCTCCAGCGCCTCCATTCCCCCCTGAGGCATCGAGAACGGGTTGTGCTCGAAGTCGATCTCGCCGCTTTCCTCGTCGCGCTCGTAGATCGGGAAATCGACGATCCAGGCAAAGGCGAAGCGGTCGGTCTCGGTCAGGCCAAGCTCGTTGCCGATCTCCACCCGCGCCTTGCCCGCCACGGTCTCGAAGGCCTTCGCCTTGCCACCGAGGAAAAACGCCGCGTCGCCGACGCCAAGGCCAAGCTGCTGGCGGATAGCTTCGGTGCGCTCGGGCCCGATGTTCTTGGCCAGCGGACCGGCGGCTTCCATGCCGTCGTCACCATCCCGCCAGAAGATATACCCCATCCCCGGCAACCCTTCCTTCTGGGCAAAGGCGTTCATCCGGTCACAGAACTTGCGGCTTCCCCCGGTAGGCGCCGGAATGGCCCGTATCTCGGTGCCGTCCTGCTCAAGGATCTTGGCGAAGATCGCGAAGCCCGACCCCCGGAAATGCTCGCTGACATCCTGCATCTTGATCGGGTTCCGCAAGTCCGGCTTGTCCGTCCCGTACCACTTCGCCGCGTCGCGATAGCTGATCTGCGGCCAGTCGGCGGCGGCATCCACCTTCCGACCGCCGCCGAATTCCTCGAAGATTCCCTGTAGAACAGGCGAAACCGTATCGAAAACATCCTGCTGCGTGACGAAGCTCATCTCCATGTCCAACTGGTAGAAGTCGGTGGGCGAGCGGTCGGCGCGCGGGTCCTCGTCGCGGAAACAGGGCGCGATCTGGAAATACTTGTCGAAACCCGACACCATCAGCAACTGCTTGAACTGCTGCGGCGCCTGCGGCAGCGCATAGAACTTGCCGGGATGCAGACGGCTCGGCACCAGGAAGTCGCGCGCGCCCTCTGGGCTCGATGCGGTGATGATCGGCGTCTGATGCTCGCGGAACCCCTTGTCCCACATCCGCTTGCGGATGCTCGCCACCACGTCCGAGCGCAGCGTCATGTTCCGCTGCATCGCCTCGCGGCGCAGGTCGAGGAAGCGATACCGCAGCCGCGTTTCCTCGGGATACTCCTGGTCACCGAAGACGATCAGCGGCAGTTCCTCTGCCGCGCCAAGAACTTCCATGTCGCGGATGAACACCTCGATCTCGCCCGTCGGGATCTTGGGGTTCACCAGTTCGGCATCGCGGGCTTTCACATTGCCGTCGATCCTAATGCACCACTCGCTGCGCACCTTCTCGACCTCGTGAAAGACCGGTGAATCCGGATCGCAAAGCACCTGGGTAATTCCGTAGTGGTCCCGCAGGTCGATGAACAGAACGCCTCCGTGGTCGCGAATACGGTGAACCCAGCCGGAAAGTCGGGCCGTTTCTCCGACGTTCGAGGCGTTCAGAGCGGCGCAGGTGTGGCTGCGATAGGCGTGCATATCTTGTCCCGTCAGCGTATAATTTCAGACCTCCGCGATACACGCGTTTCGGCCCAGAGTGTCAAGGCCCGCGCACCCTTGAAGCCTTCTACTGCGCAGGCGTGACTTCATCGGTCTACAAATATCCCCGGGGGAGCGCGAGGGGGTAGAACCCCCTCGCCCGCCGCGACGGCGGAGCCGGCGCAATCCCCCCCTTGCGCCCCGGGAAGCAATCCCTATAACCCACGACAATTTGCGCGCGGGCTGCGCGCGTACGTCTGCCGAAGGGGGCCCCGATGCCGAAGAGAACCGACATTCAGTCGATAATGATTATCGGCGCGGGTCCCATCGTCATCGGCCAGGCCTGCGAGTTCGACTACTCCGGCGCCCAAGCCTGCAAGGCGCTGCGCGAGGAAGGCTACCGCGTCATCCTGGTGAACTCGAACCCCGCGACGATCATGACCGATCCCGGCCTGGCTGACGCCACCTACATCGAACCGATCACGCCGGAGATCGTCGCCCGCATTATCGAGAAGGAACGCCCCGACGCACTCCTTCCCACGATGGGTGGCCAGACCGGCCTCAACACCTCGCTCGCGCTCGAGGAGATGGGCGTACTGGAGAAGTTCGGCGTCGAGATGATCGGGGCCAAGCGTGACGCCATCGAAATGGCCGAGGACCGCAAGCTCTTCCGCGAAGCAATGGACCGGATAGGGCTGGAAAACCCTCGCGCGACGATCGTCGATGCGCCGAAAGGAGCGGACGGCAGGTTCGACATCCCCAAGGGGTTGGAACGCGCCATGTCGGCGCTCGACAATGTTGGGCTTCCGGCCATTATCCGCCCCGCATTCACCCTCGGCGGCACCGGCGGCGGCGTGGCCTATAACCGCGACGACTATTTCGAGATCTGCCGTCGCGGGCTTGAAGCCTCTCCTGTCGCCCAGATCCTGATCGACGAAAGCCTGCTCGGCTGGAAGGAGTACGAGATGGAGGTCGTGCGTGACCGCGCCGACAACGCCATCATCGTCTGTTCGATCGAGAACGTCGATCCGATGGGCGTCCATACCGGCGACTCGATCACCGTCGCACCTGCGCTGACGCTGACGGACAAGGAATACCAGATGATGCGCACCGCCTCCATCGCGGTGCTGCGCGAGATCGGGGTCGAGACCGGCGGCTCAAACGTGCAATGGGCGGTGAACCCGGCCGACGGTCGCATGGTGGTGATCGAGATGAACCCCCGCGTCTCCCGCTCCTCCGCGCTGGCGTCCAAGGCCACAGGCTTCCCCATCGCCAAGATCGCCGCGAAGCTCGCCGTCGGCTACACGCTCGACGAGCTGGACAACGACATCACCAAGGTCACGCCCGCCAGCTTCGAGCCGACCATCGACTATGTCGTGACCAAGATCCCGCGTTTCGCCTTCGAGAAATTCCCAGGCTCTGAACCAAACCTTACCACCGCGATGAAGTCGGTCGGCGAAGCAATGGCCATCGGCCGGACCTTCCACGAGTCGCTGCAAAAGGCGCTCGCCTCGATGGAAACCGGCCTCACCGGCTTCGACGAAATCGAACTGCCCGAAGACCGCGCCGCCATCATCGCCGCGCTCTCGAAACAGACACCGGACCGGCTCCGCACCATCGCCCAGGCCATGCGCCAGGGGCTGTCGGACGACGACATCCAGGCGGTGACCAGCTTCGATCCCTGGTTCCTCGCCCGTATCCGCGAAATCATCGACGCCGAGGCACAGGTCCGCAGGGACGGGCTCCCGGTCAGCGAGAAAGGTCTCCGCCGCCTCAAGATGATGGGCTTCACAGATGCCCGCCTCGGCAAGCTGTCGGGCCGCAGCGAAGAGAACGTGCGCAGCGCCCGCCAGAACCTCGGCGTCACCGCCGTGTTCAAGCGGATCGACACATGCGCGGCCGAGTTTGAGGCGCAGACACCCTACATGTATTCGACCTACGAAGTCCCGGCGATGGATGAGGTCGAATGCGAGGCACGGCCCTCGGACCGAAAGAAGGTGGTCATCCTCGGCGGTGGCCCGAACCGCATCGGACAGGGCATCGAGTTCGACTACTGCTGCTGCCACGCCTGCTTCGCGCTGTCGGACGCGGGCTACGAGACCATCATGGTCAACTGCAACCCCGAGACCGTTTCGACCGACTATGACACTTCCGACCGGCTTTACTTCGAGCCGCTCACCTTCGAGCACGTCATGGAGATCCTGCGGGTGGAGCAGGAGAACGGCACGCTTCACGGCGTCATTGTCCAATTCGGCGGCCAGACACCGCTCAAGCTTGCCAATGCGCTCCACGATGCCGGTATTCCGATACTTGGCACCACTCCGGATGCCATCGACCTTGCCGAAGATCGCGAACGCTTCCAGGATCTCGTGAACCGGCTCGGCCTCAAGCAGCCGCACAACGCCATTGCCAGCACCGATGCCCAGGCCATGACCGCGGCGGAGGCCATCGGCTACCCGCTGGTCATCCGTCCCTCATATGTTCTGGGCGGCCGCGCGATGGAGATCGTGCGCGATACGGCGCAACTCGAACGCTATATCCGCGATGCCGTGGTCGTCTCGGGCGACAGCCCGGTTCTGCTCGACAGCTATCTCGATGGCGCGACCGAAGTGGATGTCGATGCCCTCTGCGACGGCGACGCCGTTCACGTCTCGGGCATCATGGAACATATCGAGGAAGCCGGTGTCCATTCCGGCGACAGCGCCTGCTCGCTCCCGCCACATTCGCTGCCGAAAGACATCGTCGACGAACTGATCCGCCAGACCGAGGCGCTGGCGCGAGAATTGCGCGTCGTCGGCCTGATGAACGTGCAATACGCGATCAAGAACGGCGAGGTGTACCTCATCGAGGTCAACCCCCGCGCCTCGCGCACCGTGCCCTTTGTCGCAAAGGCGACGGACTCCGCCATCGCGTCGATCGCGGCGCGACTGATGGCGGGCGAAAAACTCTCCGCCTTCCCGCTCAAACCGCCGCATCAAGCGGTGGGCGACGACGTGGTGATCCCAATGGGCGATCCTATGGCCCTCGCCGATTTCCGCACGCCCTGGTTCTCGGTCAAGGAAGCCGTCATGCCCTTCGCGCGCTTCCCCGGCGTCGACACTCTGCTGGGTCCAGAGATGCGCTCGACCGGCGAGGTCATGGGCTGGGACCGCAACTTTGCCCGCGCATTCCTGAAGGCACAGCTCGGGGCCGGCACGATTCTGCCCGAGGCAGGGACCGTCTTCTTCTCGATCCGCGACGCTGACAAGACGGAACAACTTCTCGAAACGGCAGAGATGCTGCACGAATTGGGGCTCAAGATACTTGCCACCCGCGGCACCGCGAAATTCCTGACCGACAACGGCATTCCCTCCGAGATCGTCAACAAGGCCTATGAGGGCGGGCGCACAATCGTCGACGTGATGAAAGACGGAGAGGTTGATCTGGTCATCAACACCACCGAGGGCGCGCAGGCCATCGAGGACAGCCGGTCGATGCGGAATGTCACCCTGATGGACAAGATCCCCTATTTCACCACCGCCGCCGCAGGCCACGCCGCAGCGCTCGCGATGGTGTCGCGCAACGAGGGGATTTTGCAGGTGAGGTCGCTCCAGGGGGCGTGAGTAAGGCCGTCTTGCGGGCCAATCGCAGCTCTGCACAAACTCGACGGGTCTTTTAGCCCTCCCATTCAGATCGCAGTTGCACATCGTTCAGGCATGGGCCGACCGGCAGAAACAAGCAGGCGTTGCGTCGGACGTCATGAACGGCCGCATGGGCTACAGCGACGATTTCACCCCGTTGTACCACCGGGCCGTCCGAACCGGCTTCCAAGCCGACGTCGTCGTTCGTCCAGACGGGTACATTGCGGAAAGGTTACCCGCGAGCCCCCGGGGCCAGTCCCGGATTGCCGGCGCCTTGTCCCTTCACCAATCATCCAACAGGGCGGTGAAATGGATCGCAGCGGCCCGTCACCGATGTCGGCACCGACGTAATACCGACGTGATACCGACGTGATACCGACGTTCCGATTTCGCCTCAGAACGGTACGTCGTCCGCGGCTTCTGCCGCCTTCACGAATTTGGCGACGACCTTCTTGAACCCGGCCTTCTCGAACGAAATGTCCAGCTTGTCGCCTTCGATCGCGGTGATCGTGCCATAGCCGAACTTGTCGTGGAAAACGCGCTCGCCCGTGGTGAATGCCGAAACCGCCTCAAGGTCGATGACCGTGTTCCGAGCCTCGCGCGGCTGGCTCATGCCGCGATGATTTGCCTTTGATTGCAAACGCTTCCAACCCGGCGAGTTGTATCCGTCCGCACGGCTCGCCCGTGCATCAAGGTCGCTCTGAACCTCCGGTGTGGCATGGCTCCCCGCCGCACCCAGCACCTCGACGGCGTCCCTGTCCATCTCGTCGATAAAGCGCGAGGCCATCTGGCTCTGCCACGATCCGAAAACCAGCCGGTTCTGCGCAAAGCTCACAACCACATACTCCTCGGCCCGCGTAAGCCCCACATAGGCCAGCCGCCGCTCCTCCTCCAGGCCCTTCAGCCCGCTCTCATCCATCGCCCTTTGAGACGGGAAAAGCCCATCTTCCCAACCGGGTAGGAAGACCGCCGGGAATTCCAGCCCCTTGGCGGCATGAAGCGTCATGATCGACACCTTCTCGTCGACATCGTCGCTCGCGTTGTCCATGACCAGCGAAACGTGCTCGAGAAAACCCTGAAGGTTTTCAAACCCTTCCAGCGCCTCAATCAGTTCCTTGAGGTTCTCGAGCCGGCCCGCTGCCTCGACATCCCGCGCCTTGCGCGGTCTGTCCGGCGCATCCGGGTCGGGCGGCAGAAGGTACATCTCGGGGTACTCGGATTCGTCGATAATCACCTGCGCCAGTTCGATGTGGTCCCGCTCGTCCAGCACCATCATATGCCAGCGGTCCAGCCCATCGAGAAGCTTCTGCAGCTCCTTTGCGCCCTTGCCGCCAAGCTCGCCCGCCGACAACAGAAGCCGCGATCCCTCGTAGAGCGATACGCCGTTCGACCGCGCCGCCATCTGGATTTTCTGGAACGCCTTGTCGCCCAAACCGCGTTTCGGCTTGTTGTAAATCCGTTCAAATGCGAGGTCGTCATCCCGGCTTATCGCCAATCGGAAATAGGCCATCGCGTCCCTGATCTCCATCCGCTCATAGAACCTGGGGCCGCCGATCACGCGGTAGGGCAACCCGATGGAAAGAAACCGATCTTCGAAGGCGCGCATCTGGTGCGACGCACGCACGAGGATCGCAATGTCGTTGAGACCGCGCGGCGTCATGCCGCGCGTACCGCGCTGCAGCGCCTCGATCTCCTCGCCGATCCAGCGCGCCTCTTCCTCGCCATCCCAATGGCTGATGAGATGGACTTTTTCGCCCTCGGTCTCCTCGGTGAAAAGCGTCTTTCCAAGACGGCCGGTATTGGCCGAGATGACCGAGGACGCGGCCCTCAGAATATGCGGCGTCGAGCGGTAATTCTGCTCGAGCCGGATGACCTTGGCACCCGGAAAATCCTTCTCGAACCTGAGGATATTGCCCACCTCGGCCCCGCGCCAACCGTAAATCGACTGGTCGTCATCGCCGACGCAGCAGATGTTCTTGTGACCACCCGCCAGGAGCCGCAGCCAAAGGTACTGGGCGACGTTGGTATCCTGGTATTCGTCCACAAGGATGTACCTGAACCATCGCTGATATTTCTCCAGGACGTCCTCGTTCTCCTGGAAGATCGTGACGACATGCAGCAACAGATCTCCGAAGTCACAGGCATTTAACGTCTTGAGGCGATCCTGGTACCGGCCGTAAAGTTCCGCGCCGCGATGGTTGAATGCGCCATGATCGGCGGCCGGAACTTTCTCGGGCGTCAGTGCGCGGTTCTTCCAGCCGTCAATGACATTGGCCAGGTGCCGCGCCGGCCATCGTTTCTCATCGATTCCGGCGGCGACGATGAGCTGTTTCATCAGCCGCAGCTGGTCGTCGGTGTCCAGGATGGTGAAGTTCGTTTTCAGCCCCACAAGTTCGGCGTGGCGGCGGAGCAGCTTGACGCCAACAGAGTGGAACGTCCCGAGCCAGGGCATCCCCTCGATCGTCTGACCAAGAAGCCCCGCGATCCTTTGCTTCATCTCGCGCGCGGCCTTGTTGGTGAAGGTCACGGCCAGAACCTCGTTCGGGCGCGCGGTTCCGGTGTTCAGAAGGTGCGCAATCCGCGCCGTCAGCGCCTTGGTCTTGCCCGTGCCGGCACCCGCAAGCATCAGGACCGGACCCTGCAACGTTTCGACGGCTTCCTTCTGCGGCGCGTTGAGCCCCTCGAAATAGGTGGCCGGACGCGCCGAGAGCGCCTGCTGCGACAGGGGGACTCGATCGGGGAAATCCTCGAATTCGCTCATGCAGGAAACGTAACCTGCGCATGGTCGAAGATAAAGAGGTGTTCGCACAATGTTCCGGCCGCGATCGCGCCGAACAAGGAAGACATGTCTGCGACGTCTGGTGCGAACAAGGGGCCTTTCAAATCAGCGGCACATGGTTCAAATAGTGGCCCATGGACCTCGATACGCGTTTCCCCGCCATCTCTGACCTGCGCGCGCGCGCCAAGCGGCGCATACCGCATTTCGTCTTCGAGTATCTCGACAGCGCCACCGGCCGCGAGGATCAGCATCGCCGCAATCAATCCGCCCTGGCCGACATCAAGTTCTGGCCCTCCATCCTCGATGGCGAACACGTGGCTGACCTTTCGACGACTTTTCTCGGCCGCGAGTACCCCTTGCCTTTCGGGTGCGCTCCGGTTGGCATGTCGGGCATCATGTGGCCCGGTGCCGAGAAGCTTCTGGCGAAAGGTTGCTCGACCGTCGGTATCCCCTACTGCATGTCCACTGTCGCAACCGTGGTGCCGGAAACCCTTGCGCCGTTCATCGGTGATCAAGGCTGGTTCCAGCTCTACATGCCCAAGGACAAGGAAATCCGTTCCGACATGGTGCGGCGCGCCAAGGAGGCGGGATTTCACTCGCTTATCCTGACCGTCGATGTCCCTTCGGAAAGCCGCCGCGAGCGACAGCGGCGTGCCAACCTCACGATCCCGCCAAAGGTAAACGCCGCGATGGTCTGGTCGATGATGACCCATCCGGAATGGACCATCGGGACGCTGAAAGAAGGAATACCGAGCCTTAAATTCTGCGAAGACTACGCCAAGGACATGGAAGCGACGTCGGTCGCCCACGCCGGGCACGTGATCCGGGGCAACCCGACCTGGGACGACATCGCGTGGATGCGGGAAAAGTGGGAGGGCCCCTTGCTCGTCAAGGGCATCCAGAAGCCCGAGGACGCCATACGCTTGATGGGGCTCGGCGTGGATGCCATCTGGGTCTCGAACCACTCGGGCCGGCAGTTCGATGGCGGCCCGGCGTCGATCGAGTGCCTTGCCGACATACGCGCGGCCGTACCGGATGCCCCCATCGTCTTCGACAGCGGCGTGACCGGTGGACTGGACATCCTTCGCGCCCTCGCCCTTGGTGCAGATTTCGTCATGCTCGGCCGGGCATTTCACTATGCGGTCGGCGCGCTTGGCGCCAAGGGTCCGGAGCATCTGGTGCAAATCCTGGAAAAGGACATGCGTTCCTGCATGGCTCAGATCGGGGCGCGCGACCTGAAGGGATTGTCAGAGCGCCTTTTCCGGCCCGCTCCCTGATCGGTCTGGCGACGCGTACTGTATAAGGTCCCAACGATTGCCGAACGGGTCGCGCCAGACGACAACGCGGCCGTATGGCTCATCGCGCGGAACGCCCTCGAAAATGGCCCCGGACTGGCGCAAAAGCTCGCTGTCCCTTTCAAAGTCCTGCGTTTCAAGGAACAGCCAGACACGCCCGCCGCCCTGCTCTCCGATCGCACTTTGCTGCCGTTCTCCCACGGCCCTTGCCAGCAGAATCTCGGTGCCTGCGCCGGGAAGCCCCATGCGCACCCAGCGTTTGCCATTCCCGAGGTCTGTATCCTCGTTACACTGGAATCCGATCGCAGAGAAAAAAGCGATGCCCTCGTCATAGTCCGGGACGAGAAGAGCAAATTGAGCGAGCCGTACCGGCATGTCGTGACTCAGGGACGAAGGAACATTCGTCGCGCTTCAACGGCAATGTTGTAGCGCAACTCGAGCTTACTGATCAGCGCCATCGCGGCACGCCTTTCGGCCTCACCCGCAGCGTCGGAATAGGCGGCGCGGGCCGCGTCCAGCGCTTTCTTCCATTTGAATTCCTCCGGCACCGCACCGGCTCCCGCCATGATGCGCATGGCTACGGCAGTTGCGGTGTCAGCCATCGCCTCGCCGGTCCTGTCCGGCAGCGGTTTCCTTCGCCTTCCAATCCGGAAAGCTTCCCCTCGGCAACCGCCTTGGCGATCTGCCGCTCGATCAATTGCCGGAGGTCCCGGCTCATTCGAGTTCCACCAGAAGGTCCTTGGCGTCGATCTGCGATCCGGCCGAGACATGGAGCGCCTTGATCGTGGCGTCGCGATCGGCATGGATCCCGGTTTCCATCTTCATCGCCTCGATCGTAACGATAAGATCGCCCTTCTTGACCTTTGATCCGGCTTCAACCGCGACCGATGCGACGACACCGGGCATGGGCGCCCCGATATGGTTCGGGTTCGAGGCGTCGGCCCTGGCATTGGACGCGGATGCACTGGACATCGACCTGTCCTGCACACGGATGATCCGCGGTTGACCGTTCAGTTCGAAGAAGATCTTCGCCTCGCCTTCCGAATTTGTCTCGGCAATCGCCTGACAACGGATCTCCAGCGTTACACCCGGGTCGATCTCGACCGAGATCTCCTCGCCCTGCTCCATGCCGTAGAAGAACGTCCGCGTCGGCAGCGTGCGCACCGGCCCATAGACCGCGTGCCGTTGCATGTAGTCTTCAAAAACCGACGGATACATCAGGTAGCCGTTCAGGTCCTCGCCGTCGATATCGACCTCGAACCGCTCCTCCAGATTCTTCCGCGTCGCCGCCAGATCAGCTGGCTCCAACAGCGAACCGGGACGCACGGTGATCGGCTTCTCGCCTTTCAGAACCTTCTTCTGAATGTCCTTCGGGAAGCCGCCATGCGCTTGCCCGACCTGGCCTTTCATCAAGGTTATCACACTGTCGGGGAACGAAAATTCGGCATCGGAGTTCAGCAGCTCTTCACAGGTCATACCCTGGCTGACCAACGTCAGCGCAAGATCGCCAACGGTCTTGGCGATCGGCGTGACCTTGATGACGTCACCGAACATCTGGTTCACGTCCGCATAGGTCTTGGCGACCTCGTGCCAGCGGTCCTCAAGCCCCATCGAACGTGCCTGCGCCTTGAGATTGGTGAACTGACCACCCGGCATCTCGTGGAGGTAAACCTCGGAAGACGGCGACTGCATACCGGACTCGAAAGCCACGTAATGTTCGCGCACGGCTTCCCAATAGTTGGATATCCGGCGGATCGCGTCGATATCCAGGTCGGTCGCGCGGTCCGAGTGGCGCAGCGCCTCGACCAGCGTTCCCAACGTCGCCTGACTGGTATTGCCCGAGAGCGCGTCCATCGCGCAATCCACCGCGTCAACACCCGCATCCGACGCCGCGATGATTGAAGCCAGCGCGATGCCAGCCGTGTCATGGGTGTGGAAATGGACCGGCAGCCCGGTCTCTTCCTTCAGCGCCTTGACCAGCACGCGGGCAGCATCCGGTTTGACCAGCCCGCCCATGTCCTTGAGGCCGAGAATGTGCGTGCCTGCCGCCTTCAGTTCCTTCGCCATGTCGACGTAGTACTTCAGGTCGTACTTGGCGCGGTTCGGATCGTGGATATCGCCGGTATAGCAGATAGCACCCTCCAGAACCTTGCCGTTCTCAAGGACCGCATCCATCGAGACGCGCATGTTCTCGACCCAGTTCAAGGGGTCGAAGACGCGGAAAAGGTCGATGCCGGTTTCGGCAGCCTGTTTCACGAACCCCTGCACCACATTGTCGGGATAGTTGGTGTAACCGACGCCGTTCGAGCCACGCAAAAGCATCTGCGTCATCAGGTTGGGCATGGCCGCGCGAAGGTCGCGAAGTCGCTGCCAGGGACATTCCTGAAGGAACCGGTAGGCAACGTCGAAAGTCGCCCCACCCCAGCACTCGACGCTGAAGAGTTCCGGAAGATCGTTGGCATAGTTGGGTGCGATACCGATCATGTCGATCGACCGCATCCTTGTCGCCAGAAGCGACTGGTGGCTATCCCGCATGGTGGTGTCGGTCACCAGAAGCCGCTTTTGATCAAGCATCCACTCGGCCACCGCTTCCGGCCCAAATTCATCCAGGATCTGCTTGGTGCCCGGACGCGTGCTCTCGGCCTGCAATTCCGGAACATGCGGAAGCCTCAACCCGACCGGCGGCCGGACCCGGCCCGCCACGTCGGGATGGCCGTTCACGGTGATGTCCGCGATGTAGGTCAGGATGCGTGTCGCCCGGTCGCGCCGCGGACGGAAATCAAACAGTTCCGGTGTCTCGTCGATGAACTTGGTATGGTACTCGTTGTTGAGGAAAGTCGGATGCTTCAACAGGTTCTCGACAAAGGCGATGTTGGTCGAGACACCACGAATTCGGAACTCGCGAAGCGCACGGTCCATGCGCGCGATCGCCGCCTCGGGCGTCGGCGCCCATGCGGTAACTTTCTCCAGCAGGGAGTCGTAGTATCGCGTTATGACGGCGCCAGAATATGCGGTACCACCATCGAGCCGAATTCCCATGCCTGTCGCGCCGCGATAGGCCGTGATGCGGCCATAGTCGGGGATAAAGTTGTTGGTCGGGTCCTCGGTCGTGACCCGGCACTGAATAGCGTGGCCATTCAAACGGACATCGTACTGGGTCGCGGTTCCTGTCGCCTCCATCAGGGACTTGCCCTCGGCGATCTTGATCTGTGCCTGGACGATGTCGATGCCGGTCACCTCCTCGGTCACGGTGTGCTCGACCTGGACGCGCGGGTTGACCTCGATGAAGTAGAACTCGCCCGTGTCCATATCCATCAGGAATTCAATGGTGCCGGCACATTCGTAGTTCACTTCCTCGGCAATCTTCTTGCCAAGGCTGCAAATCTTTTCCCGTTGCGCGCCCGAAAGGTACGGCGCGGGCGCGCGTTCAACGACTTTCTGGTTCCGTCGCTGCACCGAACAGTCGCGCTCCCAGAGATGATAGATATTGCCCTGGCTGTCCCCGAGGATCTGAACCTCGACATGCCGGGCCTTAAGGATCATCTTTTCCAGATAGCCCTCGCCGTTTCCAAAGGCCGCTTCAGCTTCTCGCCGGCCCTCCAACACCTTTTCCTCAAGCTCTTCGGGGCCATAGATCGGGCGCATGCCCCGTCCACCACCGCCCCACGACGCTTTCAGCATCATCGGATAGCCAATCTCTTCGGCCTGCTTGGCAATCTTCTTCATGTCGTTGCCAAGCACCTCGGTCGCCGGAATCACCGGCACACCGGCCTTGATCGCGACTTTCCGCGCACTGGCCTTGTCGCCAAGCGCACGCATCGTTTCGGCCCTGGGACCGATGAAAACAATCCCGTTCTTGGCGCAAGCATCAACCAGTTCCGGGTTTTCGGACAGCAGCCCGTAGCCGGGGTGAATGGCGTCCGCCCCGCACTCGCGCGCGACCCGGATCACTTCGGGGATCGAGAGATACGCCGCGACCGGTCCCAGCCCCTTGCCGATCTGATACGCCTCGTCCGCCTTGAAACGGTGCAGCGAAAGCTTGTCTTCCTCGGCGTAGACGGCGACCGTGCGTTTTCCGAGCTCGTTTGCGGCGCGCATCACGCGGATCGCGATCTCGCCCCGGTTGGCGATCAGGACTTTTTTGAACTCGGCCATCGGGAACCCTCTTTCTGCAGTTGCAGCATGGGTATCCTGATCGCCTGAATGGGACAAGTCCATCCGGGGATTCAGACCGTTATCCGGTTCGGTCTACCCAGAAATGGTCATCTTGGGGCGGCATTTCGGCCCATTTCCCAAAGGAGTCTCGAACCCGGGCCTTTTGGGAGCAGCAATGGTGCGGTGGAAAGTGAAGGCACGGGTAACGGCGTGCGTCTGTCTGCTCGCGATGAGCGCTTCCGCGAACCTGGGACAAGGCATCGCCTCCTCTCGGATTAATCCATTCGTGCAACCAACCGAAATTGAGAAAGCAGTATCCGATGCCGAAGCGGCGGCGCGGCGCCATTTCGACAGCTTTCTTACGCATGTATCGACATCGCACGAACCTCTTTTGGCAACCGTTGCAGTGAGGATCGCCTTGCCTGCCAAAAGCGGTGAAAGAGAAACGGTCTGGATTACATCCGTCGAAAAGAGATCGGATGGCAGCTTTGTCGGAACACGCGGCCATTCACCGAAGTCAGGTCTCGTCGCCAGCGAGGCAGGCAATGTAATTTTCACCCGCAGCCAGGTCCGCGACTGGTCATTTGTCGGTCCGGACAACAGACTCTACGGAAGTTTTACTGCACGGGCGCTCTCGCCATATATGCCCCTCGGCTCCAATGACCGGATGGTTTCGATCCTATCCGAAAGCCCATTGCCAGAAGCGTCATGATGCGGCATTTGCGTGCGCTTCCATCCAGACGTCGTTCCAGCGTTGCGCGTGCTTTGACAGACAATCTTTGCCAGTAATGACTTTTTTGCTTGCAGCCGCGCGCGTGAGTTTATAATCCACCGCGAATGGACGCGGGCGTAGCTCAGGGGTAGAGCATTACCTTGCCAAGGTAAGGGTCGTGAGTTCGAATCTCATCGCCCGCTCCAATTTCTCTCTAAAAGACAGTGCCTTACAGCGACGAGGGTAAGACCTCTAATGCAAACTTTCAAGGCGTTTCGTGTGAACGTTCACACCTGATCGCACCACGGTCGATCCAAAGACTCTGTTTTGCAAGGTGCTCGAAGCAGAGCTTCGGCAGGGATGCTCTTCCCCTGAGCTACGCCCGCGTCCATGAGACGAATGCATAAACTAGCTAGAGCCTGGTGGGGTTGGTCGTCTTCGCACTTTCGTCGGGACTGTGTGGCGGAACGTAACGC
>JAJDOD010000097.1 GCA_022340315.1 Silicimonas sp. | reverse complement strand
GGTGCACCCCTATCTCAGGCGAAGAAACGGCGAGGAGAAGGTCGAATTCCCCTCCGACGAGCTTGGCAAGGTGCTGGGAAAAACCCTCGGCGTTCCGCTCTTCCAGGAACAGGCCATGCAGATCGCCATCGTCGGCGCGGGCTTCACGCCGGAAGAAGCCGACCGGCTGAGACGATCCCTCGCCACCTTCAAGAAGCACGGCAACGTCAGCGAGTTCCGCACCCGCTTCCTCAAGGGGATGCGCACGAACGGTTACGACGACGCCTTTGCGGAACGCTGCTTCTCCCAGATCGAGGGCTTCGGCTCCTACGGCTTCCCCGAAAGCCACGCCGCCTCCTTCGCCCTCCTCGTCTACGCGTCGAGTTGGCTCAAATGCCACCACCCCGGCATCTTCGCCTGCGCGCTTCTCAACTCCCAGCCCATGGGCTTCTACGCCCCCGCCCAGATCGTCCGCGACGCCCGCGAGCACGGTGTCGAAGTCCGCCCCCCCGACATCAACGCCTCCACCTGGGACAACATCATGGAACCCGACGGGCGCGGCGGCCTCGCGCTGCGCCTCGGCTTCCGCCAGATCAAGGCGATGCGCGAGGAAGAAGGCACCTGGATCCCGGCGGCCCGCGGCAACGGCTACCTCTCGGTCGAAGACGTCTGGCGCCGCGCGGGCATCGAACCCCGCCTTCTCCGCGTCCTCGCCGAAGCGGATGTCTTCGCCCCCCTCGGCCTCACCCGACGCGACGCGCTCTGGGCCGCCGCCGCACTCGCCGCCGAGAAACCGCTGCCGCTCTTCGCGGGCGATCTCGACGGCGAGGGCATCACCGAACCGCAAGCCCACCTGCCGCGCATGACCGAAGGCGAACAGGTGGTCGAGGATTACGTCTCGATGCGGCTGACACTCCGCGCCCACCCGATGGCCTTCCTCCGCCACAAGCTGACCCCCGGCACCCCCCGGCTCGATCCGGGCACGGGCACCGGCGGGCCAGGAATGGACCGTGCCACCGGGCTCATGCGCACCGACGTCTGGGGCGCGGTGGGTGACGAACGGTCAAACCGGCGCCACTGATGACACATTTGATCCATCGCAAGGAGAGCACTCCCGGCATGTCCTAGTGTCACTGCCGACACCAGCCCGCAAGGAGGCGGCACATGCTCGATATCTCCAACGCCAAGATCGTCCGCGTCATCTTCCTCGCCCGCGAATACGGCCCCGACAGCAAGCACCTGAGCGACTACATCTCGGGGCTGAACTACGACGAGAAATCCAGCCTCGTGGCACTTCTCTGGGTCGGCCGCGAAAGCTACGATCCAGAGGACATCGAGAAGGCGAAAGCCGAGGCGGAAGCTGAAGCCAGCGCACCGACCGAGATGTATCTCTCCGGCATCCCCGACTTGCCAGAGTACCTCGAAAACGGATTGGAAAGACTCGGCATCGACGTTACCGAGACCGAGGACCGCATGTGACGGGCATGCACCGGATCGCAAAAGATGCTAGACTGTCACAAGGAGGTACATCATGACGAAACATGTTCTCGACCATCCGAAACACCGCGACGGCACGCGCCGCAGCCAGGAATTCACCCGCATCGACGCCGACGAAATGCCGCGCCCGCAGACCAAAGATCTGCAGAAACGGAGCCGCAAGACCGATGACGGCAAGCGCCTGAAAGCCTTCACCGAGATTGAGCGCAACCAATAGACCGGCGCCCGAACCGAAACTTAAGGCCAGTTAACACGAACACCCGCGCGTTGACCCGCAGACGGGTGGCACCGGCGGATCCACCGACGCGATACCGACGTAATACCGACGTGATACCGACGTTGCGATTTCACGCCTTTCGCCTTGTTTTCCTGCATTAACACTCGAAACCGGCAACAACCTGTCAGCAGAGTCCGCGCGCGGCCTTAACCCTTCTCCGCGCCTCGGTTATTCTCGGCCCATGACCCGACCCGTCGATGACAAACCCCGCTGCTTCGGCGCGCATTCCGAGACCTACGCCCGCTACCACGACACCGAATGGGGCGTGCCGGTCCACGACGACCGCACGCTCTTCGAGATGCTCATCCTCGAAGGCGCACACGCCGGCCTCTCCTGGGAAACGGTCCTGAACAAGCGCGACGGCTACCGCGAGGTATTCCACAACTTCGACGTCACCCGCGTCGCAAGAATGACCGACCACGAACTCTACACCGCCCGCCACAACCCCGCAATTGTCCGCCACCGCCAGAAGATCGAAAGCACCCGGAAGAACGCCCGTATCTTCCTTGAAATGCAGGCCGAATTCGGCAGCTTCTCCGACTGGCTCTGGGCTCATGTCGATGGCAGACCCATCGTAAACCGCTGGCCCGAACGGGGCGACATCCCCGCCGTCACGCCGCTGGCGGTGCAAATCTCGAAGGACCTGAAGAAACGCGGCATGAGCTTCGTCGGCCCCACCATCATTTACGCCTATCTCCAGGCAGTTGGCGTCGTGAACGACCACTGGCAGGGCTGTTGGAAGGCCTCCTGAGCTTCATCGGTCCGCAAATATCCTGGGGTCTCTCGTGCATTGCACAGCAATGCACGAGAGGCGCGAGGGGTGAAACCCCTCGCCCGGGGCGACGCCGAAGGCGGCGCAATCCCTATCTCAACCGCCGCAAAATCTCGTAGCTCGCGTACCCATCCGGCACCAATCCGACCGCCGATTGAAAGTTGCGGATCGCCTGGATCGTGTTCGGCCCGATCACCCCGTCCACACCCTGGGTATTGTACCCGCGTGCCGTAAGCCGTTCCTGCATCTCCTTTTTTTCGGCAAACCGCAGGTTCCGGTCGTCGCGCGGCCAGCTCGCGCGAATAGGGTCGCCCCCCGCGATCCGGTCGGCCAGATGCCCGACCCCGATCACATAGGCATCGGCCGTGTTGTATCGCTCGATGACGTGGAAGTTGTCGAAGATCATGAACGCCGCCCCTTGCGCGCCCGCGGGCAAAAGGATCGAGGCCCGGCCATGATCCGGCACCGTGCCGCCGCGCGCGTCACGCACGCCCATTGCCGCCCACTCCGCCGGGCTCTTCTTCACCCGCTCGCCGGTGACCCTGTAATCGAACCCGCGCGGCAGCACGACCTCGACACCCCAGGGCTGGCCCTTGGTCCATCCGAAATGCTTGAGATACGCCGCCGTCGAGGCCAACGCGTCGGTCGGGTCATCCGACCAGATATCGCGCCGACCATCTCCACGGAAATCAACCGCATAGGAAAGAAACGACGTCGGGATGAACTGCGTATGCCCCATCGCGCCGGCCCAGCTACCTGTCATGCGGTTCGGATGCACGTCACCGGACTGGATGATCTTCAGCGCCGCGATCAACTGGCTCTCGAAGAATTTTCCGCGCCGCCCGTCGAAGGCCAATGTCGCCAGAGACTCGACGATCGGCGAACTGCCGCGATAGGTGCCATAGGCACTTTCCAGCCCCCAGATGGCAGCGACAATCTCGGCCTCGACACCGTAACGCGCCTCGATCTCATCCAGCACAGGCCGATTTTTCCCGAGCGCCTCGCGCCCGTTCCTGACGCGGGTCTCCGACACCGCGCTGTCGAGATACTCCCAGATCTGCTTGGTGAATTCCGACTGGTTGCGATCCCGCGCGATGACATCCGCATTATAGCGCACGCTCTGAAAGGACGCGCTTAACACGCTGTCGCGTATACCCTCGGCACGGGCGCGGGAGCGAAAACCGTCGATCCAGCGTTGAAAGGAAATATTCGAGGGGGCCTGTGCCAGCACGGTGTTGTCCTCCTCCACCCCGGCGTCCGGCCTCTGCTTCGGCGGCACGCTTGTCTCCGGCGCGGCAAGTGCCGCAACCGGCAAACACAGGATCAGCGCCGCGGTGGGACTTAAACGCATCTTGGGGCCTGCTCGCTTGTTTTTCCGCAGTCTAGCGCAAGCCTGGATTTCAAGGAAGAGTGTGGCCGCATATCGGCAGAGTATCGCACTCAACAGTCGGTAAAGCGCCGATAACTATCTTTTATTTTTAATTTCAATAAGTTAACGCTTTCTCGACACCTTGCGCTTCACTTTGCCGGCCTTCCGCTTCGCTTTCGCCGCCTTGCGGCGCACTGGCCCCTTGCCCTTCCGCGAAGGCCCGGCGGGCAGGGTAGAACCTTCCAGTTCAACCAGTTCCAGCATCAGCCCGCCCGTCACAGGGACCGCTTCGGTCAACCGCACCAGCACCCGCTGACCAACCGAGATGGTCAGCCCGGTTTCCGCGCCGGAAAGCGTCTGGTCCTTGCGGTCGAAGTGGAAGTACTCCCGCCCGATTTCCCGCACCGGCACCAGACCGTCGGCCCCGGTCTCGTCCAACCGCACGAAGGCGCCGAAGCGCTGGATGCCCGAGATACG
>JAJDOD010000044.1 GCA_022340315.1 Silicimonas sp. | reverse complement strand
AAGATCGGCATCATGGACGAGGAACGCCGCACCAGCGTCAACCTGAAGGAATGCATCCGCGCCGCGAAACATCGCACCGCCTTCATCAACACCGGCTTCCTCGACCGGACAGGCGACGAGATCCACACCTCGATGGAAGCCGGTCCCTTCAGCCGCAAGGACTGGATCAAGCGCAAGGGCTGGATCATCGCCTACGAGAACCTCAACGTCGATATCGGCCTTGAATGCGGGCTTTCCGGCAAGGCTCAGATCGGCAAGGGCATGTGGGCGATGCCCGACATGATGGCGGCGATGCTGGAATCCAAGATCGAGCACCCCAAGGCCGGCGCCAACACCGCCTGGGTGCCCTCGCCCACCGCGGCGACGCTGCACGCGCTGCATTATCACAAGATCGACGTCTTCAAGGTGCAGGAAGGGCTGAGGAAAACCGGCCGCCGCGCCCATGTGGACGGTATTCTCGACATCCCGCTCGCAACCTACCGGAAATGGACCGAGGCGCAGATCCTGCGCGAGGTTGAGAACAACGCCCAGGGTATTCTCGGCTATGTCGTGCGCTGGATCGACCAGGGCGTCGGTTGCTCGAAAGTGCCGGATATCAACGACGTGGGCCTGATGGAGGACCGCGCGACTTGCCGCATCTCGTCCCAGCACATCGCCAACTGGCTGCACCACGGCATCGTATCGGAAGCGCAGGCAATGGATGCGATGAAACGGATGGCCGAGAAGGTCGATGACCAGAATGCCGGCGACCCCGCCTATAGGCCGATGGCGCCGCGCTTCGACGGCATCGCGTTCAAGGCCGCCTGCGACCTTGTCTTCAAGGGCCGCGAGCAACCTTCGGGCTACACCGAACCGGTACTACATGCCCGCCGCCTCGAACTGAAATCCGCCCGGTAAGGAACTGGAACCATGACAGAAATCAGCCTAACCAAAGCCCGCGCCATCGTCCGAAACATCCTGAAGAAGGGCCGGGAGATGGAACTCAAACCTCTCTCTGTCGTGGTTCTGGATACAGGCGGACACCTCAAGGCATTCGAGCGCGAGGACGGCGCAAGCCCCGGCCGCTTCGAGATCGCACGGGGCAAGGCCTACGCCGTCGCCATGACCCATATGACCGGTTCCGCACTCATGGCGCGGGCCGAGCAGCAAGCCTATTTCGTCAACGCGCTGAACGGAGCCTTCGGAGGTCAGGTCGTGCCGGTTCCGGGAGGCGTGCTTGTAAAGGACAACCGGGGACGCATCGTGGGTGCGGTGGGTGTAAGCGGAGACACCTCGGACAATGACGCAACCGCTGCCGTGGCAGGCATCGAGGCGGCCGGACTGACGGGAGACGCGTAAAAAAGCCGCGCTGCTCCCATTTTCGACAAGTCTACTGTGCGGAATTGTTGATGGATTCTCCGGATTGAGGCATTAGGTTCATTGCGGGGAGCCAAGGGAACTATTTCATGCCCGTCGTCGGGATCATCGGAAACCAGCATCTGATCAACGACCAGTACGAGGTTCATGCAGGCGGACGCATGAATAGCGAGGCTGTCGCCCGTGTCTCGGGCGCACTCCCGCTGATCGTGCCTTCAGACCCCGAGATCGTCGATATCGAGGCGCTGAAATCCGCCTGCGACGGGTTTCTCTTTACCGGAGGGCGCGCCAACGTCCATCCCGATGAATACGGCGAAGCCGAGACCGAAGCGCATGGCACGTTCGACCGCGCCCGCGACCGGCTGACGCTGCGTCTGATCCGCGATTGCGTGGCGAGCGGGCAACCGATTCTGGCGATCTGCCGGGGCTTCCAGGAACTCAACGTGGCGATGGGCGGTTCGCTCTACCCCGAGATCCGCGACCTGCCGGGGCGCATGAACCACCGGATGCCGCCGGATGGCACGATCGAGGAAAAGTTCGCCCTCCGACATGACGTGACGCTCACCGAAGGCGGCGTGTTTCACCGGATTTTCGGCAAGACCGTCGTGCGCACCAACACGCTCCACGGCCAGGGCATCAAGACGCCGGGCCCGCGCGTCGTCATCGAGGGCCGCGCGCCGGATGGCACCGAGGAAGCGATCCATGTCGATGGGGCGGCCGGTTTCGCACTCGGCGTCCAATGGCATCCGGAATACAACGCCGGCGAAGACCCGGTCTCGCGGCCCCTCTTCGAGGCCTTCGGCGCCGCCGTGAAATCCTGGTCCGAGGGCAAGCGGCCCGACCGGCTCAAGAGCGCTTAAGCGGCTGTTAACCCTGGTGGGCCTAGGCTTGCCGCCATGCCACCGCCGCCGCAGGAGATGTTCTTTCTCAGCCTTTTCAACAGCAAGGCCGTGCAGGACGGCGCCGTCATCCGGCGCAAGGTACGCGATGTCGAACGTCTGGTCGGTCGCACCGCCTTTGTGGACGAGTTGAACCGGCGCGGCTATCGCGCCGTCGAGAATGCTGGTCGGTTCGTGATCTTCTGCAACGCCGAACCGATCCTCCGCGTCACCTAGGCAGTTTCCGGCGGAAACTGCCGGGAAAACGACGCGTTTTCCCTAAAACCCGATTTCCGCGTCGGAAATCGAAGCGGAGTTC
This sequence comes from Silicimonas sp., assembly GCA_022340315.1. GTDB lineage: Bacteria > Pseudomonadota > Alphaproteobacteria > Rhodobacterales > Rhodobacteraceae > JAJDOD01. Next base: position 6,038 of record JAJDOD010000044.1, on the reverse strand, counting down.
GCGTCGAACTCCGCTCACGGCCGCGCCCTGGGCCGCACCTCTTCAAGCCGCCGGCAATAAACCTGCCGCTTCGTGTACCGCTGCATGTCCCGCCGCATCCAGTCATTCCGGATCGGACCCCAATCGGCCGCCACACCGCGCCACTGGCTGTCCTTCACCGATATCGCGGCATCCCTCGGCACGGTGACGTTCATGATCCGCACGGCGCAATTCAGGTTTGCCGGGCCGTGTTGCAACCCCTCGCCCGACCGAACACGACAATCTCGAAACTCGGCCGTCGGTGGGTAGATCTGCATGAGCCCGAACCATCGCCCCCCGCCCCCCACGGCACGCGGGTTCCACGTGCTTTCATAGCGCGCAAGCGTCGACAGAAGCCCCGCCCAGAAGGCAGCGCGCTCCTCGGCGCCGTTCTCGGCGTAGGCCGGGCACCAGTCGCCGATATCGCGGGGAACTGTCTTCAGGAGTCCTTGCCCGTGGCTCTCGACCGCCGAGATCACCACGCGTGTCCACAGCGGACCATCGCCACGATTTTCCCACCGCGCTCGCGGAAGATCATTGTCCCGCGCCGCCGGACGTTCCGACGTTTCCACGGCGGAATCCTCGATCCCGGTATCCTCCACCTGTTCGACGGCAAAAGCCGCCGTTCCGGCGCATATGAGCAAAAGAATGAGGGCTCGCAGCATCTTGCCTCGCAGTATTCTCACCCCCGACCATCTCTTTGCCACGGGTTCCGGACCCTGCCAAGCCCTGCCATATTGCCGCCCGTTTTTCCGCCTATCCCGGATGCGGGGCTTGAGCGTAGGGACCCGGACCACATGCATATCGTGATCGGTGCGATCGGGCTGCTGACAGCCGTCTACATCTTCGTAATCCGCGCGCGCAACGCGGCCGAGATGACCCAGGAACTTGTGGGCATGGCGGATGAAGTGCGTGCCGTTGCACGCCGTCTCGGGTTCCGCCGCACCGGCGCGGTACATCCGGTCGAGGCCATCGACGACCCGAACACCGCCGCCGCAACGATTGCCACCGCTTATCTCGAGCTTCACGGCCTGCCGACCGAAGAAACGCGCGCCACGCTCGTGCGCGCCATGCAATCCGCGCTCGAGATTGATCTGAAGGAGGCAGACGAACAGCTTATCCTCGGCCGCTGGCTGGTCAACGAATGCAACGGCCCCGTGCCCGCCATCGCCCGCGCCGCCCGCCGTCTCAGCAAACTCACCTCCGGCGAGATCGGACCGCTTCTCGACATTCTCGCCAGCATCACCGCCGATCCGATCAGCGACCGCCAGGCGGATGCAATGCAGGAGATCAAGCGCGCTTTCCGCCACGCCTGATCCGCCGCTTCGCGCTTGAAGCGGGGACGCGCATTCCCTAGAACGCGTGCCTGAGCAGGCTACGGAGCGCGCGACATGCTGGACCTCACTTACGAGACCCCGAAACCCAAGGTGATCGCGGGCGCAACCGGCGACTGGGAACTGGTCATCGGCCTTGAAGTCCACGCGCAGGTCGCCTCGAACGCCAAGCTCTTCTCCGGCGCCTCGACGGCCTTCGGCGCCGAACCCAACAGCAACGTCGCCTTCGTCGACGCCGCAATGCCGGGGATGCTGCCGGTGATCAACGAGGGCTGCGTGGCGCTCGCCGTCAAGACCGGCCTTGGGCTGAAAGCGCAGATCAACCTGAAATCCGCCTTTGACCGCAAGAACTACTTCTACCCCGACCTGCCCCAGGGCTACCAGATCAGCCAGCTCTACCACCCGATCGTCGGCGAGGGCGAGGTACTGGTCGACATGGCCCCCGGCATCGCGCGGCGCGTACGGATCGAGCGCATCCACCTCGAACAGGACGCCGGCAAGTCGATCCACGACATGGACCCGAACCTCTCCTTCGTCGATCTCAACCGAACCGGCGTCGCGCTGATGGAAATCGTCAGCCGCCCCGACATCCGCGGACCGGAGGAAGCGGCGGCCTATGTCGGCAAACTTCGCCAGATCATGCGCTATCTCGGCACCTGCAATGGCGACATGCAGAACGGCAACCTGCGGGCGGATGTCAACGTCTCGGTCTGCCGACCCGGCGACTACGAGAAATACGAGGCCAGCCAGGACTTCTCCCATCTCGGCACCCGCTGCGAGATCAAGAACATGAACTCGATGCGCTTTATCCAGGCGGCCATCGAGTACGAAGCCCGCCGCCAGATCGCGATCCTGGAAGACGGCGGCAGCGTGACCCAGGAGACCCGGCTCTACGATCCGGACAAGGGCGAGACCCGCTCGATGCGCTCGAAGGAAGAGGCGCACGACTATCGTTATTTTCCCTGCCCCGACCTGCTGCCGCTCGAGATCGAGCAGGGCTGGGTCGATGACATCGCCGCCTCGCTGCCCGAGCTACCCGACGCCAAGAAGGCCCGCTTCGTCTCCGAATACGGCATGACCGAATACGACGCGGGCGTTTTGACGGCAGACGTCGCCAATGCCGCTTATTTCGAGGAAGTGGCTTCTGGCCGCGACGGCAAGCTTGCCGCGAACTGGGTCATCAACGAGCTTTTCGGGCGGTTGAAGAAGGAAGACCACGACATCACCGAAAGCCCGGTAAGTGCCGCACAACTCGGCCAGATCATCGAGCTTATCGGCTCCGACACCATCAGCGGCAAGATCGCCAAGGACGTCTTCGAGATCGCCTACACCACGGGCCGCGACCCCGCCGAGATCGTCGAAACCGAGGGCATGAAGCAGGTCACCGACACCGGCGCCATCGAGGCCGCCGTCGACCAGGTCATCGCCGACAACCCGGCGCAGGTCGAAAAGGCCAAGGCCAACCCGAAGCTGGCAGGCTGGTTCGTGGGTCAGGTGATGAAAGCGACCGGCGGCAAGGCGAACCCCAAGGCGGTCAACGAACTGGTGGGAAAGAAGCTGGGGCTCTGAGATGTTCGCACTTCTGAAAATCGTCCACTTCCTGGCACTGGCCATCGGCCTGGGAGGCGGCATTGCCAATGCCATCGTCGGTGCAAAGATCACCTCTCGCGACCCGGCAATGGGCGCGCCGGTTCAGAAACTGATCGGGAGGCTCTCGTTCGGCGCGCTGATCCTGCTCTGGGTCACCGGCCTCTGGATGCTCTTCGGCTATTACGGCTTCTCCGATCTCTCGCTCTGGTTCTGGGTCAAGATCCTCGCCGCGCTCGGACTGACGGCCGCAGGCGTGACCGCTCAACTGGCCATGCTGAAGCCCGGGCCCGAGACACCCGCGAAGATGAAGAAGCTCGGCATGATCATGACCGGCGCCGCAACCCTTGCCGTTATCCTCGCCGTTCTCGCCTTCACCTGAAAACGGCACTAGCTGTCAGACCGCACCACCGGCCGGAACCGCTCGACCGAAGCGACGATCCGTTCCGGATCGCCTTCCAGCCCATGCAGCGCAATCCTCACGCCGTGCTTGCCCTGGAACCACAAATCCAGCCGACGCCAGGTCTTCAGCCGGATCGGCGCCAGCACGCCCGGCGAGGGATCGACGATCAACCAGTCCCGCTTTCCGTAAAGGCCACCACCGCCGGTTTCCCGGCGTATCCGGTGCATGGCCTCCCAGCCAAGCGGCATCGAGAAGGCGAACGGCAGTTCAAGGCCCTCCGGCCCCACCCGGAGCACGACCGGATCGCGCCGCAGCACCCAGCCGGCCCCGCCGATCAGCGCCAGCAGAAACAGTGTGAAGGCAGCGCCTTGAAGGTAGTCGCCGGTCCCCATGTCGCGCCCGATGACCATTGCCAGCAGAAGCAGTGCCTGCAGTCCCCCCACCAGCACGATGATCAGCCAGAGCATGCGCCTCCGGTGCCGAAACAAATCCACGCGTGTCTGCGAACCGTCGCCGTCCTTCACCCGGCACCATCCCTTCCTGCCCCCGGCGACCACGATAGCGAAAAAACGCGCCCCCGCAAAACGGAGGGGTCTGCATTCGACATGAGATGCCCGGCTTTCGGATCCCGCGCCGGGTTTCCACCGACGTTCGCACCGACGTAATACCGACGTGATACCGACGTAATACCGACGTTGCGATTCCGCTCGTTTCCGGGCCCCGCCGCTCGTTTTCGCGAAACATCAAACCCCGTCGCTCGGCGCGCTTGCGCCAATGATGCCCACGCCTCTTTCCGATCCTGCAACCGGATGCTACATCCCCGCCCACGATCAGGAGACCCGCGATGCGCAAGTTCGAATACAAGGCCGTTCCCGCGCCGACCAGTGGCACCAAGGCAAAGGGCGTCAAGACCACCGAGGACCGGTTCGCGCTCTCGCTGACCGAAACCCTCAACGAGATGGCCGGGGATGGATGGGAGTACGTCCGAGCAGAAACCCTGCCGTGCGTCGAACGCAAAGGCCTCACCGGCTCGCAGCAGACCTATCAGAACATCCTGATTTTCCGCCGCCTCGAAGCCGGCGCCCTGCCGCTGGAAACGGCCACCTCACGGCCCTTGCAGCACATTGACGAAGACGCCATCGACCGCGGGAAGTCCGGACTGAGCGCACGCCCTCCCGAAGGCGGCGCCGCACCGAGCATCCGTGCCTTCGACGACTAGTCCGAGATTTCCAGCGCAAGGGCGTGAATGCGCCCGATGATCTCGGGACCGAGCGCGCTGTGAACGGCCCGGTGCCTGGCAATCCGGCTTTGGCCCGCGAAGGCATCCGCCCTGATCTTCACGCGGAAATGGCTCTGTCCGCCTTCCTGGTACCCGGCATGGCCGCGGTGCTGCTCGCTTTCATCCAGAACCGAGAGCTCGTTCGGCTGGAAAGCCTGCTCCAACTTTTGGCGGATATCGTCTTCAACACGCATTTTCTTCGCTTTGCCCCTTCAAACTCGCGAGGAGGACGGTAAACTCTCTGGTCCGAGTCGGAAAGGCAGGTTGCAGATGGCAGAAGATCCGTTTGGTTTCGATTTGAGCGTTTCCTCCGACAAGAAGAAACGGCAACGCACGCGGCGCGGGATGTCAGGTGCTTTCGAGACCTCGACTCGCGTATGCGAACACCCGGGCTGCAGCGAAACCGGGCAATACCGTGCGCCCAAATCACCGGACGACCTCGAGGAGTTTTTCTGGTTCTGCAAGGATCACGTTCGGGAATACAATCTGAAATGGAACTTTTTTCACGGCCAGACCGAAGAAGAGATGGCGGCTCAGTACGACAAGGACCGCGTCTGGGAACGCGAGACAAAACCATTCGCCAAGAAAGGCGATGAGCAACGCGCCTGGTCCCGCCTCGGCATTGACGATCCGCACCAGATCCTTGGCGAAAACGCCACTCGAAACCCCGGAAAGTCGATCACCGGCACGCGCAAACTGCCGCCTACCGAACGCCGGGCACTCGATATTCTCGAGGCCAAGGACCACTGGACAAAGGCGGAAATTAGGAAATCATACAAGGCATTGATAAAGGTTCTTCATCCGGACATGAACGGCGGCGACCGTGGCCACGAGGAGCAGTTGGGCGAAGTTGTCTGGGCCTGGGACCAGATCAAGGAAAGCCGCAACTTCCAGACTTGAACGGTTGAAAAAACCAAACCGCCTCCGGCGATAATTGCCGAAGGCGGTCCGTTGAGCGTGCTTCGGAGGGTGGACCGAAGCGAGTGTGAGAGTAATTACCTATACTTGTACTTCTCACGTCTGCAGTTGCACGGGTCATTATCGGCAGGAAATGTGCAGAGTTGCCGCAGACGGAACGATCCGACTTGCCAAGGCAGGCGCTTCAGGCAGCTTTGAAGTCCAGGGCAATCCCGTTCAGACAATGCCGTTTCCCGGTTGGTGCCGGGCCATCGTCGAAAATATGGCCGAAATGGCTGCCGCAGCGCCGGCAATGCACCTCGGTGCGTACCGTGAACAGTTTCCGGTCTGGTTTGGTCTCAACTGCGCCCGGAAGCGATTGCCAGAACGATGGCCAACCAGTGCCGCTATCGAACTTGTGCTGCGAGGAATAAACCGCCAGATCACAGCCCTTGCAGTGATACGTCCCGTCCGCCCAGTTCTTGTCGAGCGGGCTCGAGCCGGCACGCTCGGTCCCTTC
>JAJDOD010000197.1 GCA_022340315.1 Silicimonas sp. | reverse complement strand
TCGCAATCGAGATCACGAGGCGCAGGTTCGCCTCGACCATTTCCTTCTTGGCCTGGCGGGCTTCCTTCTCGCCCTTCTGGACCTGCTGCACGATGCGGCGGAACTCGGGGATGTCGACGCCGACGTATTGGCCAACGGTGGCCATGTCGGCGCGCAGCTCTTCGATCTTCTCGGTCGAACGCTCCATCAGGGTCTGCCAGCCGCGCCCCGATTTCTCGCCCATCTCCTCGAGCCAGGTCGGGTCGAGTTCGCGGCCGCGATATTCCTCGATGAACTCGCGGCGGTTGATGCGGGCCTGATCGGCCAGTTTCACCATGCTCGAGTCGATCGACATGATGCGGCGGTTGATGCCGTAGAGCTGGTCGATCAGCGCCTCGATCCGGTTGTTGTGGAGGTGAAGCTCGTTCACCAGCACGACGATCTCGGAGCGGAGTTTCTGGTACTTCTTCTCTTCCTTGTCGGTGAACGAGCCATCCTCGTTCAGCGTGGCGGACATGCGGTTGTCCTGCATGTCGGAGAGCTTGGTGTAGTCTTGGGCGATGCGATCGAGGATGTCGAGCACGCGCGGTTTGAGCGCGGCTTCCATTGCGGCGAGCGACATGTTGGCGGCGTCGTCCTCGTCCTCGTCATCGTCCTTCTGGATCGGGTTGCCGTCGGCGTCGAGTTCAGGCTGGTCATCGTCCTTTTTGGACGAGGCATCGACGTTGGACGTATCGACGACCGGCGTATCGCCGCCATCATCGTCATCGCCCATCGAGCGTCCGAAGGTGGTTTCCAGGTCGATCACGTCGCGCAGCAGGATGTCTTCGTTCAGAAGTTCCTCGCGCCAGATGGTGATGGCCTGAAAGGTCAGCGGGCTTTCGCAGAGGCCCGCGATCATGGTGTTGCGGCCCGCCTCGATACGTTTGGCGATGGCGATCTCGCCCTCACGCGACAGAAGCTCGACCGAGCCCATCTCGCGCAGGTACATGCGCACCGGGTCGTCGGTGCGGTCAAGCTTCTCGGTCTCGGTCTGGGAGACAGCGACCTCGCGGGAGGTGGAGGCCTGCACGACCTCGGTCGACTTGCCGTCGCCGTCGTCGTCCTCGGCTTCCTCGTCCTCGATGATGTTTATGCCCATCTCTGAGAGCATGGACATCACGTCCTCGATCTGTTCGGAGGCTACCTGATCGGGCGGCAGGACGCGGTTCAGCTGGTCGTAGGTGATGTAGCCCTTCGCGCGAGCTTCGCCGATCATCTTCTTGACCGCGGCCTGGCTCATGTCGAGAACACCTTCGTTCTCGTCGCCGTCCTGCTTCTGATCGTCGGTCGTGTCCTTGGCAGCCATCCGCTACTCCCGCCAGATTAACTGATTCGCCCCTCGAGCGAATCATCTAGTGCGAATCACGGAATCGCAACCCGCAGCCTGATATTTTTCAAACAGATGCGCGGTTTCAGCGACGTGGCTTGTCGCGACCGCGGCTGTAATCGATTCGCTCAATCAGTGATTCGAAATCCTGTTTCTCGTCCCGTCTCAACCGCGCCCCGTTGGGCCCGAGATCGTATTCCGTCCTGTCGTCGCGGCCGGTTCGTCCGGCCTCGGTAAGCCCCTCGGAGACCTGGCGCAAGCGCCATGTGAGGCCCTCGTCGGCCAGTCCTTCGATATCGCGGGCGGCATGCTCGATTTCGGCACGCGCGCCGCGCCGGGCAGTCAGCTTTGCCAGTTCCTCGGCCACGGACATCTCGGCCACATCACGCGTCGCACCATCCCGCAGGCCAGGTGAGATGCGGACATGGCGTGGATGGAACAGCTTTTCAAGGGCGTCCGCACCGCAAACTGCCTCGATTTCCGCTCTTGTGCGTCGATCCGTCCCGATGAGCGCCCGCCGGACGGCTTCGTGCGCGGGCTGGGTCGTTTCGAGCCGTTCGAGATCAGCCTCGAAACGGTCGATCAGTTCGGGATGCGTCACCAGCGTGGCGAGGATGACGGCCTCTTTCAGCACCTCTTCGAAGGCCGCGTTGGTGGCTGCGAGCGTGCTGGCCCTGGTTTCGACCATCGGCTGCGAGGGTGGCGCGAAGCGGGAGCCGCGCGGTTGCCAGGCCGGACGGGTCCGCGATCGCGGGCCGTCGAAGAGCGCGCGGCGCAGGCGGTTCACCTCGTCGCCGTAATGGCGGCGGAGCGAGGTGTCGCGGACTTTCAGGATCGCCTCGCGGAGCGACCGGTCGAGCGCGGCCTTGCGCTCGGGGCTGTCGAAGTTCTTGCCCTCGGTCTCGCGCCGCCAGAGAAGCTGGACGAGCGGGATGGACTGGTCGATCAGCTTCTGCATGGCCCCTGCCCCCTGGACCTTGATAAGATCGTCGGGGTCCTGGCCCTCGGGCATAAGGCAGAAACGGAGCGCCTTGCCGGCTTCCAGGAGCGGGAGCGCGAGGTCGATCACGCGCATGGCGGCGCGCAGACCGGCGGTGTCGCCGTCGAGTGCGATGATCGGCTCGTCATGCATCCGCCAGAGCAGCTGAAGCTGGTCTTCGGTGATCGCGGTGCCGAGCGGCGCGACAGTGGCGGTGAACCCGGCCTCAGCGAGCGCGATCACGTCCATGTAGCCCTCGGCCACGAGGAGCGGTTTCGCCCCCGCCGCCTCGCGGGCGCGGGCCATGTTATAGAGACTGCGGCCCTTGTCGAAGAGCTCTGTCTCGGGCGAGTTCAGGTATTTGGCGTTGTCGTTCGGGTCCATCGCGCGCCCGCCGAAGGCGATGGCGCGGCCGCGCGCGTCGCGGATCGGGAAGATAATGCGGTCGCGGAACGTGTCGTAGGGTTTCTTGCCCTGAGAGGATGACTTGGCGAGGCCGGCGGCGAGGATCATCTCCTCGGCCACGCCCTTGCCCGTCAGATGGTCCCAGAGGCCTTGCCAGCCGGGGGGCGCGAAGCCGATCTCCCAGCGGTCGAGCGTCGCGGGGTCGAGCCCCCTGCCCTCGAGATAGTCGCGCGCGGCGGCCCCGACCGTCGTCTTGAGTTGCAGCCGGAAATAGGCCGTGGCCTGTTCCATCACTTCGGAAAGCTGGGTGCGGCGGTCGGCCTTCTGTTGCGCCTGCGGGTCGCGGGCGGGCATCTGCATCCCCGTCTCGCGGGCCAGGATCTCGACCGCTTCCATGAAACCGACGTTTTCGGTCTCGGTGACGAAGGAGACGAGATCGCCTTTCGCATGACAACCGAAACAGTAGTAGAAGCCCTTGCGGTCATCGACATGGAAGCTGGCGGTCTTCTCCTGGTGAAACGGGCAAGGCGCCCAGAGATCGCCCTTCGACGGGTTCGACTTGCGCTGGTCCCAGGTCACCTTGCGGCCCACGACCTGCGCCAGCGAGGCGCGGGATTTCAATTCGTCGAGGAAACCGGGCGGGAGACTCATGGGGGCGAGTATCGGCCGCTGGCCGGGCGGGAGCAAGTGGGGCTCTGCCCCACACCCCGGGATATTTCGGGGCCGATAATGATCAGGGTCAGCCCGGTCCGGACAGCCGCGCGCGCGCGGCGACATGTTTCATTGCGCGGGTCAATTCGTGGATAAGCGTCTGTGTCATCGAACGGAACACCATGAGTTCATAGCGGTATGGACCTGTTCGGGTGATACTGGCGGTCATGTGGCCGAGGAGTGTGCGGGCGGTGGCGTTCTCGGACAACGCGCTGTCGCGGAGGTCGAGCGGCGTCAGGCGCGCGAGAACGTCGCGCGCAGCGGCACCATCGAGCGCAACCACGGTCCAGCCGTCGGACTGGTCCACCACCGCCGCGTCGTCGCAGGCGGCGGGGGCACCGAGGATCAACGCCTGACCGGGCCCGACCGAGAGCGCGCGGCCTGCCTTGACCTCCACGACCTGGCCCGGTCCGGGGAAGCCGCCGAGGGTGCGGGTGACGGCCGACTTCTTTCGGTTGTAGGGGGCGATCCAGGTGATTGCCTCGGGCTGCGCGTCTTCCAGCACGACCGAGCCGATCTCGATCGGCAAAAGGCCGTGGGTGGCGGGTCGTGCGATCAGGTCAGCCACGCATCCGCCCTCCGTCCTGATCGAAGGCCACCGGATCGGTGACGGTGACCTCGAAATCGCGGTTTCGGAGATGATCGGTGAAGCGGAGCGTCTCGCCCATGCGCTCGGGGCCGGAGGCGAGGAAGCCCAGCGCCAGGTGGGTCTCGAGCGTGGGCGACCAGCACGCGGAGGTGACGTATCCTTGCGCGTTGGCGCGGCTGGGCGTCTCCCCTTTGGTAAAGAGAAAACCGCCCGGTAATGGCATGTTGGCGGGATCTCTTGGGCGAAGACCGACGAGTCGTTCGCGGGTGGATTCCGTAAGGCCCGGGCGGGCGGCGGCGGCCTTGCCGATGAAGTCCTTGGTCTTCGACATCATCGCCTGCATGCCGATGTCATAGGCGGTGGTTCGGCCGTGGATCTCGGCGTGCGTGATGAAGCCCTTCTCGATGCGGAGCACGTTGAGCGCCTCGATTCCGTAGGCGCCGCCACCGAGGCTTTCGGCTTGCGCCACGAGGAGCCGCCAGAGCGCGGCGCCATAGCGGGCGGGAACCGCGATCTCGTAGCCGCGTTCGCCGGAAAAAGAGATGCGGTAGAGCCGCACGGGCACGCCCGAAACCGTGGCAAGCCAGCAGGACATGAAGGGCACGGCGTCGTCCGTGACCTCCTCCTCGAGAAGCGAGTTGAGAAGGTCCCTGGCACGCGGGCCGGCGACGGCGAATTGCGCCCAGTGATCGGTGACGGAGGTGAGCTTGACGTCGAGATCGGGACGCAGGCCCTGGGCGACGAATTCGAGATGCGCCATGACCGGGCCGGCGGCGGCGGTTGTGGTCGTCATCAGGTAATGCTGGGGGCCGAGGCGCGCTGTGGTGCCATCGTCCATCACATGGCCGTCTTCACGGAGCATCAGACCGTAGCGGATGCGCCCCTCCTTCAGGGTCGAGAAGGTGCCGGTGTAGACGAGGTCGAGGAACTCGGCGGCGCCGGGGCCCTGGATGTCGATCTTGCCGAGGGTCGAGACGTCCGAAACACCGACGCATTCGCGGACCATGCGCACCTCGCGGTCGCAGCTTTCGCGCCAGGTCTTTTCACCGTGAACCGGGAAGTAGGACGGGCGGTACCAGAGGCCGGCTTCGATCATCGGCGCGGCGCGCGCGGTGCTGGCCTCGTGGCTGGTGGTGAAGCGTTCGGGCGCGAAGCCCTTGCCCGCGTGGCCAGCGCCCATCGAGGAGATCGGCACCGGAACATAGGGCGGTCGGAACGTGGTGGTGCCGGTTTCCGGTATTGTGCGGCCGGTCGCGTCGGCGAGGATGGCGAGGGCCGTGACGTTCGAGCCCTTGCCCTGGTCAGTGGCCATGCCCTGCGTCGTATAGCGCTTCATGTGTTCGACGGAACGGAAGTTCTCCCGCGCGGCAAGGTGCACGTCCTTGGTTGTCACATCGTTCTGAAGGTCGAGCCAGGCACGGCCCGGAGCGGTGACGGCCCAGGTGGCGGGGGGGCTGTAGGGGGTGTCTTCGGCGTCCGGCAGGTCGATGGGCTTCGGAGAGTGGCCAAGGGCATCGAGAGCGGCCTCGGCGGCGCGGCGGCCATCTTCGAGGCACCCGGCGGTGGAGAAGGTGCCCAACGCGGCGCCGCAGGGGGTGAGGCCGGGGATGGCGTTGGCGGTCGGGACAAAGGCGGCGATGTCCTCCTGCCAGACCGGACGGCCGTTCATGTGGCAGGTGAGGTGCAGCGCCGGGTTCCAGCCGCCCGCCACGGCAAGCGCGTCGGCGCCGATCCTGAGCGTGCCGCCGGGTTTGCGGATGGTGAGACCTTCGAGGCGAAGGCGGCCCTGCGTTTCGATGACCTCGGCCCCCGGGTAGAAGGGCCAGGCGCCATCGCTTGTTGCGTCTTCGCGGGTGTCGATCAGGGCGGCGACGGTAACGCCTGCGGCGGCAAGGTCCGTCGCGGTGCGGTGGGCGTCGTCATTGTTGCCGAAGACGGCGACCCTGGCGCCGGGGCTGACGGCGTAGCGATTGAGGTATGTGCGGGTGGCCGCCGCCGAAAGGATGCCGGGGCGGTCGTTCATCGGGAAGGCGATCGGCCGTTCAAGTGCGCCGGTGGCGAGGATCGCCTGCCGTGCGACAAGTCGCCAGAAACAGGTGGGAGGCGCCTCGCCGGGCATGACATGCTCGGCCACGCGTTCGAGCGCGCCATAGGTGCCGCTGTCGTAGACGCCGGTGACGGTGGTGCGCGCCATCACGCGGACGTTTCCCATTGCAGCGAGGCGGGCGGCCATCCGGTCGGCCCATTCCCGGCCGGTCTGATCGCCAAGGGTGACGGTTTCGGAAAGGAGCCTGCCGCCGGGGCGGGTGTCCTCGGTGGCGAGGATGACGTCGGCGCCTGCCTCGGCCGCGGTCAGAGCGGCGGCAAGGCCCGCGGGCCCGGCGCCGATCACGAGCAGGTCGCAATGGGCAAAGGCCTTCTCGGAGCGGTCGGGGTCGGGCTGGCCGGAGAGCGCGCCGAGGCCGGCGGCGCGGCGGATGATGGGTTCGTAGAGCTTTTCCCAGAAGGCGCGCGGCCACATGAAGGTCTTGTAGTAGAAGCCCGCGGCGAGGAAGGGCGAGAGGAGATCGTTGACCGCCATCGCGTCGAAGCGGAGCGAGGGCCAGCGGTTCTGGCTGGTGACGGTGAGGCCGTCGTAGATCTCCTGGCAGGTGGCGCGGGTGTTGGGGCGGGCCTCGGCCCCCTCACCCACGGTGACAAGCGCGTTGGGCTCGTCGGATCCCGCCGTGACCGGCCCGCGCGGGCGGTGGTACTTGAAGGAGCGGCCCATCAGGAGGATGTCATTGGCGAGGAGCGCGGAGGCGACGGTGTCGCCGGCAAAGCCGGTCACCGGCTTGCCATCGAAGGTGAAGCGGATCGGTTTTTCGCGGTCGATCAGGCCCCCGGTCGCGATCCTCATTTGGTCGCCTCCGCCGGGGTCATGGTGCGATGGACGGCGTGGGTGGCGGTGTCACGTTCGGCCACCATCCAGCTGCCGCAGGGGGTGTGGTACCAGAGTTCGCGCGTTGGGCCGGCGGGATTGTCGCGGATGTGCAAGTATTCGTGCCAGGCCTGCAGTTCGGCATTTGCTTCAGGTCGCGAAAGTGCAAGCGCATCGCCCTTGTAGGCGAACTCGCGGAGGTCGCGTTCGCCGCAATGGGGACAGGTCAGGCGCATGGGCGGAGACCCCGTATTGCGCCGATTTCATCGTCGCCACAGGCGAGGGGCGCTGCCCCTCGCGCACCCCGGAGTATTTCCGGGCCGATGATGACACGGTCAGTGGAGGTTGTGCTGGGCACCGGTCCCCTCCTCGTCCATCAGGCCGCGACCGGTGGCGAAGCGGTCGAGGCGGAAGCGCGCCGCCGTTTCGTGCGGCCTGTCGGTCGCGATCAGGTGGGCGGTGGCGAAACCGCTGGCCGGCACGGCCTTGAAGCCGCCGTAGCACCAGCCGCAGTTGAGGTAGAGACCTTTCGTCGCCGTCCGGTCGATGATCGGAGACCCGTCGGGCGACATGTCCATGATCCCGCCCCACGACCGGAGAACGCGTGCCTGCCCGATCATCGGCATCAGCGCCATGCCCGCCTCCATCACATGCTCGGCCATCGGCAGGTTGCCACGCTGCGCGTAGGAGGCGTAGAAGTCGAGGTCGCCCCCGAAGACAAGCCCGCCCTTGTCGGACTGGCTGATGTAGAAGTGACCCATGCCGAAGCTGATGACGTGGTCGATCACGGGCTTCAGCCCCTCGGTCACGAAGGCCTGCAGGACGTGGCTTTCGATCGGAAGGCGCATTCCGGCCATTGCGGCCACCTGCCCCGATCGGCCCGCGGCGATCATTGCCACTTTCTTCGCCTTGATCGGCCCCCGCGTGGTCTGGACGCCGGTGACCTGTCCGCCTTCGATGTCGATGCCCGTCACCTCGCACTGCTGGAGGAGGTCGACGCCGCGCCGGTCGGCGCCGCGTGCATAGCCCCAGGCAACCGCGTCGTGGCGGGCAGTGCCGCCGCGCGGGTGAAGAAGGCCGCCGTAGACGGGGAAGCGGGGGTTGTCGAAGTCGAGGTATGGCAGGTACGACCGGACGCCCTCGCGGTCGAGAAGCACGGCATCGTCGCCCTGGTTGATCATGGCGTTGCCGCGCCGCGCGAAGGCGTCGCGCTGACCGTCGGAGTGGAAGAGATTGATGAGGCCGCGCTGCGAATGCATGACGTTGTAGTTGAGATCGGCCGCCAGCCCTTCCCAGAGCTTCATCGAGTGCGAATAGAACTCGGAATTGCCGGGCAGGAAGTAGTTGGCGCGGACGATGGTGGTGTTGCGGCCGACGTTGCCGCCGCCGAGGTAGCCCTTTTCAAGGACCGCGACGTTGGTGAGTCCGTGGTTTTTCGCCAGGTAATAGGCAGTCGAGAGCCCATGACCGCCGCCGCCGATGATGACGACATCGTATACGGGCTTCGGTTCGGGGTCGCGCCAGACCGGTTTCCAGCCGGACTGGCCGCGCAGGCCTTCGAGAAACACCTTGAAACCGGAATAGCGCATGCGAATGAGAGAACCAGCCAAGCGGGCGCGATGCAATGGCGGTTTGCGACCTGCGACGGCGAAAAATGACGCATTTTTCGTGGGCGATTTCCGACGCGGAAATCGGCGGGAAAACCGCGGCGGTTTTCCGGGCAAACTCCGCGTCGGAGTTTGCGTCGGTTGCCGGTGCCGCCTGGTTCCTTGCTAGAGGCCCTTTGCCTTGTAGCTGTCCGCCACCCGGCCGATCGACACGATATAGGCGGCGGTGCGCAGGTCGCTGACGTCGTCGCGGGCGTGCCAGACCTCGCGCATGGCCTGGTAGGCGCCGCGCATCGTGTCGTCGAGGCCCGAGCGCACCAGTTCCAGTTCGCCCGCGCCGCGCAGGTACTTCTGCTTGAAGTCGGGCGAGAGCGTCCAGTTGATCGAGCTGTCCTGCGAGATGCGTTCCAGTTCGTCGACGATCAGCTGGTGGCGCGATTCCTCCTGCCGGCGCTGCATGCGGCCGAAGCGGATGTGGCTGAGGTTCTTGACCCATTCGAAGTAGGAGACCGTCACGCCGCC
>JAJDOD010000142.1 GCA_022340315.1 Silicimonas sp. | reverse complement strand
GCAAGCCCCAGGATCGGGTCCATTCCGAACATGAACGGCAGCAGAAGCGAGAGACCCGCGATGCCGCCCAGCCCGGGAAAGACCCCGATGCAGAGCCCCATCAGGACACCCAGCACGAGGTAGCCCAACACGACCGGTTGCAGGATCAGCCCCCACGCGTCGCCAAGCGCGGGCAATGCTTCCGCGAGAATTTCCATCGTCTCCCCCCTTGCTTGATCAAATGCCCCGCCGGTTTTCGGCGGGGCGCTTGGAAAACAGGGCTTAGTTCAGCGAAACGCCGTACTTCTCCTGCAGCCAGTTCACGACGAACTCCTTGGCCTCGGGCGAAACCTGGGTCGCGCTGTCCATGGCCTTCTTCGCGGCGGCGCCGGTCATCTGCGGGTACTTGCCCAGGCTCTTCGACGATATCTCGGCGAAATCGGCGCGCGCTTTGATGTCCTCGAAAGCCTTGGTGTAGGTCACCATTGCATCGTTGGAAGCACCCGCAGGCAGGAAGACCATCTTCTGGGCCGGGAAGCCCGCGACGAAGAAGGCTTTCCAGGCATCCCACTTCTCGCCGGAGGTTTCGCAGCCATCGGTGGCCTCGCAGACCTCCTTGAAGGTCGGGATGTCGGGGAAGGTCGGATCGCGCACGATGTTGCCATCGTCATCCAGCGCGCCCCAGGTCATCATCGGCACGGCGGTGCCTGCCTCGACCAGCGGGGTGACACCCGACAGGTAGGACGACGAGGTCTGGTAGTCGATGTTGGCTTCGCCGCGCTCGAACATCAGGCGACCGTCACCGCGGCCCTTGATGCCCATGACGCTCTCGACGTTCAGGCCCAGCATTTCCCAAGCCAGCGTCGGGACGAGGTCGAGCCGCGTCGCGCCCTGGTTGCCGTAGATGAAGTCTTCACCCTGCAAGGGAGCGGCGTTCAGCCCGTCCATCTTGGCCGCCATTTCCGGCGTCAGGTAGGCGACACCGCCGGTACCGGAGGCCAGAACGACGTTCCAGTCGGCATAGTTGTAGCGCACCCGGGGATCGCCCAGCAGGAACGGGAACTGCGTCGAGCCCGAAGAGCCGAAGATCAGCGTGCCGTCTTCATAGGTCTGCTCCTGAAAGTAGTTGGCTCCCTTGGTCGAGCCTGCGCCCGGCATGAACTTTACCACAACCGTGGGCTGGCCCGGCAGAGCCTCGGACAGCAAAGGTGCGAAGAAGTTGGCCCATTTGGCCGAACCGCCGGTTTCCGAGAATGGAATGATCCATTCGACGGTCTTGCCTTCAAGGTCGATGCCGTGGCCGCCTGCCTTGGCCTCGACGGCGAATGTTGCAGCGGCAGCGGCCACAAGGCCGACGGCCACGCGACGTGTGGTTTTGCTATTGGACATATGTTCCTCCCAAATCTGCCCCGCGACATGCGGGGATGACGAATCACGAGGGGGTGTCCGCCCCCTGTTGCGGTACCGTCTATGACCTGCGAACCTTGCGTGAGACTTGCATTCAGGAGTTTTCTTCGATGCGGATCGTGTTGGTCGAAGACAACATCAGCCTTGCCAAGGGCATCAGTTATCGGCTCGGGGATTCCGGTCATGCAGTCGATGTCCTGATGGACGGCAGAGATGCAGAAGCGTTCCTGAAGACCGAAAGCGCCGATCTGATCATCCTGGACATCAACCTGCCCGGCGTGGACGGACTGTCACTTCTGAAGGGCCTTCGCCGACGCGGGGACACCCGTCCCGTCATCCTGCTGACGGCACGGGCGGAAACGCAGGACCGGGTGATCGGGCTGGATGCCGGTGCAGACGACTACCTGATCAAGCCCTTCGAGATGGCTGAGCTCGAGGCGCGCGTTCGGGCACTCTTGCGACGACGCGATGTGCCTCAGCAGCAATTTCGCGAGCTTGGCCCCCTCAGCTATGACCCGGCGACCCGCCAGCTCTTTGCCGGGACGACGGAAATCGAGCTGCCCCGGCGCGAGATGTCTTTACTTGAGTGCCTGATGGAGGCTGAAGGCAGATTGGTGTCGAAATCCGCGCTGCTGGACCATGTCTATGGCGTCGGCGCGGATGTCGATGAAAAAGTGGTTGAGGTCTATGTCTCGCGCCTCCGCAGCAGGCTGAGCGCCTACGGCGTCCAGATCAAATCCCGGCGGGGCATCGGCTACCAGATCGCGGTGGAGCCCTCGTGAAATCTCCCCAATCTCTGCGCAGCCGGCTGATCCTGATCATTCTGACGCCGCTACTTGTCGTCTCGCTTGTGGCGGGCGCCTGGCAATTCCGGGCGACAACCGCGCGCGCAGAGAACATCTTCGACCGGGGTTTGTTATCCGCCGCGCTGGCCATATCGCGCGACGTCGCCATTTCCGGCGGCGACGCGCTTTCGCCGCTTACCCGGCGTCTGATCAACGATACCTCTGGAGGAGAGCTGTTCTACCATGTCTACGCACCCGACGGGGTGTTCGTAACGGGATATTCTACGCCGCCAGTACCTTCGGACATGCCGCCGGACCAATCAGCGGAACCGCTCTACTTCGACGCCATATACCAAAGGGAGGACGTGCGCGTGCTTCGGTTCCGTGACGTCACGACCGTCGATGGCGTGTCTGGCACGTTCAATGTCACCGTCTGGCAAAGCGCGGACGTGCGCCGTCATTTCGTACGCGAAGTGGTCTTGCGTTCCTTTGCGGTCATCGCGCTTCTGGTGACATGCGTGGCGTTGATTGTCTGGTTTGGTGTCGGCCGCGGGCTGCGTCCCCTGCTGGAACTTGAGGGCGCCATCGCCCGGCGGTCGTCGACCGATCTCGAACCGATACGCCGCGCGGTTCCACTGGAGACGAAGGGTTTGGTTCAGACGCTCAACCGGCTCTTCGATCAGGTCTCGCGTCGCATCAGCAGCAAAGACGAGTTCATCTCCAACGCCGCACATCAACTGCGCAACCCAATTGCGGGGGTACTTGCGCTGGCCGAAGCGGTTGAGTCCGCTCCAAATGAAGACGCCGCAAAGCACCGCAGCCGTGAACTGCTGCAAGCCGCGCGGGAAACCAGCAGATTGGCCAATCAGCTTTTGTCATTCGAGCGGGCACGGGGTTCAGATGTTTCGCTGACGGGCGAGCCCGTCGATGTCTGCGCTCTTGGGGCTGAAGTCGTTGAAAGCGCGGCGCAGCGTGCCAAGGACAGTGATGTCGAGCTGTCCTTGTCCAGGCCGGATGCGCCAATTCTGGTTTTTGGCGACCGGGTCATGCTCAAGGAAGCCCTGTTGAATCTTCTGACCAACGCGCTTGTCCACGGAGGCAGGCAATTGAGCCGCGTCATACTGACAATTGAGACCTCCGGACAGACGGCCTTGATAGCGGTAGAGGATGATGGAATTGGCATTCCAACCGACCAACATGACCAGGCCAAGAGCCGCTTTGGCCAAGCCGGCGGCGGTGGGGGCAGCGGCTTGGGCCTTTCAATAGCTGCGAAGGTCGCGGAGAACCACGGCGGCAAGCTCGAAGTCGGGACACCTCGTAAAGGTGCTTCGGTTCAGATTGCGCTGCCAATCGTATAGCCGAACCGGAGGAATGGCCCGCAAGTAAGCTGGCGGGGATGTGAAACGATGCTTTCCAATCGGCTATGGTCGCGGCGTCTGGAACACTCTCCAACTTCACCTGCAATGGAATGGTGGTGCCTGCCGAGGGCAATCCTTGAGAGGCAACCAACTGCCGATACCAGTCGTTCCCGCCAAAAAGCCTAAATGGCGGGTTTGTCCCGCGAAGCTGACGTTGTTGCACGCCTGCAGCGAACGGCAGCTTCGAGCCCAATTTGACGTTTTCTGCAAACTGCGTGAACGTCGGCTATGCTGATTGGACGAATAGCCTCGGATGCCATTCTGGATGATGCCTACGCGTGGCTTTGCCACCGGCGGCG
>JAJDOD010000134.1 GCA_022340315.1 Silicimonas sp. | reverse complement strand
CTCCGCTCCGCCCGTTCGTGCTTCAAAGCGTCCACCGGACGTTGTGCCGAGCCTCCGACCCGAACCGTCCTTCCCTACGCTCCGCGCGTTCGGAACTTGAACCGTCCACTAGACGGTTCATCCCTTCGTGAACCGTTCCTTAACCAACCTTAACACCCACCCCCCAAACCCTGCCGCCCGATTCCCCGCACCGACCCATCCACCGACGCGATACCGACGTAATACCGACGTGATACCGACGTTCCGATTCCGCCCGTTTCCCCGCATTTGCTGGCGTTAACGCCTCTCTCCATCGAAACCCCCGCAAATCCGCGCCCGCAGCGTTAACCTCTTGCCGCGCGCCGCAGGTCCCGCTTGCCGATCCCGGCAGGTGGCCTATTCTCACTCCCGAACCAGCAGGAGGGAAAAACCCCATGAAATCCGCGAAAGACTTTCTGGACGAGGCCCATGCCGTCGTCCCCAAGATCAGCACCGAGGAGGGCATTGCAAAGCACAAGGCCGGCAACTCGGTCTTCGTCGACGTCCGCGATCCCGGCAGCATTGCCGAAAGCGGCACCATCGCCGGCGCCGTCCGCGCCCCCCGCGGCATGATCGAATTTCACGCCGACGAAACGATGGAGGCCTTCCACATCGACCACCTCAAGAAGGACGCCGACCTGGTCCTCATCTGCGGCGCAGGCGGCCAGGCGGCCCTTGCCGGCAAGACGTTGAAAGAGATGGGGTTTCAGAACGTCTCGAACGTCGGCGGCTTCAGCGCCTGGAAGGACGCGGGCGGCCCCGTCGAGAAGGACTAACGAAACGAGGCGTAGGGCAGGTAGCGCACCGCGTCGCCTGCCCGCACCGTCACCGGCCCGTCCGGCAGCTCCACCAGCCCGTCCGCCCAGGCCAGCCCCGAGATGCGCCCCGAGCCTTCCGAGGCGAAGACCTCCACCGACCCGTCGCCCTTCATCCGCGCCCGCAGATACTCCCGCCGCCCCGGCTTCTTGGTCTTCTCGAAGCCCGCCGGCACCATGAACCCCTGCGGCACCTTCCAGCCCTCGCCGCCAAGCACGGCGAACGCGGGGCGCGCAAAGATTAACGTACAGACCAGCGCCGCCACGGGGTTGCCCGGAAGTCCGAACACCGGAACCCCCTCCCAGACCCCCAGCGCCAAAGGCCGCCCCGGCTTCAGCGCGATCCGCCAGTCCGAACGGCTGCCGTTTTCTCCAAGCAAAGCAGACACATGGTCCTCGTCCCCCGCCGACGCGCCGCCCGAGGTCAGGATCGCGTCGCAGCGCTCTGAAGCCTCGTCCAGCCGCACCCGAAGGGCCACACGATCGTCAGCCACATGCCCCAAATCCACCGCCTCCATCCGCCAATCCCGAAGCAGCGCCAACAGCATCGGCCGGTTGGCATCATAGGTGCGCGACGGATCGAAGGTCTTTCCCGGAACGGACAGTTCGTCACCGGTCGAGAGCACGCCGACACGGAGGGGCCGGTTGACCAGGACATCCGTAACCCCCACCGCCGCCAGAAGCGCGATTTCCGGCGGACCGAGCCTCCTTCCCGAAGGGACGGCGACATCTCCGGCAGAGACATCCTCGCCTGCCCTGCGCGTGTTGGAACCCTTGCGGACCGGCCCCTCGAACGCGACACGCGCGCCATCGGTCGAGACATCTTCATCCAGAACCACGGTATCGACACCCTCGGGCAGAAGCGCACCCGTCAGGATGCGAAGCGCCGAACCCGTGGGAACTGCGCCCGCAAACGGCGCGCCGGCGGCCGCTCGTCCCTCGGCCAGCGGCAGGGTCTGGTCGCCATCTCCGGTCGCCGCGTGCGCCATGCCATAGCCATCGACCGCGGCATTGGCCGCTGGCGGGTTCGCTCGGATCGCCACTGCATCGGCGGCAAGGACGCGACCCTCGGCCTCACCCATCGGCAAGGTCTCCTGCCCGACAACGCGCGACATCCGTTCCCGAAGACGGTCAAGCGCCTCGTCAACCGGCGTCCAGTCGACGCCAGCCGGCAGGGCGAAGCAATCGTTCTTCAGGCGCGGGGGCGTCAATTCCGACATGCGGCCTCCTCGCAGCGGAGTATGAATCCTTCCCGCCGGGCTTCAAGAGCCATCATCGCGCCACCGCACTCGGACAACATCTCACAGGCCCAGCCGATCCGCGATGAAATCGGCAATCCCACCGGTGTCGTCCAGATCGAAGGTCGGTCGTCCGGGCGCCTTGGCCCCGCTGTCCGAGGCAATGGCATGGATCGTCTCGTCCTCCAGCGCGATCAGCGGCGTTCCGGTTTCCGCGCGGTGCGCCTCGATCTTCGGGTGGCGGTCCCGCTTGAAACCCTCGACCAGAACAAGATCGACCGGCGAAAGCTTGGCAAGCAACTCCTCAAGCGTCGCCTCGTCGTCCCCACGGTGTTCGTGCATCAGCGCCCAGCGCTTGCGCGACGACAACAGCACCTCACGCGCGCCGGCCGCCCGGTGCCGATAGCTGTCCTTTCCGGGATGATCGACGTCGAAGACGTGGTGCGCGTGCTTGACGGTCGAAACGGAAAGACCCCGCGCGGTGAACTCGGACACAAGCCGCTCCATCAGCCCGGTCTTGCCCGAGTTCTTCCAGCCGGTGACACCCCAGATCTTCATGCGCCCCCCAGCAAGCGTTCCGCCTCGGCCAGGTCCTCGGGCGTGTTGACGTTGAAGAACGGATCGAAGCCGATGGAGGGAAAATGCGCCATCGCGCTGCCATGCGCGTCGGTCCATTGCACGACCTTGCGGACGCCGCTTTCCAGCGCCTGGCGCAGATCGTCGCGGAGTGCCACGGGCCAGAGCCCGAACGTCGGATGCCGCCCGTTGTCGGTGCGGGCAAGTGCGATGGGCTTGCCCTGCGTCTCGGCGGCGAGCATCAGGCGCGGCACAAGGTCGGCGGGAAAGAACGGCGTGTCTGCCGCCGCCGTCACAATGTGGCGAGCACCTTTGCCAGCCGCCCAGTCAAGCCCCGCCAGCACACCCGCCAACGGCCCCGCGAACCCCTCGATACTGTCGGGCAGCACCGGCAGACCAAACGACGGAAAACGGTCGGGATTGCCATTCGCGTTCAGGGCCAAATCCGCGACCTGCGGCGACAGCCGGTCGATGACATGGCCCAGGATCGGGCGGTCCCCAAGGATCAGAAGCCCCTTGTCGCCGCCGCCCATCCGGGTCGCCAGCCCGCCTGCAAGGATGACGCCGAGGGGCGCGGTCATGCCGCCCTCCAGGCACGGAGCCGGTCCCGGAACGCGCCGGGCGTCAGCCCCTCGGGCAAGGCCGCATCCGGCACCGCGATCATCGAGATGCCCGAACGGATCACCGTCACGCCCCGCGCGCCCTTCACGGCGTCGATCGCCGCCCAGGACATCTCCTTGCGCGAAACGTCATCGCTGAGCGTCACTCCCTCGGGGCCGAATACCGCCTCGGTTTCGCCCGCCCTGTCCCAATGCGCTCCGATCACGTCCCAGAAACGCCCCATCCGGGTGCGCTGAAGATAGCCGAAGACGCCGATCAGGAAGCCCGCCCCGATCAGGCCCGCAGCAACGTAGCCGGGCGCGATCCCCAACGCATACAGCACCATAGTCAGCACCCCGATCGCCGCCCAGATCACAGCCCAGAAGATCGCGCGTTGAACGAAGGGCGCGGGCGGCACCACGCTCTGCCACCAGCCGGTCATCGCGCGCCGCCACAGCGCGCGGTCATAGCGAATGGTCAGGACGATGACATCGCGCCCGGCGGCTTCGGCATGCTGTGCAACCGATGTCACGCGCCCGCCCCTTTCCGCCCGTGCTTGCGATCCTCCTCGCCCACATGGGCCGGGTCGGTGTCGCGGATCAGCCGGTCCTCGCCCGACAGGCATGTGAACCGCTGTCCGCGCATCCGGCCGATCAGCGTCAGGCCGACCTGGCGCGCGATCTCGACGCCCCAGGCGGTAAAGCCCGAGCGGCTGGCCAGAACGGGGATGCCCATATGGGCGCACTTGATGACCATCTCCGAGGTCAGCCGCCCGGTGGTGTAAAGGATCTTGTCCTCACCCGGGACACCCTCGGACAGCATCCATCCCGCGATCTTGTCGACCGCGTTGTGCCGCCCGACATCCTCCATGTAGACCAGCGGGCGATCTTCGCGGCAAAGCACCGTGCCGTGGATCGCCCCCGCTTCGAGGTAGAGCGACGGCGTTCGGTTGATTGCCGCCGCCAGCGCATAGAGCCACGAGGTCTTGACCGGCGCATTCGGCAGGCTCAACCCCTCGAGCCCCTCCATCATGTCTCCGAATACCGTGCCAACGGCACAGCCGCTGGTGCGTGTCTTCTTCTTCAACTTCTCTTCGTAGACCGTTTCGCCATCGGTGCGGACCACGACCGTTTCAAGCTCCTCGTCGAAATCGACGCCTTTCACCGTCTCACCCGCGCCCAGCATCCCCTGGTTCTTCAGGAAGCCCAGCGCCAGGTACTCGGGGTAATCCCCGATGGTCATGGCCGTCACGATCTCCTGCCCGTTGAGAAAGATGGTCAACGGCCGCTCCTCGACCACCGAGATCGTGCGCCGCGCCCCTGTCTCGTCGAACCCCTCGACCGCCCGGGTCAGGCGCGCGGCTGCCGGGTCGGGCGCAATCAGATAATGATCGGTCGCATCACGCGTCATGATTTGTATCCCTGCGCACCTTGGGCTAGGCGTTTGGCGCAAGACTAGGGCGAGCCTGCGACCACCACCACCCGAAATTCAGCCTTCCGCCAGGGGTTCATTGCCGGACTGCCGTTCCTGCTGATCGGCGTTCCCTTTGCCCTGCTCTTCGGTGTCGTCGCGACCGAGGCTGGTCTGAGCGTTGCCCAGACCCTCGGCTTTTCGATCCTGGTGATCGCCGGTGCCTCGCAATTCACCGCGATCCAGTTGATGATCGAGAACGCCCCGGTCTTCATCGTGCTCGCCGCGGCGCTGGCAGTGAACCTGCGGATGGCGATGTATTCCGCCAGCCTGCAACCGCACCTCGGCGGGGCTAGCCTGCCGCAGCGCGCACTTGCGGCCTATGTCAATGTCGATGCGGCCTACGCTCTCGGCATCCTGAAGTTCGAGGAAGAGCCCGACTGGAGCCCCAAGGACAAGTTCCTCTATTTCGTAGGAACGATGGCCCTGATGTTCCCGCTCTGGGTCGTCGGCACCTGGGTCGGCGCCGTCGCGGGCGATGCCTTGCCCGAGAAATTCGATCTCGAATTTGCCATGCCGATCATGTTCCTCGCACTTACCGCTCCGTTGGTGAAGACACTCGCTCATCTCGGCACCGCGGTAACCTCGGTTGTCGGTGCGCTGCTTCTCTCGTTCCTGCCGTCGGGCATCGGCATCCTGCTGGCGGGTCTCGTCGCAATGGCTGTCGGGGCCGAGATCGAGCGGAGACGCACATGAACTACAGCGAAGCCACCATCTGGGCGATCATCGCCATCATGGGGATCGGAACCTATCTGATCCGCTTTTCCTTCCTCGGGCTGATCGGCGACCGGAAGATGCCCGACTGGGTGCTCCGCCACCTGCGTTATACGCCGGTCGCCATTCTCCCCGGTCTCGTCGCGCCGCTGGTGATGTGGCCGCAGGCGACAGGCGGCGAGCCCGATCCGATCCGCTTCGCCGCGGCGGCGGCCACCATCGCGGTCGCATGGTGGTGGAAGAACATGCTTGCGGGCGCGGCGGCCGGTGCGGTGACGCTGGCGGTACTCGTCTGGCTGGTGCCGGCCTAACGCTCCGCGCGGATCAGCACGTTGTGATTGTCGTCGGCATCGTCATCCGAGATGAGCCGCCGCGTGGCACCGGGCAGCGTGCCGAACTTCGCCTCGGTCGTGCGGGGGAAATAGGTAACCGTCATTCTCTCGAACCCCGGCACCTGCCGAAGAATGCGGTTGATCGAGACCGAGCACTGCGCTTTCGGCACCGGTCCATAGGACTTGGCGAGCGCCGCGACCTGCCGCGCCTGCGCCGCCGTCACCGGCACACGCTGCTCGATCACGTCATAGGTTTCGCGGGCGTGGTAATCGACATAGACGGCAAGCGCTCTCGGGCTCATTCCGTAAAGCACGTCGTTCCGCTCCGGTGCGATAGGCAGCCGGAAGGAGCCTGCCGGATCGAAAAGGATGCGCTCCTCGGGTGTCGAGATCAGAAGTGCCGAATGCGCGCCCGAACCGTTCTGTGTGCTGACAACGGTATAAAGCCGCAATTCGGGCGCGGTCTGGGGCCGATAGGCGTACTTCCTGACCGCCGCATCCGGCGCCCACCGCGGCTCGGCCGGACCACCGCAACCCGCAAGACCCATCAGAAACAGGATCAGCAGGCCGCGCGGGAGCATCACGAGTTGAAGATCGCCAGGAAGATCAGGATCAGGATAGCGACGATGGCGACATTCTTCGACCAGGTGATGAAACCGTTAAAGGTCTTTTCCTGGGTCGCGATATCCATTTCGCCATGCTTGTGATCGGACATGGGGGCAATCTCCGTATACGTTTGGCCGACTGACTAGCCGAAACCGCCCCGCATGTCACGGGGCGATCCTCGCGCAATCTGCCGCAGCCCTTTTCAGGCGGCCCGGGCCTCTGGTCCGAAGCGATCGTAGAAACTGCCACCGCTCGCCGCCATTTCATCCAGCAATTTCGGCGTCGCGAAACGTGGGCCCAGCTCGGCCAACCCCTCGCAGATCTCCACGGCCTTGCCCGCACCGATCATGTCGAGCCACGAGAACGGCCCGCCGGACCACGGCGCGAAGCCCCAGCCGAGAATCGCGCCCACGTCGCCTTCCCGGATGTCTTCGAGCACGCCCTCTTCCAGCGCGCGAACCGCCTCCAGCACCTGCGCCATCATCAGGCGGTGCTGGATCGTCGTCAGTTCCGGCTGATCGTCGGCAAGTGGATACTTGTCTCCAAGCCCCTGCCAAAGACCGATGCGCTTGCCCGCGTCGTCATAGGCATAGAAGCCCGCCCTGGCCTTCCGCCCCATTCGGCCTTCACCGGCCATCCAGAACAGAACCTCGTCAACCGCATCGTCCCGATAGGCCGCGCCCATCGCCGCTTTCGTCGCCTTGGCGATCTTCACGCCCAGGTCGATGCTCGTTTCATCGACCAGTTGCAGCGGCCCGACCGGGAAACCCAGGAACTGCGCCGCGTGCTCGATCAGCGCCGGGTTCACGCCCTCGCCGACCATGCGGATGCCCTCGTTGATATAGGGAATGATGCAACGGTTGGCATAGAAGAACCGCGCGTCGTTGACCACGATCGGCGTCTTCCGGATCTGGCGCACGAAATCGAGAGCCTTGGCCACCGCACGATCGCCGGTTTCCCTGCCCTTGATGATCTCGACCAGCAGCATCTTGTCGACGGGCGAGAAGAAATGGATGCCGATGAACTGCTCGGGCCGCACGCTGGCCTTGGCAAGCTCGGTGATCGGCAAGGTCGAGGTATTGGTGGCGAAGATGCACGCCTCACCCACGATGGCCTCGACCTTCTGCGTCATCTCGGCCTTCACGGCCGGATCTTCGAACACCGCTTCCACGATCAGGTCGCAGCCCTTCAACGCCTCCAGATCGGTCGTGGCGTTGATCCGTCCAAGCACCTCGTCCTTCTTCTCCTGGCTGACCTTCTTGCGCTGCATCCCCTTGTCGAGAATGCCTTCCGAATAGGATTTGCCCTTGTCGGCGGCCTCCTGCGCCTGGTCGATCAACACGACCTCGATCCCGGCATTGGCACTGACATGGGCGATCCCCGCCCCCATCATGCCCGCGCCAAGGATACCGACCTTGCTCACCTTCTGATCCGGCACATCGGGACGGTTCGCCCCCTTCTCCAGCGCTTCCTTATTGATGAAGAGCGACCGGATCATCGCGGCACTCGTCGGATCGTTCAGCACTTGGGTGAAATACCGCGCCTCGATCTTCAGTGCCGTATCGAAAGGCACCATCGCGCCTTCATAGGCGGCAGAGAGCAGCGCCTTCGCCGCCGGATAGACGCCCTTTGTCTTGCCGTTGATCATCGCACTCGCGCCGACATAGGTCATGAACCCCGCCGGATGGTACGGAGCACCGCCCGGCATCTTGTAGTCCTTCCGGTCCCAGGGCTTGACGATGTCGGCATCGGTCGCGTTCAGCACCCAGTCCTTCGCCCTCGCCAGCAGATCCTCCGGCGCAACAACCTCGTTGACCAGCGTGCCCACTGCCCGTCTGGGCTCCAGCATCTTGCCTTCAAGCAGGATCGGCGCGGCAGCCATCAGTCCCACCGAACGCACAACCCGCGTCGTCCCACCTGCGCCGGGAAAGAGGCCCAGGAGAATCTCCGGCAACCCGATCCGCCCCTTCGGCGTGTCGGCCATTATCCGGTAGTGACAGGCCAGCGCGATCTCGGTCCCGATGCCGGCACAAAGCCCGGGAATTGCGCAGGCGATGGGCTTACCGCCTTTCAGCGTCTTGGGGTCCATCCCCGCCCGCTCGATCTTTCGCAGGATACGGTGCCCGTTCATGATGAATTCGAACAGCGCCGGTGCCGGGTCGTCACCCGATTCAGCCCGGATACCGGCCAACACATTGAGGTCCATACCCCCCGCGAAACTGTCCTTTCCCGAGGTAATGACGATGCCCTTCACCGCGTCGTCTGCAAGAGCGGTGTCAATGAAGCCCTCGACCAGGTCAAACGCCTCGCGGGTCAGGACGTTCATCGACTTGCCCGGCACATCCCAGGTGATGACCGCGACGCCGTCATCGTGAAGTTCATAAGTGAAATCGGTCATGGAGATGTCCTTTCAGCACAAACCGGCACGAACGCCCGCCCGGGCGACCGCATTGCCGACAAGTGATTGGATGAAGAATTGGCGAAAGCGGCCGATCCGCCAGCGTCGCCACGCGGGATCAGTGCAAAATGCGCTCGACTTCGGGAGTTGGAAGTGCGGCTTCGAGAATTTCCATCATCTCGATCCGATAACGTCCGTCCGACTCGACCAGGAAGTAGCGGATCAGAGACCCGGTGATCGCACCGCCCTCGGCATTCATCTCGGTAATCCGGACAGTGGCGCGTCGACGGTGATTTACGAGAATATCGCTCTGCTGAACGCAAAGCTTCGACTGGGCGACCCCGAGAGCCTTCAAGCTTTGACGGTACTCGCGAACGACCTTCAGAAGATCGGAGTCTTCGCGCAAGACGCTGACACCCGCAACGGTGTAGATCACCATCGGAAAGACGAAATGGGAGGCCAACAATTCCATGTCGCCGTCCACCATCGCCGACTGCAAGTCCGCGAAGAAAGAATCGAGCTTCAACGTCTTCAAGCGCACCCCTCGCCGACGGCGACCCCACGTCACCAAGCGTCCGACGCTCCTCCAATACACGGAAAAGTAGTGCTTTCTGGCGCATCGTCAACTTAAATCCTCTACACGCGCTCGATGATCGTGGCGGCGCCCATGCCGCTGGCGACACACAACGTGGCAAGCCCGGTTTCCTTGTCCTGCCGCTCCATCTCATCGAGCAGGATTCCAAGGATGATTGCGCCCGATGCACCCAGCGGATGACCCATCGCGATGGCGCCGCCGTTGACGTTCAACTTCCCGTGATCGACATCGAAAGCCTGCATGAAACGCAGCACGACCGACGAAAAAGCCTCGTTCACCTCGAAAAGGTCGATGTCGCCGATGGCCATGCCGCTTTCGGTCAGAATCTTCTCCGTGGCGGGGACAGGACCGGTCAGCATGATGGTCGGATCAGTGCCGATCTTTGCGGTGGCCCGGATGCGCGCACGCGGCTTCAGACCGGCCGCCTCACCAAACTCTTTCGAACCGATCAGAACCGCCGCCGCCCCATCCACGATGCCGGACGAATTGCCCGCATGGTGGATATGGTTGATACGCTCCAGGTGTGGATACTTCAGCATGGCCACCGCGTCGAAGCCCGGCATGACCTCGCCCTGGTCCTTGAAGGCAGGCTTCAGGGCACCCAGCGCCTGCATGTCGGTCCCGGGCCGCATGTATTCGTCGGTGGCTAGAATGGGCAGACCGTTCTGGTCCCTGATCTCGACGACCGACCTGGTGAAACGCCCCTCCTTCCAGGCCGCCGCGGCACGGTCCTGGCTGGCGACCGCAAAGGCATCCGCATCGTCGCGGCTGATTCCGTACTCGGTGGCGATGATGTCGGCGCTGATCCCCTGCGGTACGAAATAAGTCTTCATGGCAACGCTCGGGTCGGCGGCAACCGCCGCGCCGTCCGAGCCCATTGGCACCCGGCTCATGCACTCGACCCCGCCGGCGATATAGGCCTCGCCCGCGCCGCCCTTCACCTGGTTGGCGGCCAGGTTCACGGCTTCCATTCCGCTGGCGCAGAACCGGTTGATCGAAAGACCCGGCACCCGCTCGCTCAGATCGGACGCCAACACGGCGGTCCGGGCAAGGCACCCGCCCTGCTCCTTCACCTGGGTCGCGTTGCCCCAGATCACGTCCTCGATCTCGTCGCCGCGCAGCCCGTTCCGCTCCTTCACCGCGTTCAGCATGTCGGCGGAGAGCTTGACCGGGGTCACTTCATGCAGGCTGCCATCGGCGCGGCCCTTGCCGCGTGGTGAACGAACGGCGTCGTAGATGTAAGCGTCACGCATGGGTGGTGCCTCCTCAGGCCTTGTCCGGATACGCGGGGCGCATCAGGTGATAGGGATGTTTCCAGCCGGGCAGCTCCGAGATCCGTGACAGCCAGCGGTCGATCGCGGGCCAGTCGGACCGGGTGAACCCGAAATCTTCGTCGTAGAACAAGTAACTGCAGCAGGTCAGGTCCGCATTCGTGACGCTGCGTCCCACGATCCAGTCACGCTGCGTCAGGTGGGTTTCGAGGATCTGCAGCGCCGCCTTCTGCCGCGCTTTCAGGAACCCGATCACATCGTCCGAACGGTGCTGCGGCGAGAGAAAGTTCATCATGAAGCGCAATGTGCCTGTGTTGCTTGACAGCTTGTGATTGTCCCAGAGCACCCAGCGCAGGATCTCGCGCTTCTCGTCGGCGGCTTCACCGCCGAACTGGCCTGTCTTTTCCGACAGATAAGCCTGTATCACGCCCGATTGCGTCAGCTTCAGATCGCCGTCCACCAGAACGGGCGCCTCGCCCATCTCGTTGACCGTCTCGCGGTACTCGGCGCTGCGGGCCGCGCCGTTGAAAAAGTCCACATGGACCGGCTCCCAGTCGAGCGGCCCAAGCTCCAACGCCAGCGCCACCTTGTAGCTGTGGCCGCTTTCCCCGAAGCAGTGCAGTTTCAGCGTCATCGAAAATCCTCCTGTCGGCGCGCGTGATGAGCGTCAGATATGCGTATTTTTGAAGAGATGAAGTTAGGCACGCATTAACCTTGAGTTGTCATCAAAGTGTCGCGGTACAGGCTGGCGAGCCGATGACCGCAAGAGGTGAAGTCCTGTCCCGCATGTCACGCTTGAACCTCTGCGGGACAGGCATCTTCATCTCTTCTCAAATACGCAATCCCACCCTCACCGCTTCCGCGCGTCCAACTCGGAGTTGAAGAGCCTCAACCTCGTCTCGAGGTTCTCGTGGTTCATCACGCTCGAGAAGTTCTCGAAGATGAACGAGAGCGCTTCCCCCTCGTCCAGCCCCGCCTCCGCCGCGAAGGAGCGCAGCCGGCGATAACCGTCCTCGGTCATCGCGACGGGAAAGCGGCGGGTCAGACGAAGGCGTTTCGGCATGCAGTCACTCCTCGGATGCTTGGGCGCAGCTTAGAAGTTCGCCGCGTCCAGCGCCATCACAGGTTCCGCCCCCGACCGGATACGCGCAAGATGCGTGCCGGTCATCGGAAGTTGCCGCGCCATGTAGTAGCGGCCGGTTGCGATCTTGCTCTCGTAGAAGTCACGGTCCGAGGCCCCCGCCTCCAGCGCCTCCATCGCGGCTTTCGCCATTTGCGCCCACATCAGTCCGACCACCGTATGGCCGAAGAGGTGCATGAAGTCATACGACCCCGAAAGCGCGTTCAGCGGGTTCTTCATGCCTTCCTGCATGAAATACATCCCCGCCGCCTGCAGGTCCTTCGATGCGGCCTTGAGCGGCTCGAGGAATGCAGCCTTCAGTTCGAGGTTGTCGTCATTCTCCCTGATGAAGTCTTTCACCATCTCGAAGAAGGCCATGATCGCCTTGCCGCCGTTCGCGGGCAGTTTTCGGCCCACAAGGTCGAGCGACTGGATGCCGTTCGTGCCTTCGTAGATCATTGCGATCCGCGCATCGCGCACGAACTGCTCAAGGCCCCATTCCCTCGTGAAGCCCGAGCCGCCCAGCGTCTGCTGCGCCAGGACCGTGGTCTCGAAGCCCTTGTCGGTCAGGAAGCCCTTCATCACCGGGATCAGCAGCGAAATCATCGCTTCGGCATCTTCGTCGTTCATCCGCTGCGAGCGGTCGATCATCTGCGCGCCCCAGTAGACCAGTGCGCGGCCGCCCTCGGTCATCGACTTCTGGTCCATCAGGTTCCGGCGGACATCCGGGTGCACGATGATCGGATCGGCCGGGCCATCCGGGTTCCTTGCGCCGGTCACGTCGCGGCCCTGCAGCCGGTCCTTCGCGAAAGCCAGCGCATTCTGATACGCCACCTCGCCCTGCGTGTACCCCTGCAGTGCCACCGAGAGCCGCGCCTCGTTCATCATCGTGAACATCGCGCGCATCCCCTTGTGCAGATCACCGACCAGCCACCCGGTCGCGCCATCATAGTTCATCACGCACGTGGCGTTGCCGTGAATGCCCATCTTCTCCTCAAGCCCACCGCAGGAAACCGCGTTCCGGTCACCGAGCGAGCCGTCTTCCTTG
>JAJDOD010000111.1 GCA_022340315.1 Silicimonas sp. | reverse complement strand
CGTCTGCGGTTTCGAGAGCGATCAGGGTTTGTCCGTCAAGCCGCTCAAGCATGTGAATGCCGGCATACGGCGGCTTGTTCCAATGCACGATTGCCGGGATCTGCTGGTCGAGGACATGAACGGTTATCGGGCTGCCCGGAGGGATCGGACAGGGCACCTGAAGTTTCATGCCTTCAAAGCTGACGTCGCGGATTGTTACCGCGTGATAGCGCCCGTCGAGCAATATCGTGGCATCAACCCGCGTCTTTCGCCGGTTGGGGCTGTGCCGGCGGTTGAAATTCTGCGGTACCATCATGCCAGGGCGCCTTACGTCCAGGCAGCAACGGTTGCACGCAAGGTTTAAGAATTCATTAGGAGCTGTCCATCGGTGTCATGCGCCGAGGCTTGACCAGTTTCGCGCAAGGGAGTAACGAATTGCCCGTGGCGATTTGTACACCGGATTGCGGGCCACGTTAAATATTCCGCTAAAGAGGTCAGGGACGTTTCGCCCCCGGCGCTCACGCGGTGGGGGCTTTGTTTTTGAAAGGAGGCGTCCCCATGTCTGATAAATGGAAAACCCGCACGAGGCTCGTGCATGAAGGCGTGCGACGCAGCCAGTATGGCGAGGTCAGCGAGCCGATCATCCTTACCCAGGGTTTCGTCTACGAAACCGCCGAACAGGCCGCCGCGCGGTTCGAGGCGGCGGGCGAGGACGAGTTCATCTATGCCCGTTACGGCAACCCGACCGTCCGGATGTTCGAGGAGCGGATCGCGGGGCTGGAGGGCACCGAGGACGCCTTTGCCACCGCAAGCGGGATGGCGGCGGTTCATGCGGCACTGGCTTCGATGTTGCGGGCGGGCGATCACGTGGTCTCGGCGCGCGCGCTCTTCGGCTCGTGTCTTTACATTCTCGAAGAGGTGCTGACGAGATTCGGCGTGGAGGTGACTTTCGTCGATGGCACCGATCTCGACGCCTGGGCGGGGGCGATCCGCGCCGATACCAAGGCGGTGTTTCTGGAAAGCATGTCGAACCCGACGCTCGAGGTGATCGACCTGCCCGCCGTGGCGGACCTGGCGCACAAGGTTGGTGCGACGGTGGTCGTGGACAACGTCTTTTCGACCCCGGTCTTCAGCCGGGCGGTCGATCTTGGTGCCGATGTGGTGGTCTATTCGGCCACCAAGCATATCGACGGGCAGGGTCGCGTGCTGGGCGGCGTCATCCTGGGGACGAAGGAGTTCATCCGCAAGACCGTCGAGCCTTTCGCCAAGCATACGGGCTGCGCGATGAGCCCGTTCACCGCCTGGGTGCTTCTGAAGGGCCTGGAGACACTGGATTTGCGGGTGCGGGCGCAGGCCGAGAACGCAATACGCGTGGCCGAGTTCCTGGAAGGTCATCCGAAGGTTGTGCGCGCCATCTATCCGGGCCTGAAGAGCCATCCGCATCATGCGGTCGCCGCGCGCCAGCTCGAGAAGGGCGGAACCGTCGTCAGCTTCGATCTTTCGGGCGGGCAGGCGGCGGCGTTCAGGTTTCTCAATGCGCTTGAGATCATCATCATCTCGAACAACCTCGGCGACGCCAAGTCGATCATCACCCATCCCGCGACCACGACGCACCAGCGGCTGACCCCGGACCAGCGGGCGACGCTGGGGATCACCGAGGGCATGGTTCGGCTGTCGCTGGGGATCGAGGACGCCGACGACCTGATCGGCGATATCGCGCAGGCGCTGGAGGCGGTCTGATGGAGGTTCGGTCGTATTCCCCGGAGGATGCCGCACCGCTGGCCGAGGTCTATCATCGGGCCGTGCGCGAGGGCGCGGTCAGGGCCTATGCGCCCGAGCAGGTTGCCGCATGGTCTCCGCAGGTGCCGGAGGCAGCACGCTGGCGCGCGCGGCTCGAGGCGGCGGACACGGTCGTGGCGACCGAGGCAGAGGACCCGGTGGGGTTCATGACGATGGACGACAACGGCTACCTCGACCTGGCCTTCGTCTTGCCGGACGTCATGGGCAAGGGTGTTTCGGACGCGATCTATGCCGTGCTGGAGGGGCGGGCGCGGTCGCGCGGGATCAGGTGCCTGTCCACCCAGGCAAGTCTGCTGGCCGAACCGTTCTTCGCGCGGCATGGCTGGCAGGTCGTCCGGCGCCAGGAGGTGGAGATGGACGGGGTGGTGCTTGCGAACGCCTGGATGGAGAAGCGTCTGTGAGGTTTCGCGGGACAGGCATTGCGCCGCCTTCGGCGTCGCTCCGGGCGCGCCGCCCTGCCGGGCGCCGCGCCCGGTTTGCGTATTTGGCAAGAGATGAAGCGTGGGGCGGGATGTGCCGATGAAGCCGGCGCTGATCCTTCAACTGAGGCCGGAGGACGATGCCTCGGAGGGCGAATTCCGGGCGTTTCTGGCGAAGGGCGGTTTGTCGGAAAGCGCTGTCGTGCGGCATCGTCTGGAGGCGGGACCGTTGCCGGAGGGGTTTTCGCTGGGCGACTTCAGCGCGGTCATCCTGGGCGGCGGGCCGGGGTGTGTCAGTGACGATCCGGCGACGCGGGATGCGGCCGAGGCACGGGCCGAGGCGGAGATCCTCGACCTTCTCCCGGAGATCGTGGCGCGGGACATGCCGTTTCTCGGCTGTTGCGCGGGCATCGGTATCCTGGCGCATTTTCTTGGCGGCGAGGTCTCGAAGGCGCGCTATGGCGAACCGGTCGGGCCGGTCGTCGCGACGGTGACCGAGGCGGGGCAACGCGATCCCCTGCTGGCCGGGCTGCCGGAGCAGTTCGACGTGCTGGTGGGCCACAAGGAGGCGGTGCAGGCGTTGCCGGAGGGCGCAGTGCACCTGATGGCGTCAGAAACCTGCCCGGTGCAGATGATCCGGGTCCGGGAAAACATCTATGCGACGCAGTTTCACCCTGAAGCGGATGGCCAGGTTTTTGCCGATCGCATCCGCATCTACCGTGGGCACGGGTACTTTGCGCCGGAAGAGGCCGAGGCGTTGACGGAAGCCGTGCTTGCCGCGCGCGTGACCGAGCCCGAGCGCATCCTGCGGCGCTTCGTATCACGCTTTTGTTAAATCCGGACGTGCGCGCCCTGCGTAAGAACACATGAACGGGTGATGAAGTCCGCGCGTGAGATCCCCATCTCATCGCGTCGGGCAATTCGGGAGTGCGCGCATGAATATCCACGTCAAGGACGTTGAGACGGTCATCAGCCGCGAGGATGCGGCGTCGGCGCTGGCCTTGCTGAAGGCGTGGGTCGCCGCCTCCGGCCCCGAGGCGTTGTCGGCGCTTGATCCGTCTGGCGCCGATGTTGTCGATTATCCCCTGTTCTCAAGGGAGTATCCCGAAGCCTTTGCCTCGGATGCGGCCTACAGGGCGACGCTTCCCGACTTGCAGAACGGCCCATCCTCGCTGATCCGGGGTGCGAGGCGAGCGATCCAGCATGTTGGTATCTCGAACTTCAGGCTGCCGCTCCGGCTTCGCGAGAAGCGTGGCGGCGAGCGGATGGTCGATGCCAGCGTGACGGGCACCGTCAGCCTGGAGGCGGACAAGAAGGGCATCAACATGAGCCGGATCATGCGCTCGTTCTATGCCCATGCGGGAAAGGCCTTCAGCTTCGACGTGATCGAGGCGGCGCTGGACGATTACAAGTCGGACCTGGAGAGTTTCGATGCGCGTATCCAGATGCGGTTCAGCTTTCCGATGCAGGTCGAGAGCCTGCGCTCGGGCCTTTCGGGCTGGCAGTATTACGACATTGCGCTGGAGGTGATCGAGAAGGACGGCGAGCGTCTGCGGGTGATGCATCTCGATTACGTATACTCCTCGACTTGCCCGTGTTCGCTGGAGCTGTCCGAGCACGCGCGCCGCGAGCGGGGGCAACTGGCGACGCCGCATTCGCAGCGGTCGGTTGCGCGTTTGTCGATGGTGGTCGATCCGGCTGCGCCGACGCTCTGGTTCGAAGATGCCGTGGCGCTTTGCCGGGCGGCGGTGCCGACCGAGACGCAGGTGATGGTCAAGCGCGAGGATGAACAGGCCTTTGCCGAGTTGAACGCGGCCAATCCTATCTTCGTCGAGGATGCCGCGCGGCTTTTCGCGGAGGTGCTTCAGGGCGATCAGAGGGTGGGTGACTTCCGCGTGGTGGCGAGCCACCAGGAAAGCCTTCACAGCCATGACGCGGTGTCGATCCTGACCGAAGGCGGGACGTTCGAGCAGATGAGCCTTGATCCGAGGCTGTTCGAGACTCTGATTCATCGGGGTTGATTGGTGCCTGTTTGACTGCCAGGCCCTTGCTGGCAGATTCCCCGAGGATCTCGCGTTTCGCCGGGGTTGACGTGAAGGGAGACGATCATGCCGGTTGCGACCTGGACGTGCGAGTGTGGATTGGTCAAGGCGAGGGTGCCGACCGACGGCTTCAGGCTGGTCTGCTATTGCAATAGCTGCCGGGAGTTCGTGTCGCGGCTCGGGTGCGGCGATCGCCTGAACGCTGCCGGGGGCAACGACCTGATCCAGGTAGAGCCTGGTGAGGTGGAGATCACCGGTGCCGAAAATCTTCGCTGGATGAAAGTCACCGAGAAAGGGCCGATGCGCTGGTATGCGCAGTGCTGCGATACGCCGATGGCCAACACGCTTTCGACCCGAAAGCTGCCATTTGCCAGCTTCCAGGTCCACGACATCGAGCCACAGTTGGCACTTCCTGAGATTCGAGCGCATGTGAACCTGAAAGGGGCGCTTGCACGTGTTGATGAACCTTTGGGGAGTGTGCGGCCGTTGATCCTGAGCTTCCTCGGGCGAATCCTGCGAGCGTGGATTTCGGGCCGTTGGCGGCAAAACCCGTTCTTTGGCGGGGATGGCACGCCGATCGCGGAGCGTGCCGACCCATAGGTAGTTGACTTGGCCGAAACACGGGGCCAAGGCTCCGTTCATGATGGAATTTCGGCCCGTCGGGTATGTCATCGGTTTGCTGGTCGGCTTTCTGGGCCTGTCGATGCTGGTCCCGATGGCGCTCGATCTCTGGGCAGGCAACGGCCATGCCGGGGTCTTTGCCGAAACGGCGATCGTCACGTTCCTGACAGGCCTGTTTCTTGCCGTGGCTTGCGCCAATTCGACCGGAGACGGGATCGGCACCCGGCAGACTTTCGTGCTGACCACGGGCGTCTGGGTGGTTCTGCCGCTATTCGGAGCGCTGCCGTTTCTGCGCGGGGCGACGGATGCCAGCGTGACGGATGCCTATTTCGAGGCCATGTCCGGTCTGACCACGACCGGCTCGACGGTGTTTACGGGTCTCGACATTCTTCCGGCGGGGCTGCTTCTGTGGCGGTCGATGCTGCAGTGGTTCGGCGGGATCGGGATTATCATCGTGGCGATGGTGTTCCTGCCCGAGCTTCGGGTGGGCGGCATGCAGATTTTCCGGTCCGAGGCGTTCGATACCGACGGCAAGGTGTTGCCGCGGGCGGCCGAGATCGCGTCGCGCATCTCGATCGTCTATGTCGGGCTGACGGTGGCCTGCGCGATTTCCTATTTCATCAGCGGGTTGTCGGCCTTCGATGCCGTCAACCACGCGCTGACCAGTGTTTCGACGGGGGGATTTTCGACCAGAGACGCCTCGTTCGGCACCCATCAGGGACCGGCGGAGTATGTCGCCTCTCTGTTCATGGTGCTCGCAAGCCTGCCGTTCGTGCGCTATGTCCAGCTTCTGGCCGGGGTCAGCCGCCCGATGTTTCACGACAGCCAGATTCGCGCCTTCCTCTGGATGATCGCGGTCCTTGTCGCGGTGATTACGGTCTATCGCCTTGTGGCGAACGGCGACCATTTCGGCCACTCGCTGCGTGAAGCGACGTTCAATATCACGTCGATCATGACCGGAACAGGATATGCCAGCGTGGATTACCAGCTATGGGGCACGTTTCCGGTGGCCTTGTTCTTCTTCATCGGGCTGATCGGAGGCTGCGCGGGCTCGACCTGCTGTTCGGTCAAGGTCTTCCGGTATCAGCTTCTTTTCGGCGCGATTGCCAACCAGATCCGGCGCATTCACTCGCCGCATGGAGTGTTTCAGCTGAAATACGAAGGGCGCACGGTGACCGAGGACGTGATCTCGTCGGTCATGGCTTTCCTGACCATGTTCGTCGTGACCCTGGGCATTGTCGCGGTGCTTCTCAGCGCCACGGGGCTTGATTTCGTGACATCCGTCAGCGGTGCGGCGACCGCGATTGCAAATATCGGGCCGGGGCTCGGTCCGATCATCGGTCCGTCGGGCAATTTCGGTCCGCTCAATGACGTGGCCAAGTGGATACTGGCGTTTGCCATGCTAGCGGGGCGGTTGGAACTGATGGTGGTCTTCGTGCTCTTTACCAGCCGGTTCTGGCGCTCGTAGCGCGGATCAGTTCCAGCAATTCACGACCACCGTCAGATCGGCGGCAAGAAGCGTCAGGTCCTCGGGCGCGATGTCGGCACCGGCATCCGCGGCGGCAGGGTTGACGCCGTTCTCGGTCAGGAACTCGACCAGCACGGGCGCATCGGCCGCGAAGGTCACATCCTCGGGCAGCTGCTTCGCGCCATTCTCTCGGTCCAGAAGCATTCCGATCACCGCGCCTGAGCCATCGAAGACCGGCCCGCCCGCGTCGCCGGGCGTGCTTGCCAGGCTGAGGCGCTGCACGCGGTCGTCACCGTCCAGCCCCTTGAGATCGGCAAGCGTTCCGAAGGTCAGCGTGGGCAGCGACAGAAGGCCGCCGTAGGAGTACCCCGCAACCGCGACGTCGGATTGCAGGCGCGGCTCGCGGACGGCCATGCGCGCGATGGATATCGGTGCAATCGTCTGCCGGGGCTTCAGAAGTGCGAGGCCGAGGGGCGCGTTCTCGGCCACGACGTCGGCCTCGATATCCTCGCCAAGCGTGATGCGGCGGCACTGCCGGACCGCGTCCGCCGTGGTCAGGACGGCGCCCGCGCTGTCGATGTAGAAGCCCGACCGCGACTTCTCGGGCCGCCGGATTTCCAGGCCCGACAGCAGGTCGATGTTCTGGGCGCCGGTTCCCAGCGAATCCGGCAGCACGGCGTCGGTCGTGCCGAAACTGGCCTGCATGGCATCGAGCGCGATCCGGAACCGCTTGTCGTCGCCTGCGGGCCAAACCAGTATGAAACCCTTGATCGCGTCACCGGCCCGGCGCGCGTAGGTGTGCGAGCGGATGCGGCTGTTCTCGCCTTCGATGGTGAAGCTTTCGCGGCCAAGAGTGCGATTGCCGTCGGCGGGCACGATCTCGAGCATCTGCATGATGTCGAAATAGGCGGCAAGCGTGCCGGCATCACCGCTGAGGCTGATCAGCACGACCTGCACCCCGTCATCGGTGGCAGGCGCGTAGTGCGCGAACGGCGCTTCATAGCGGTCGAACGAGACCAGCGCGGTCGGCATGTCAATCTCGATGCCGGCCTGGGTGTCCACGACCGGCGAAAGTCCGAGCGAGGCAAGCACGGACCGGTAACTCTCGACCAGCTCGCGGCGCTGGAGGGACGTTAACACCCCGGTTCCCTCGTAGCCGTTGGCGACCTGCCAGTTCGACATTGCGCGACGCGTCCCCGGCCCGAAGGCGGCGTCGATCACGGAGTTGTAGAAGCCCGCGAACCGCAATGCGGTCTGGATATCGGCGCGATCCTCCCGCGTGAGATCACGCTCGCCCCGGCGCGCCTGCGCGATGGTCTCCTCGCCCGGTTCGAGTACAGGCTCGGGCTGGGCTGGTGTCGCGGTTTCGGTCGTCGCGGGGGCCGCGATGGCTATGCCTGTTCCGAAGATGCGGTCGCGGAAGGTGCGCCCGTCGGACACGAAGCTGTCCGCGGGCACCAACCTCTGGGCGCGCAGTTGCAGCAGGCGCAGACGGGCGTCATCCTCGGTGGCATAGGGCCCGAGCGCGATTGCGTTCCAGTTCGTGCCGGTGCGGAAGGCGTTCACGTCGGGCAGAACATCCGCATAGGCCTGTGCCCGTTCCAGGGTACGCTCGGTGCCCGGCTGAGCCTCGATCTGGACCCAGCTTTGCGCGTTCACGAGACCTGCCCAGAAGGCAAAAACGAAAAGGGCAGCAACTTTCTGCAGCATACGACCTACCATATCCAAAGCCCCCCGGGCGGGCGATTTCCGGGCGTTTCTAACGGCAGTGGCGGGCAGTTGCACGCGGTTTCCGGGGGGAGTGATTGACCCTCATCCACCTGTTGCTTATTGAGAACGCGATTTGCCGGCGGAGCCCCCATGAGTATCGAGAAACCGAAGAGTTTTCAGGAGATTCTGCTGCGCTTGCAGGGGTATTGGGCCAGACAGGGCTGTGCGATCATGCAGCCCTATGACATGGAGGTGGGTGCGGGCACCTTCCATCCCGCAACGACATTGCGCTCGCTGGGAGCGAAGCCCTGGGCGGCGGCTTACGTTCAGCCCTCTCGGCGCCCGACGGACGGGCGCTATGGCGAGAACCCGAACCGCTTGCAGCACTATTACCAGTTCCAGGTGCTGATCAAGCCATCGCCGCCGGATTTGCAGGCGCTGTACCTCGGCTCACTCGAAGCCATCGGCATCGACATGGGGCTCCACGACATCCGCTTCGTCGAGGATGACTGGGAAAGCCCGACGCTGGGCGCCTGGGGGCTGGGCTGGGAGGTCTGGTGCGACGGCATGGAAGTGAGCCAGTTCACCTATTTTCAACAGGTTGGAGGCCATGATTGCAAACCGGTGTCGGGGGAGCTGACTTATGGTTTGGAGCGGTTGGCGATGTATGTGCTGGGCGTCGATCACGTGATGGACATGCCGTTCAACGATCCGGCTGCGCCGATCGCGCTGAGCTATGGCGACGTGTTCCGGCAGACGGAACAGGAATATTCGCGCTGGAACTTCGACGTGGCGGATACCGACATGCTCTTGCAGCACTTCAAGGATGCCGAGGCCGAGTGCCAGCGCATCCTTGCCGCCGAGGAGGTCGATCCCAAGACCGGGCGGCGGATCGTCATGGCGCATCCCGCCTATGACCAGTGCATCAAGGCGAGCCATCTCTTCAACCTGCTGGATGCACGCGGCGTGATCTCGGTCACCGAGCGGCAGGCGTATATCGGGCGGGTGCGGGCGCTGGCGAAGGCCTGCGCGGATGCCTTCGTGACGACGGAAGCGGCGGGTGCGGCGTGACACTTCTGACGTCCATCCCAGTTCTGCGCGCCTCCGACTACCCGCGGGCGCGGGCATTCTGGACCGGTACGCTGGGCTTCGCGGTGGCGGAGGAAGGCGGCGACCCGGCCCGGTTCGGCATCTTCAAGCGCGACGCGGCGACGGTTTTCGTCGATACCTGGCATGGGGCCGATCCCGATCAGAGCCAGGCCTGGCGAGCCTACTTCCACGTTCCGGATGTAGATGACTTCGCGGCGTCCATTGACTGGCATGCGGTCGAGGGGCCGGAGGACAAGATCTACGGGATGCGCGAGCTTGTGATCATCGACCCGGACGGCAATCGGCTGTGTTTCGGTCAGGATATCGGCTGATGGGCAAGTTCCTGACGGTATTCCTTGTGGTCTCGGCGGTTCTGGCGGGCGTGGGAATGTATTACCTGCAGGTCTACGCCTTTTACGAGACGGTGGAACCGACCAACGTCTCGGACGTGCAACTGACCGGTCTGGCCTCGGGCGAGCCGGAGGTGATCCTGTACGAGAACTTCCGGGCGATCGACGCCGAGAGCTCGCCCTTGCGCTATCGGGCCTGTTTCGACACCTCGATGAGCGAGGCGCTGTTGACCGAGACCTTCGTGATCTATGACAACCCCGTGCCGAACGTCGCGCCGGGATGGTTCGACTGTTTCGACGCAAAGGCGCTTGGTGCGGCGCTGGAGGCGGGGAAGGCGACGGCCTATCTGGGCATTGCCAACGTGCACTACGGGTTCGACCGCGTGGTGGCGATCGACGGTGAAGGCCGCGGCTTTGCCTGGCACCAGATCAACGCCTGCGGCGAAGCGGCTTTCGACGGCGACCCGGTGCCCGAGGGATGCCCGCCGCCGCCCGCGCGGGATGAATAGGACAACGGTTTCGGCCGAAGCGAACGGAACGACACGATGCCTGATCTCTTGATCGAACTCTTCTCGGAAGAAATCCCGGCCCGGATGCAGGCGCGGGCAGCCGATGATCTGAAGCGGCTGGTGACCGATGGGCTGGTCGAGGCGGGGCTGACCTATGCCAGCGCAGGTGCGTTTCACACGCCCCGGCGGCTGGTGCTGACGGTCGAGGGATTGCTGGCGGAAAGCCCGGCGGTTCGGGAGGAGCGGAAGGGCCCCCGCACGGATGCGCCGGACCAGGCCATCGAGGGGTTTCTGCGTTCGACCGGGCTGACGAAGGATCAGCTGGAAGCGCGCGACGACAAGAAGGGCCAGGTCTGGTTCGCGGTGGTCGAGAAGCCGGGTCGGGCTGCGGCGGACATCGTGGCCGAGGTCCTGGAGGCGGCGATCCGCACCTTTCCCTGGCCGAAGTCCATGCGTTGGGGGGACGGCGCGCTCCGCTGGGTGCGGCCCTTGCATTCGATCCTTTGCATCCTGAGCGACGAGGGTGGGTCGGATGCCGTGCCTCTGGACATCGACGGGCTGCGCGCAGGCGACAGCACCGAGGGGCATCGGTTCATGGCGCCGGGGCGGTTTTCGGTAACATCTTTCGAAGATTACGCGGCGAAGCTGAAGCGCGCGAAGGTGATGCTTTCCGCCGAAGAGCGGGCGGAGCATATCTGGCACGACGCGACGCAGATGGCGTTTGCTCAAGGTCTTGAAGTGGTCGAGGACAAGGGGCTTCTGGCCGAGGTCGCGGGGCTGGTCGAATGGCCGGTGGTGCTGATGGGCGAGATCGGGGAGGACTTTCTGTCGCTGCCGCCGGAGGTGCTGCAAACCTCGATGCGCGAGCACCAGAAGTTCTTCAGCGTTCGCGACAAGGCGGGGGGCATCGTACGTTTCGTCACCGTCGCCAACCGCGAGACCGCGGACGAGGGGGCGACGATCCTTGCCGGGAACAACAAGGTGCTTTCGGCGCGGCTCTCGGATGCCAGGTTCTTCTGGGAAAACGATCTTCGCCTGGCCGGTACGGATATCACCGAGTGGACCGATCGGCTGAAAAACGTGACCTTCCACGGCAAGCTGGGAAGCCAGGGCGACCGGATCGACCGGATCGCGGCGCTGGCGCGCGAGATCGCGCCAGTTGTCGGCGCGGATGCCGACGAGGCGGAGACGGCGGCGCGCATCGCCAAGGCGGACCTGTCCTCGGAGATGGTCTATGAGTTTCCGGAACTTCAGGGGGTCATGGGCGAGTACTATGCCCAGGCCGCCGGGCTAAGCGATGATATCGCGGCGGTGGCACGCGAGCATTACCAACCCCTTGGGCCGTCGGACGACGTGCCGACCTCGCCCCTTTCGGTGACGGTGGCGCTGGCGGACAAGATCGACACGCTGACGGGGTTCTGGGCCATTGACGAGAAGCCGACGGGGTCGAAGGACCCGTTCGCGCTGAGGCGGGCGGCTTTGGGGGTGATCCGACTGGTTCTGGAGGGAAGCATCCGTCTGCCGCTGTTGGAGATCTCGAAACTGCCCGCTCTGCGAAACCGGCGTGCCATGCTCGAGGAAGCAATGGCAGCGCGGTTGGAGCAGGACCGCGAAGACGTTCGATCAAGCGACCAGGGCCTGTGGGCGGATCTTCTGGACATCGTCAAGGATATTCCGGAAATGTACCAGCGTTACAAGGAGTTGGACTATCTTCGCGACAGGATCGAAGGGACGCGCGAGATCGAGGCGGCAGACACCGGCGAGGTGCATGACCTTCTCGCCTTCCTCCACGACCGCCTGAAGGTCTTCCTCCGCGACCGGGGCATCCGGCATGACGTGATCGACGCCTGCCTGGCGATGCCCAACGCCGACGACCTCACCCTGCTGGTCCGACGGGCCGAGGCGTTGCAGACGTTCCTCGACACCGACGCGGGCGTGAACCTTACGCAGGGCTTCAAGCGGGCGCATAA
The DNA here is from genome assembly GCA_022340315.1 of Silicimonas sp. Classification (GTDB taxonomy): domain Bacteria; phylum Pseudomonadota; class Alphaproteobacteria; order Rhodobacterales; family Rhodobacteraceae; genus JAJDOD01. The sequence continues at coordinate 10,699 of JAJDOD010000111.1, read as the reverse complement.
CATCCTGATGCAGGCGCAGGAGAAGGACGGGGTCGAGTACTCGTTCGGTCCCGACCCGAAACTTGCCGAAACGCCCGAAGAGACGGCGCTTTTCGAGGCGCTCGATGCTGCCGAGGCGCTCATCGGAAATGCCATGAAGAAGGAAGAATTCGGCAAGGCGATGGCAACGCTGGCCACGCTTCGTGGCCCCATCGACGCCTTCTTCGAGGCCGTTCAGGTCAACGCCGAAAGCCAAATCCTGCGGCGCAACCGGTTGAACCTGCTGCACCGGATCAGCGCGGCCTGCCTGTCGGTCGCGGATTTGACGCGGATCGAGGGTTAGGCCTGGAAAACCAGGCCTGTTGCACCGAAAGGATACCGGAATCGCGTCGAATTTCGCACGCGCGGCGGGAAAACCTGTCCAGTTTCCCTGACAGTGCTTGAACGTTAACGTTAACGGCTTATTCTGCGGACGAAGGAATCGCCGCAGTGCAGAAACACGTTGATATTGAACAATTCGTTGTCATCGACGAAACCGCGCCGCTCTCGGCCGCCACGCACGGCGGGCGCGCGAAGTGTCTGCAACGGCTGATCCGGCTCAATCTGCCCGTCCCCCTGACCGTCGCCTTGCCCTTCAAGACGGTGCGCGCGATTGCTTCCGGTACACCTGTCGATACGCGCGCCATCCTTGAGCATTTCGGTGAGCGCCCGCTGGTTTCGGTCCGCCCCTCGTCGGAGGATCCCGACTGGGGCGGTCCGGGTGCGGTCCTGAATATCGGCATGAACGACGCCCGTCACGCTGAATACGCCAACCTCCTCGGGCACCAGGCGGCGGACGAGCTCTATGCCCGTTTCGTGCAGACCTACTCGGTCGAGGTGGCGCATCTCGATCCTGACAGTTTCGAGTTCGATGTGGCGGATGCGGCCGCGTTGCGTGAAATGCTGGATGCCTACGAGGACGAGGCGGACGAGCCTTTCCCCCAGGACCCCGGCCGGCAGCTGAGTGATGTGCTCAGGTCGATGGCGCGGGCCTGGGAAGGCACGTCGGCGCGGCTCTTGCGGCAGGCGCGCGGCGCGCCCGAGGATGCGGGCCTCGGTCTGGTCGTCCAGCGCATGGCACCGGGGCTTGGGCCAGGGGAAAGCGGTTCGGGCGTGATCAGGTTCGTGTCGTCAGAAACCGGTCAGCCGCAGATCATCGGGCGCTACCTGAGTCAGGCGCAAGGCCGTGACGCCCTTGACGACAAGGGGGCCTATTACCTTACTGTCGACCCGCGCGGTCCTTCGCTTGAGGAGCACTATCCGGAAGGCTTCGACAAGCTGGTGGAGTATGGTGCGATCTGCCGCCAGAAGCTCCGTGAAGAAATGGAGATCGAGTTCACGCTGGACAGCGGTGAGCTGAGCGTTCTCGACGCGGTGCGCGTCCAGCGGACGGCGCGCGCCGCCGTGCGCATTGCCGTGGCCCTGGCCGAGGACGGCGTGATCTCGAAGGAAGAGGCGGTGCTGCGCATTCCGCCGGGCGGGTTGTCCGAACTGATGCATCGCCAGATCGACCCCGGTTCCGATCGCGACATTCTTGCGCGGGGCGTCGCGGCCAGTCCGGGCGCGGCGACCGGCCGTCTCAAGTTCACATCGGCCGCAGCCCAGGCGGCCGCCGCGCAGGGAGAGGCGTCGATCCTGGTCCGGCGCGAAACCTCGCCCGAAGACATACGCGGCATGCACGCCGCGCAAGGCGTTCTGACAATGCGGGGCGGCATGACCAGTCACGCCGCAATGGTGGCGCGGGGCCTTGGCCTGCCCGGCGTCGTGGGGGCTTCGAGCATCCACTACGACCTGAAAGACAAGACGATCACGACGCCCGATGGCCGGGTTTTTGCCGAGGGCGACGTCATCACCATCGACGGGACAACCGGCACCGTTCTGGCGGGCGACGTTCCCAAGCTGGAACCGTCGCTGGACGATGCCTTCCGCACGCTTCTGGCATGGGCGGACGAGGCGCGGGACATCGGCGTTCGCGCCAATGCCGACACGGTCGAGGAGGCACGGGTCGCGCTGGCTTTCGCGGCCGAGGGGATCGGGCTTTGCCGGACCGAGCACATGTTTTTCGAGGAAGACCGGCTGACGGTCATGCGCGAGATGATCTTTGCCGAATCTGCCGAGGGCCGCGCGGCGTCGGTCGAGCGGCTGGTGCCGATGCAGCTTTCGGATTTCTCGAAACTGTTCGAGCTGATGGACGGCAAGCCGGTGACCATCCGGCTTTTCGATCCGCCGCTGCACGAGTTCCTGCCACAGACCCGCGAGGGAATGCGCGATCTGGCCGATGCACTCGATCTGCCGCTTTCGAAGGTGGTTCGCCGGGTCGATGCACTGGCCGAGTTCAACCCGATGCTGGGGATGCGCGGTGTGCGCCTTGGCGTAACCATGCCCGAGATATACGACGCGCAGGCGCGCGCGATCTTCATGGCGACCGTGCTTGCGGCAAAGAAGGGCAAGACGGTCGTGCCCGAGATCATGATCCCGCTGGTCTCGGCCCGACGCGAGGTGGAACTGGTTCAAGGCCGGGTCGAGGCCGTCGCGGCGGAAGTCCGTACGAAAACCGGCGCCAGTTTCGACTACCGGCTGGGCGTGATGGTGGAGACGCCGCGCGCGGCCCTTCGGGCGGGCGACATCGCGACCCATGCATCCTTTCTGAGTTTCGGGACAAACGACCTGACGCAGATGACCTATGGCCTCAGCCGGGACGATGCCGGGCGGTTCATGTCGGACTACGTCCAGCAGGGCGTTTACGAGGAGGACCCCTTCCACCGGCTCGATCTCGAGGGCGTGGGCGAGTTGCTCAAGCTCGGTGCCGACCGCGGCCGCGCGGTTCGGCCCGACCTGACATTGTCGATCTGCGGCGAGCATGGCGGCGACCCGGATTCCATCGCGTTTTGCCGCGATGCGGGGTTCGACTATGTCAGCTGTTCGCCGTTCCGGGTGCCGGTTGCAAGGCTCGCGGCGGCCCATCTGGCCATCCGCGAGAGGCTGGGCGCATCGGACGCATCCACCGAAATGAGCGATTTCTGACCGATATCGGCGGGTTTTTGCTCAATTTGTCGCCATCGGTGAACACTTTGTCACATTTGCAACTCTGGATATTCCGCCGTCGTGAAGTTATCCGACCCGGTGAATGAAGCGCGCGGGAGCCGGGAACGGCATGCGCTTCGGTTCGACTGGAAGAGGGGCAAAGGATGTTTCGACCGGATTTGCGGTCCGTATGGGGCCTTTTGACTGTATTGGCGATGGCCGGTGCGGCGCAGGCGGATGTGACGGTCAGCACGTCCACGAACCCGACGGCATCTCTGCAATCGCGGATCGGCTCGCTTATGGACGCCGAGAGCGGCACCGCGCGTGGCATGAATGCGCGCACCATGAAGCGGCTGACGGCGGTTCCAAGGGGCGACGACGACACGCCATATTCGAAGGGTCGCATAGACCGGATGCGGAAGGCCTCGGGCGGCAAGCCCTGGTCCTGCCTGACCGAAGCGCTCTATTTCGAGGCGCGGGGCGAGACCGTGCAAGGCATGTTCGCTGTGGCGGAAGTCATCCTGAACCGCGTCGATGACGCGCGGTACCCCGATACGGTGTGCGGCGTGGTCAACCAGGGGACGGGTGAGCGGTTCCGGTGCCAGTTTACCTATACCTGCGACGGTCGCCCGGAAACCATTGCGGACGCGCGCGCCTTCGAGCGCGTCGGCAAGGTCGCGCGGATCATGCTGGACGGGGAAGACCGCCGCCTGACGGGTGGTGCCACGCATTACCACACCAAGTCGGTGAAGCCGAAGTGGAGCCGGGTTTTCGAGCGGACGACGACGATCGGCTATCATCATTTCTATCGCCAGCCCGACCGCCTTGCATCGCGCTAGGCAACACCGCGTAACACGACGTGATCTCGCCGCTGGCTCTTCGATGGAATAGCCGCGCGGCCCTTGCTATATGTGAGCAAACAAGTCCCTTCGAGGCAGAGCATGGCACGAGATCTTTTTGGCACCGATGGTGTGAGGGGCAGGGCGAATACGCCTCCCATGACCGCCGAGACCGCGATGCGCCTGGGCGCGGCAGCGGGGCGGTTTTTCCGCCGCGACGGGTCTGCGGCGCACCGGGTCGTCATCGGCAAGGACACGCGACTTTCGGGCTACATGTTCGAGAACGCCCTGACGGCGGGTTTCACATCGACCGGCATGAACGTGCTGTTGCTGGGGCCGGTGCCGACGCCTGCGGTGGGGCTGCTGGTCAGCTCGATGCGGGCGGATGTGGGCGTGATGATTTCGGCCAGCCACAATCCGCATGCGGATAATGGCATCAAGTTCTTCGGACCCGACGGTTTCAAGCTGTCGGACGAGGCCGAGGAGGAGATTGAAGCCATCATGCAGGGCGAGATCGTCCTGGCCGAGGCCGGGAATATCGGTCGCGCGAAGCGGATCGACGACGGGCTCTTTCGCTATGTCGAGCGGGTGAAGTCGACGCTGGGCACGCTGACGCTCGACGGGCTCAAGGTGGTGATCGACTGCGCCAACGGGGCGGCTTATCGCGCCGCGCCACAGGTTCTCTGGGAGCTTGGCGCCGAGGTGATCCAGGTCGGGGTGAGCCCGAACGGCAAGAACATCAACCTCGATTGCGGGTCCACGTCGACCGCGCAGGCGGCCGAGCGGGTGCGCGCAGAGGGCGCGGATGTCGGCATCTGCCTTGATGGGGATGCCGACCGGGTCATGATCCTTGACGAGACGGGCGCAGTTGCGGATGGCGATCAGATCATGGGGCTGTTCGCGGAGCGGTGGTCCGCCGAGGGCAAGCTCAGGAGCGACACGCTGGTTGCAACGGTGATGTCAAACCTCGGGCTGGAGCGGTTTCTCAAGTCGATCGGCATCACGCTTCACAGGACCGCCGTTGGTGACCGCTACGTGGTCGAGGCGATGCGCGAGCACGGGTTCAACCTGGGTGGCGAGCAATCGGGGCATATCGTCATGACGGATTATGCGACCACCGGAGACGGTCTGCTTGCGGGTCTACAGTTCCTTGCCGAAATGAAGCGGACAGGGAAGCCGGCGAGCGAGCTTCGCCGGGTGTTCCAGCCCGTCCCGCAGCTTCTAAAGAACGTCCGGTACGAGGCCGGCGTGCAGCCGATGGAAGCCGCGTCGGTCGCGGCGGCGATATCCGAGGCCGAAGCGCGGCTGAATGGCGTGGGTCGGCTGCTGATCCGCAAGTCCGGAACCGAGCCGCTGATCCGCGTGATGGCGGAATGCGAGGACGAGGCGCTTCTGGGCGCGGTTGTCGACGATGTCGTGCGCGCGGTCGAGGCGGTCTGAGGCATGGCGAAAAAGCCGGCCTGGGTGGTCGAGAAGGAAAAATCCCAGAATGCATCGCTTTGGCTTTTCGGCCTGCATGCCGTGCGTGACGCGTTATCGAACCCCAAGCGGCGGCGGTTGCGGCTGGTGGTTACCCGAAACGCAGCAGACAAGCTGTCGGATGCGATCGCGGCTTCGGGAATGGAGCCGGAAATTGCCGACCCGCGAAAGTTCCCGGTGCCGCTCGATCCGGGATCGGTCCACCAGGGCGCGGCACTCGAGGTGCGTCCGCTTGATTGGGGGAGTCTCGACGACCTGATACCCGAGACCGGTCCGGCCCATGTCTTGCTGCTGGATCGGGTGACCGACCCGCACAATGTCGGTGCAATCCTGCGCTCGGCCGAGGTGTTCGGCGCCACGGCTGTTATCGGAACCCTGCGCCATTCCGCGCCGGAGACCGGCGCGCTTGCGAAATCGGCTTCCGGTGCGCTTGAGCGGCAACCTTATCCGCGGATAAGGAATCTGTCCGAAGCGATGGAGCAACTGAAGGACAAGGGATTCCAGGTGATCGGGTTGGCGGGCGAAGCGGAGGATACGCTTGAAACCTCGCTGGAGACCGCTGGTCCCCGCGTTGCACTGGTTCTGGGGGCCGAAGGTCCGGGGCTGCGCGAGAAGACGCGAGCCACATGCGACAGGCTGGCGCGCATTGCCTATCCGGGCGCGTTCGGCTCGCTGAATGTCTCGAATGCGGCTGCGGTTTCGCTTTATTCCGTATCGCGGAGGCAGGGGAAGTGACACCGAAGATTGCGACTTGTTGCTACTGCGGAACGCGCGCGGCGCTGGTGCTGAGTGGCAAGACGCGGCACGAGTTGGCCTGCTCGACATGCGGTGCGCCCTTGCACGAGTTGAAGATGTTGCGCAGCGACAAGGCAGGCAATCGGGAACCGTTGCGCCCGACGCGTCCGGCAGTTCAGGTTCGCGAGCGGGGTTCCTATCGTCGGAAGCCCCCGAAAAAGAGAACGAAAAGCCTTTCCTACCGGTTCATGGAGGAAGTGTGGGATGCGGCCGAGGATATTTTCGACCTGTTCGACTGAAGCGGAAAAACGTGTTCGCGGGCGCCCGATTAAGGCTCTGTTCACAACTCTGCGAGATCATCTTTAAATGGGGGTGTGCGCGCCCCACATCGCAGTTGAGGGCTGGATTCGGAACATTCGGCCCTGATCACTGTCCCTCGTTCCGAAACTGGGCGCCCGTTCAAGTGAGCGGGCGCTTTTTTGCTTCGATTGTCGCCCGCAAACTGTTCATAATGCCGGAAATATAAGATATGTCGGTTCGGGCCGTGAAATGCGCGGGCAGAAAGTTTGTGAGGCAGGACCAATGATCACGAGACGGAACGTCCTTTTGGGGATGGCATCATTGCCGCTGGCGGCGTGCGGGGCCACGGCGGAGAAGCAGGCGGCAACACCGAACGGAGAAGTTTCCCGCCTGGAACGGATGATCGCTGCAATGGGACCGGACGTCGATCCGGACGAGGCGGCCCGCGCGGCGCGCCGGGCGTTCCATCACACGCGCCAACTGGCAGTCGAGTACGAGATCACCGACAGTCCGCTTGTGCACAACAGCAAGGTCAACATGGGATGGAAGGACCGCGGGCTGTGCTGGCACTGGGCCGAGGACATGGAGAAGCGGCTGAATGCCGAGGGTTTCCGGACGCTGGAGATGAAGCGTGCCATTGCCGAGGGTCGCGGCGTGCGGATCGACCATTCCACGGCCGTGATCACTGCGAAGGGCGATCCGTTTACCAAGGGCGTCGTTCTCGACCCCTGGCGCACCGGTGGCGTGTTGTACTTCGCCACGGTGGCCGAGGATACGCGATATGCCTGGGAATCGCGCGAGGCCGTGATGATGCGGCGCAGGGACCTGGCGGGCCTGGCCTGACAGCGCCGGGGCGTCATTCCGATTGGCTGTAGACAGAGGCGCGGCGCTCTGTAAACCTGCGGATACCTAAACGGGCAGCGGGGTGTCTACCGGACCCGCCCGACGTCACGGGAAAGCAAGACCCGGCACGCGTGAAATCCCCGCGAAAACCGGCGCGTCATGCGCCATTTTCGAAATGCCGCCGCGGCGGCTGAAACGGGGGTCTTCAAGATGAAGATTGGTGTAATTGGTCTGGGCGACATGGGCTCGGGCCTGGCGAAGAACCTGCTTGCGGGCGGTTTTGATGTGGCGGGGCTGGATCTGAAACCTGAACGTGTCGCGGCATTCCGCGACATGGGGGGCGAGCCGCTGGGAAGCCCGGCGGAGGTCGGCGAGGGCGCCGACGCGGTCTTTGTCATGGTGATGACCGGCGCCGAGGCGCGCGCGGTAATCCTCGGCGAAGAGGGCCTGCGCTCGACGATGGCGCCGGGGTCAGCCGTTCTGCTGACGGCCACGATCCGGCCGAGCGAGGCGCGCGAGATCGGCGCCGAGCTTGCGCCGAGCGGCATTCACCTGATCGACACGCCGGTGTCCGGTGGCTTTCCGGGCGCGCAGGGGGGAACGCTGACGATGATGGCGGCGGCGCCGGACGAGGTTCTGGACCGGTTCCGGCCGGTCATGGATGCGGTTTCGGCCAATATCCATCGTGTCGGCACCCGTCCCGGCGAGGGGCAGACCGTGAAGGCCTGCCTGCAATCACTGATCGGCGCTCAGTTCTCGGCAACCTTCGAGGCCGCCGCCCTCGCCGCCAAGGCGGGAGTGCCGGGGCAGGTCATTCTGGATGTCTTCTCGACCTCGTCGGCGGGCTGCGGCGTGGTGAACAACGCGCTGGAGAAGATTATCGACCGGCGTTTCGAGGGAACTGGGAGCCATATCAACACGATGTGGAAGGACCTGACCATCTCGATGGGGCTGGGAGAGGAGCTGTCCGTACCGCTCCACACCGCGGGCGCCGCAATGCAGATTTTCCATGCGGGGCGCGCGAAATATCCCGATGGTGACAACTGGACCTGTACGCGCGTCATCGAGGATATCGTTGGTGCCGAGTTGCACCGCGAGAAGGCGGTGAAGCGATGAGGCTCGGGGTCATCTGCGACGGTATCAGCCGGGACCTGTCCCATGCCGTCGATGTCATGGACGAATTCGGGCTGGAGCATGCCGAGTTGCAATTCGTCGGCGACAAGGAGGTAGGCGACCACAGCGCCGCCGAGATCGCCGAGATCGACGCGCTTCTGCGTGATCGGGGCAAGCCGGTCTCGTGTCTCTCGCGGCATGTCTTCGCGGGGCTGACGACGGCCAACGTGCCGGGCGACGCCGATCACACGCGGCACATGGATGCCCTGAAGCGGGTGATCGAGATGGCGCATGTGGTCGGCTCGCCGCTGGTGCGGATCATGACCAACAGGAAGGAGCAGATCCTCTGGGGGCATGGCGGCGCCGAGAAGTGGAACGTGGCGCATGGCGCCTGGGACAAGACGCTTCCGCTGATCGCGCCGGCGGTGGACCTGGCGCGCGCCGAGGGCATCACGCTGGTGGTCGAGACGGGCAACGGCACGATGGTGAACTCGAACTATACCGCGCGGAGGCTGATCGACGATCTGGATGCGAAGGACGTGCTCAAGGTGCTCTGGGACCCGGCCAACAATTGCTGGTGTCACGAGCGCGCCTTTCCCGATGGATATGACGAGGTGCGGGACGGGTATCTCGGCCATGTCCACATCAAGGATGTGGTGGTCGACACGCCGCGGGCCACGCTGACCGTCAAGCCGATGGGCGAGGGGCAACTGGCTGACCAGTTTCAGCCAATCGCGGATGCGATGAGGGCCGATGGTTACGAGGGTGTGATCTCGTTCGAGAGTGTCTATCATCCGGGGAACGGTGATTTCGAGGCGGGGTTCCGCGCCTGTATCGCGGCGTTCAAGGCGCATTTCGGCTGAATGCCGTCACAAAGCTGAGACGGGAATCGGGTATCCCGCCAACAGGCTGGTTGGCGAGGGTACCATGACCGAGATCCGTCCTTTCCGCTTCGTGATGTCGATTCTTTTCGGGCGTCGGAGGCGTGTCCGGATACCGGACTGGCTAATCGCCTGACCGGAGCAACCGGGCCATGACCATCGGGGTCAGGTACATCGGGATCTGGTAGCAGCCGATGAAGAGCAGGAGGCGGTCGGTCACCTCGGGCGGCAGGGCCACGAGAAACAGCGCAATATTGCGGTTCCCGGCCACGATGGCCGCCCCGGCATCCGGGCGCGGGTCGGATCGGTTGGCGAGGAGTTGAAGCCCGAAGTTCAAGGCAAGCGCGAAGGCGAGCCAGCCTGCGAGCGCGGCGGGCCGGTCTTGCAGCGCGGGACCCATTGCCGACATCAGGCCGACGACCACCACGGCAAGGAGGAGCGCGGCGACGCCATCGAGGGCGGCACGATTTCCGTCCGGAAGCGGTCTGTCCCGCCGCAGAAGGAAGGCGATGCCGACCGCGAGGGCGATAACCGCAAGAAGCCGTCCGGCGCTGGTCAGCACACCTCCCATCGTGGGGATGGCGGGAAGGGCCCAGAGAACGGGGATGACCGTCAACGGAAAGAGTGCCGTTCCGACAAGAAGCAGCCGCATTGCGCGGGTGGGATCGCGGCCCATCATGATGGCGAAATTCGGAGCGCCGGTCACCGATGGCGCAGCGAGGACCAGAACGATCACAAGTCCGGCAGGGGTTGCTGCGAGCCCGAGGATGGAGAGGATCGCCAGCGCCACGAGCGGCGCGGCCAACTGATAGCTGAGAACGCGCGCGAGGCTGGCGCGTATTTCGGCACCGGTGCCGACCGTGGCGCGCGGTCCGATGCGATAGGCGCTGACGAAAAGAAGCGCCGCAATCAGGTGCGGCAGCCAGGGTTTCAGCGCCAGCGCCAGGTCGGGCAGCGTCAGGCCCGCCACCAGGCCGGCGATCAGGCTCCAGCGGCCGTACCGACCGATGAGGCCGAGGGGGCGGATCAGCCGGGTCTCTGCCGGATGTTCTCCGGCAGCCATGTGGCAAGTTCGGGGAAGAAGATGAGCACGAAGACCATCACCACCATGATCAGGAACATCGGGATCGCGGCCTTTGCGATAAACGTCATCTCGTGACTGGTCATGCCTTGCAGCACGAAGAGGTTGAACCCGATGGGCGGCGTGATCTGCGCCATCTCGACCACGACGACGATGAAGATGCCGAACCAGATGATGTCGATGCCAGCCTGCCGGATCATCGGCTCGACCACGGCCATCGTCAGTACGACCGACGATATGCCGTCGAGGAACATGCCGAGGATGATGTAGAAAACGAGGAGCGCCATGAGCAGCTCGAACCGGGAAAGCTCAAACGAGGCGATCAGGTCCGCCAATCCGCGCGGCAGGCCGGTGAAGCCCATCGAGAGCGACAGGAACGCGGCACC
>JAJDOD010000104.1 GCA_022340315.1 Silicimonas sp. | reverse complement strand
CGGGATAATGCCGTGAGCCATGTCGGAAGGGCCCACAAAATCGCACGGACGTCTGAGTATCGCGCCGAGTGCGGCACCGCGCGATCTGATGTCGGATCGCCCGAGCCGCGCCGGAGCGTGGTACGCACAGGTGATTACCCTCTTTCCCGAAGCGTTTCCGGGGGTGCTGGGCCTTTCACTGACAGGCAAGGCGCTTGACCAGGGGCTTTGGGCGCTGGAGCCGATTGATCTTCGCATCTTTGGCGAGGGGAAACACCGCAAGGTGGACGACACACCGGCGGGCGGCGGCGCGGGGCTTGTGCTTCGGGCCGATATCGTGGGCAAGGCGATTGCCTTCGCGCAGCGGAAAAGCAGGCTGCCTCTGGTCTATCTCTCGCCGCGCGGGCGGCGGTTTGACCAGGCGTCGGCGCGAACCTGGTCGCAGGGGCCGGGTGTCTGCCTGATCTCGGGGCGTTTCGAGGGTTTGGATCAGCGGGTGATTGATCATTTCGGAATCGAGGAGGTATCGCTCGGAGATTTCGTGATGACCGGTGGCGAGACCGCCGCGCAGGCAATGATCGACGCCACGGTGCGGCTGCTGCCGGATGTGCTGGGAAATGCCGCGTCGGTGGAAGATGAGAGCTTCTCCGCAGGGTTGTTGGAGCATCCTCAATACACTCGGCCGGCTGTCTGGAAGGGGTTGGAGATACCCGACGTCCTGACCTCTGGCGATCACAAGGCGGTCGAGGAATGGCGCCGTGCGCAGTCAGAGGCGCTAACGCGGGCGCGGCGGCCGGATCTTCTGGCGGCGAAAGGCACCGAAAAGGGGTGATATTTCCCCTTGATCGGCGGCCATAGCGGCTTTATACGGCGCGGGTTCGCCCGTGGGGCGGGCAAGCAAGAAAAGATGTCCTGTATTCTCCGGTGGGCGGCATGACCGGCCCGACAAAGATCCGGAGCTCTGAGGCGCGACAGACCTCTCGGGAACAACCCGAGGCAGCATAGGAGTGCGTCAGATGGACCTGATCGCAGAACTGGAAGCCGAGCAAGTGGCCGCTCTCGGCAAGGAAATTCCGGATTTCAAGGCGGGTGACACGATCCGCGTCGGCTACAAGGTGACGGAAGGCACGCGGAGCCGCGTGCAGAACTACGAAGGTGTTTGCATCGCGCGCAAGAATGGCGCGGGCATCGCCGGTAGCTTCACCGTCCGCAAGATTTCGTTTGGCGAGGGTGTGGAGCGTGTTTTCCCGCTGCACTCGACCAATATCGAGAGCATCACGGTCGTTCGTCGTGGCCGCGTGCGCCGCGCGAAGCTCTACTATCTCCGTTCGCGCCGCGGAAAGTCGGCTCGGATCGCGGAAGATGCAAATTACAAACCCAAGTCCGCCGAGGTGTAAGCGATGAAAAAGGATATTCATCCCGACTATCACGTGATCGACGTCAAGATGACCAATGGCGATGTCGTTCAAATGCGTTCGACCTGGGGATCGGAGGGCGACACGCTGTCGCTCGATGTGGACCCGACGGTTCACCCGGCCTGGACCGGCGGCGGTGCCCGCCTGATGGATACCGGCGGCCGCGTGTCGAAGTTCAAGAAGAAATACGAGGGGCTTGGCTTCTGAGGCCAGTCGCCTTCTTCGGGGAACAAGACGCCGCTCCGGGATCGGAGCGGCGTTTTTCATTCGTACACGGGTGCACGCCGGATCCTGTGCGCCGGGCGGCTTGTGCTTCCTTCATTCAAATGAGATCGGGGTCTGTTTCCTGCGATTGACGTTGAGCGTGAATACATCCGGTCGGGAATAGTGTCCGCTTACGTCGAACTTTCGACGCGATGCGCGGGCCGCAGCAATATCGACCTCCGCGACCAGGAGGCCTTTTTCCTTTCGCATGGGACCTGCATGCAGTCCGCCGAATGGTTTGTAGATCACCGCATCGCCGGGATTGATCCACTCACTCTGATCCGGAAAAAGCTCTTCGCGATAGGGCAGGTCCGCGGGAACATCACCGGCTTCAATCGAAGTCGCACATCCGACGACCCAACATCCGCCTTCACGCGCAATGTGCTGCATTGTTGCCAGCCAGGTCTCGCCGCTGTCCCATGTCGGCGCGCAGTAGATGTCGATGTTCTGGGCATAGAGCGCGAAACGCGCCAGGGGCATGTAGTTTTCCCAGCAAATGAGGGCGCCCAGACGGCCGACGGCTGTCTCGACGACCTTCAGCGAGGACCCGTCTCCAAACCCCCAAACCATTCTTTCGGGGTTCGTGGGCATGAGTTTCCGGTGGTTGTTGAGCAGCGTGCCGTCCGCATCAATGATGGCGACGCTATTGAAGATCGTGCTGCCGCTGACGGTACCATCGACTTCCTGATGCCCCATGACCACGACAACCTCGTGCTCTTTCGCCGCTTCCCTGACCGGGGCAAGATCGTCCTTGCTCAGGTCGATCGAGTTGGCCTGGGAGAGAGCAAACAGGTCGTCTGTCTTCTTCATTCCGGCTCCGGGCGGCAGCCTCCAAACAAATGTCGGGTATCCTGGCAACCAGGTTTCGGGAAACACGACGAGACCACAGCCCTGCGATGAGGCGGCGGCGATCAGATCGACGGCGCGCGCCAGTGACTCTGCCTTGTTCATGTAAACCGGAGGTTGCTGCACGACGGCGATCTTCACGAGCTCATTCCTTTTCGCTGGTGGTCCTTCCACCAGACCAGCCAGACGGCTGTGCGTCCACTCGATAGTTGTTTCACATTGGCAAGGGCCGATGCCTCCTCCTCTGGCATTGCCTCTCCACCAAGGACCGCTATGCTGCACCCGCATCACGAATGCCGCATGTGCAAGGAGGCCGACCATGTCGCTGAAGGAAAAGACTGCCGTCGTTACCGGTTCGAATTCCGGCATCGGCCTTGGCATTGCCCGCGAACTTGCTGCGGCTGGAGCGAACGTGGTTCTGAACTCCTTTACAGACAATGACGAAGATCACGCGCTGGCCAAGGAGATCGCCGCCGAATTTGGAGTAACTGCGCGCTACATAAAGGCCGACATGTCGAAGGCAGATGAGTGCCGGGCGCTGATCGAGCAGGCGGGCGCCTGCGATATCCTGGTGAACAATGCCGGAATTCAGCATGTTGCCGCGATCGACGAGTTTCCGGTCGAGAAGTGGGACGCGATCATCGCGATCAACATGTCCTCGGCCTTTCACACCACGGCGGCGGCGCTTCCGATGATGCGCAAGGCGGGCTGGGGACGGGTGGTCAACATCGCGTCGGCGCATGGGTTGCGCGCGAGCCCGTTCAAATCGGCCTACATCACGGCCAAGCACGGGGTCGTCGGCATGACAAAGGTGGTCGCGCTGGAAACCGCGCGCGAGGCGATTACCGCCAATGCGATCTGTCCCGGCTACGTGCTGACGCCGCTGGTGGAGAAGCAGATCCCCAATACCGCGAAGGAATACGGGATTTCCGAGGATGAGGCGATCGAGAAGGTGATCCTTCTCAAGCAGCCCTCGAAGGAATTCGTCACGGTCGAGCAGGTCGCGGGAATCGTCACGTTCCTTTGCTCGGACGCGGCGGCGCAGATCACGGGCACGACGATCTCGGCAGATGGTGGCTGGACCAGCCAGTAGCCGGCGCGTGCCTGTCGGCATCAACCTCGCCCTGCAGGGCGGCGGCGCGCATGGGGCGTTTACCTGGGGCGTTGTCGACCGTTTCCTGCAAGACGATGACATCGAGATCGCGGGGATCTCGGGCACCTCGGCCGGCGCGCTGAACGGCGCGGCCCTGAAGGCCGGGCTGGTCGAAGCCGGTCGCGAGGGTGCGCGCGAAAACCTCGCCTGGCTCTGGAACCAGGTCGGAGGTGTGGGCGATCTCCGCATGGCGCACTGGATGGGGGCGCTGTTCCCGGCGCCGCGCATGATCAGCCAGGCAATCGAGCACTCGCTGCCCTATGGCATCGGAGATGCCTGGACACGGGTGGTGTCGCCTTACGCTTTCGGTCCGTTCTACCAGAACCCGCTGGAGCGGATCGCCGAGAAGTTTCATTATGACGCGGTGTGCGCCGCGACCGATCCGGCGTTCTTCGTTTCGGCCACGAATGTGCGTACGGGCAAGATACGCGTGTTCTCGGGCGACGAGATAACCACCGACGCGATCCTTGCATCGGCGTGCCTGCCGACGATCTTCCAGGCGGTGAGCATAGACGGCGAGGATTACTGGGACGGGGGATATACCGGCAACCCGGCTCTCTTTCCACTGTTTGCGCCGGAATTGCCAAGTGACATCGTGATCGTGAACATCAACCCGCTGGAGCGGGCGGAGACGCCGCGGGAGGCGAACGATATTCTCAACAGGATCAACGAGATCAGTTTCAACTCGTCGCTTCTTCGGGAACTGCGGGCGATCAACTTCGTGCAGAGGCTGATCGGGGATGGAAGTGTGACGGAGGGCGCGATGAAGGACGTCCGAATTCACATGGTGGCGGACGATGCGCTGATGACCAAGTTGAGCGTGGCGTCGAAACTGGTTCCGACGCCCGCGACGCTGGCCACGCTCTTTCAGGCGGGAACGGCGGCGGCGGAGCAGTTCCTGGAGGCGCACCGAGAGTCGCTTGGCGTGCGCTCCAGCGTTGATCTTCCTGCCATGTACGGCTGAACCCTCAGGCGTTTCCGGCCCGGCTTGGTGTGCGAACCTCGCCGATGGGTGTCGGTATCGCGCCCTGCGGTTCCTTTGAGTTCGGGTAGACGAGACCCGCCGAGATCACCAGTTTGGCGGCGTCTTCAACCGACATGTCGAGCTCGATTATGTCGGATCGCGGCAGGAAAAGGAGAAAGCCCGAAGTGGGGTTCGGTGTCGTGGGCAGGAAAACGGCGGTCTTGCTGTCGTCGGCGGGCACCTTGGCGTCGATCTCGCCCTTGGCAGAAGTCGAGATAAAAGCAATGGCCCAGATGCCGCGGCGGGGATACTCGACGAGGCACGCCTTGTCGAAAGACGTATCGGCCTGGGCGAAAACGGTCTCGGCGATCTGCTTGAGGCCCCGGTAGACCGAACGCACGACCGGCAGGCCCTCGACCAGGCTCTCGCCCCAGCGGATCAGCGATTTGCCGATGATCCCCTTGGCCATCCAGCCAATGAGGATGGTGAAGATCAGGAACACGAAAACCCCGATCCCGCGAATGTTCAGCCCCACGTACTGGTCCGGCCTGAGCCAGATCGGCACGAAGGGCAGCACCCAGCTGTCGACCCAGCCCGCAACGGTCCAGATAAGCCAGAGCGTCAGCCCGATGGGAGCGATGACGACCAGGCCGGTCAGGAAGGACGCGCGGAGCCAGCCAAAGATGTTGCGCTTGCGGCGGCCTTCGGTGTCGTCAAATTGCTGTTTGGACATTTGAGTTCCAGAATGCGGTTGCGGGAAACTTAGGCGTTCCGGCCTGCGGCCACAACGGTTTCCAGCGGAATCAGTTCCGCTCGGACTGTTTCGCGATCTCGGTGGCCAATTTTGCGGCAAGCCGGGCGTTGTTGAGGACAAGCGCGATATTTGCCGTCAGCGACGCGCCGCCGGTCAGCTCGTAGACGCGTTGCAGCACGAAGGGCGTGACCGCGCCGTGGGTCATCTTGCGTGCCGCGGCGTCGGCAAGCGCCTGCTCGATGATCGGGTTGATGTTGGCGGGCGCGATCTCGTCGTCCTCGGGGATGGGGTTGGCGACAAGACAGCCTGTGGAGAAGCCGAGGGCGCGCTGTGCCAGCCATCCGCGCGCGATCACCATCGGGTCGTCTGCAGTCATGGGCGAGGTGTGGCCGGAGGCGCGGGACCAGAAGGCGGGGAAGCCGCTTTGGCCATAGGTAATGACCGGGACGCCGAGGGTTTCGAGCAACTCCAGCGTCTTGGGGATGTCCAGAATGGCCTTTGCACCCGCGCAGACCACGGCGACCGGGGTTTTGGCCAGTTCCTGGAGGTCGGCAGAGATGTCGAAGCTGGTCTCGGCCCCGCGATGGACGCCGCCGATGCCGCCGGTGGCGAAGACCTCGATCCCGGCCTGGTGGGCGGCGATCATGGTGGCGGCCACAGTGGTCGAGCCGGTGCCGCCGGCGGCGATGCACTGGGCGAGATTGGCGCGGGAGAGTTTCATGACCTCGCGCAGCCCTGCGGTTGCCAGGCGTTCCAGATCGGCGGGGGAGAGGCCGATCTTGAGGCGTCCGTCGATCACCGCGATAGTGGCAGGTGTGGCGCCTTCCTCGCGGACGGCGCTCGCAACTTGTCGCGCGGTTTCGATGTTCTGCGGGTAGGGCATCCCATGGCTGATGATGGTCGATTCGAGCGCGACGACCGGTTGTCCGGTGGCCAGTGCCTCGGCCACCTCGGGCAGGATGTCCATTGGCAGTGTCATGAGGGTACGTCTCCCGATACATAGGCTGCCGCGGCGGCGAGCGCGGATGCCAATGCGGCTTCGGGCGCGTCGCCCCGGGTTTCCGCCGCGATATGGGCGGCCATGAAGGTGTCGCCCGCACCTGTGACGCGGGTGACGAGCACCTGCGGCGGCTCGGCCGTGATGATGCCGTCCGGCGTGGCATGAGCCGCGCCCTTGCCGCCGTCGGTGACAAGCACGCGCTTGGCACCGTTGGCGAGGAGAGCCCGGGCCGCTTCCGAGGCCGTAGGGAAGGTCCGGTGGCAGAGCAGGCCTGCCTCCTCAAGGTTAACATAGAGCGTTGCGTTGGTCATGGCGAAGAGCGGGCGGAGCCGTTCGGCCTTGCCTGGCGAGGCGGGCGCGATGCGGACGTCGGCGCGTGAGAAGAGCGGGCTTTTGGCGATCTCGGAGAGAAGTTTCTCGGTCAGGTTGCCATCCAGAGCGATCGGGCCGGAGTAGGGTGCATGCGGCGAGCCGAGGCGGCCGTCGCCGAGGGGGCGGAGGATCTTGTCGCCCGAGGCTTCGAGCGAGTGGGCGTCGGCAATGGCGGCGATCACGCCGTTGGCGCCTTCGACGGCCATGTATTGATCGGTCGGCAGGTCGTCTGAGCGGTAGACCAGCCCTGTCTCCAGCCCCAGGCGGTCGGCGGTGGCGATCAGTTCGTCGCCTGCCGGGTCGCGGCCGATGCTGCTGAGCAGCACCGGCGAGAGGCCGAAGCGGCTGAGCGTCATGGCGATGTTCATGGCCACTCCGCCGGGCAGGCGTGTGATGCGGCCGGGCACGTCGGAGCCGACGCGCATGACCGCGCTCGACCGTCCGATCACGTCCCAGAGGACCGAGCCGATGCAGACGATCCTGGTGCTCAAACCGTCGCCTCGATCAGGAACGGGCCTTCGGTGGCTGCGGCTTCGGCCAGTGCCTCGGCCAGTTCCGCCTCGGTGCCGACGCGGCGGCCGGGGACGCCGTGGCCCTGAGCGAGAGCCACCCAGTCGAGCAGCGGGTCTTCGATATCGAACATCGCGCGGGCGTTGCGCCCCGGCGCAGGCGCGCCTTGTGCCTGCAATTCGTGATGCAGGATCTGGTAGCCTCGGTTGGCGATCACGACCACGGTGATGTTCAGCCGCTCGCGCGCTGCCGTCCAGAGGCACTGGACCTGGTACATGGCCGATCCGTCGCCGGTGACGGCGAAGACCGGGCGATCGGGGCAGGCGACGGCGCAGCCGAGGGCGGCGGGCAGGCAATGCCCGATCGAGCCGCCGGTGTTCTTGATCCGGTCATGGCGCGCGGCAAGATCGACATGGGGCCATATGGCGGCGCCCGCAGAGACAGCCTCGTTCACCATGATGGCGCCTTCGGGGGTGGCGAGGGCAAGGGCGCGGCCGATACCGTCGGCGGTGAGCGGCCCGTCCGCGAGTTCCGGAAGCCTGCCTTCGATGCGCGGCACGGTTTCGCTGCCGTCTACGCCGAGGTGGCGGGCCAGTGCGTCCAGCGTGCCGGGGATATCCCAGTCGGGATAGCAAAGGCGGTCGATGGCGCAGCCTGGCGGTTCGGGCGTGGAGGGCTGGCCGGGGTAGGCGAAGAAGTTGACCGGCGGCACCTCGCCCAGGCAGACGATGCGGGTCGTGCCTTCGAGGAACTTTGCGCAGACATCGGCGAAATAGGGCATCTGGCCGAACCTGACCGCGCCATGCCCCATCTCGATCCGAGGCGAGAAGAACGAGGCGAGGAGGCGGGCGCCGCTTCGGGCCGCGATGCGGCCTGCGGTTTCGGCATTCTCGCCGTAAAGCCCGCTGCCTCCGACGAGGAGGGCCGCGCCGGGTTGTTTCAGCGCCTCGGCGGCGGCCTTGATCCGGATGTCCTGCGGCAGGTGCCTGGGTTTCGGCGCAGCGGCGGTAACCGGTTGGGCGTCCCCCTCGCTCCAGGCGGTGTCTGTCGGCAGGATGATCGTGGCAATCTTGCCGGTTCGTGCGGCGCGGATCGCCTCGGCCCCGATGCTGCCGATCTGGTTCGGGTCGTCGGCGCGGATCACGGAATGCGAGACCGAGCGCGCGACACCGTCGAGATCGGCCTGCAAGGGCGCGTCGTGCTTGAGGTGATGGGCGGCATGGTCGCCGACCACGTTGACCATGCCGCTTTGACCCTTGCGGGCGTTGTGCATGTTGGCCCAGCCGTTGGCGAAGCCGGGGGCGAGGTGGAGGAGCGTGCCGGCGACGTTGCCGCTCATGCGGGCATAGCCGTCGGCGGCGCCGGTTACGCCACCTTCGAACAGGCAGAGGATGCAGTGCATGTCCGGGTGCGTGTCGAGGGCGGCGACGAAATGCATCTCGGAGGTGCCGGGGTTGGCGAAACAGACGTTCACGCCCGAGGCCAGCATGGTTTCGACAAGTATCTCGGCGCCATTCATCCGTTTCCCTCCGCTCGTTCAGGAAATGATCTGCCAGAGAAGGCATGCGAGATCCATGTCGAAAAACGGTGTGCGGACGCGTCCTTGGAGATATGGCGCGAGCGCGCCTTGTGGCATCATGGCGCACGGGAGAAGACACATGGCATTCACAGCGAAGACGTTCGAGTACTTGAGGGACCTGGAAGCGAACAACGAGAGGGGCTGGTTCGAGGCGAACCGGGAACGGTATGAAACCCACTGGAAGGCGGCGGCGCTGGATTTCATCGCGCGCGTATCCGACCGAATGGCGGGGCTCGATCCGCCGCTGAGGGCCGAGGCGAAACTCAACGGATCGCTGAGGCGGATCAACCGGGATGTGCGGTTCTCGAAGGACAAGTCGCCCTATTCGGCGCGGCTTCACATGATCTTCTGGGCCGGAGGCACGGCGAAGGACGGGCAAGGGATGCACGTGGTGCTGTCGCCGGACGGTGTCGGCTATGGCGGCGGGCATTACGGGATCGAACCGGGGCGGCTGGCCGAGTTGCGGGCGCGCATCGCGGGACCGGACGGAGACGGGCTGATCGCGGCGCTGGAGGCGGCGGCGGGTGTCGGGTGCCGGATGGGCGAGCCCGATCTGAAGCGGCTGCCGAAAGGGTTCGAGGCCGAGGGGCGGCGAGAAGAGCTTTTGCGCTACAAGGGGTTCGTTGCGCGCACGCACGGGACCGAGGCGAAGCCGGAGGTGATCATGGGCGCCGGCGCGGAAGACTGGGTGATGGGGGTGACGGAAGGTATCCTGCCGCTGATCCGGTGGCTGCGCGGCTAGATTTCGGTATGGATTATTGGCAAGCTTGAGCGCCACCGTCCTCACACCCCCCAGGGTGTGGAGCGAGTGACTGATATTTTATGAAGATTGGACAGGTTTCGTGGCGTTGCGGTGTCACCGGTATGGAGTTCGCCGGTCCTGCGACGTCATGCCCCCAAGCCGGTCTCCCGCCGCCAGGCTTCCCAGTCTTCCGGTGTATCGAGATCGCGGGTCGCGCGGTCGCCCGATAGCGCGACGGTCACCACGGTCTCGCCTTTCAGCACGCTCCGGCCGCCGTCGTCGCCGGTGAGTTCCGTGAAGCGCGGCACCAGGCGGGGCGGAACGATCAGCGGCGTACCGGGGCGGCCGGTGGTGTCCGTGGCGCGTACGGGCGTATCACCGCCTTCGGCGTCGAACCTTGCAACGACGGTCTTGATGTCGAAAGGCCCGATGCCTGGCACATCAGGCAGAAGCACCACCATAGCCTGGTCGGGAGCGTGTCGTGCCACGAAGAGCGCGGCAGTCCGAAGCGTGGCGCCCATGCCCTCGGCGGCGTCGCGGACCGTGACGATCGTCGCCGAGAGATCATCGAGTGCCGCCTGCCGCGGGCTTCCGGGCGGCAGTGCCACAATCACCCGGCAGCCGCTGGCCAGTGCGGCTTCGGCCTGACGGCGGAGGAGGGGCTTTCCCTCGATGGTTTCCAGCAGTTTGTCGCGCCCTCGCATCCGCGACGAGGACCCCGCCGCCGGTATCACGATGAGAGTTTTCACCGCTCCGGGATCAGGCCACGCGGGCTGAAGCGTAGGACAAGCAGCAGGATCAGCCCCATCGTGAGGAGCCGCATGTGAGCAGCGCTTTCCAGCAGGTGTTCTTTCAGCCAGTAGCCGTCGGTCATGCCCGCGGTGATGCCTCCGATCAGAAGCTGGCCCAGCGGTTCAACCATGACCCAGAGGTACCAGATCAGGAAACCGCCGAGGACGGCGCCGAAGTTGTTGCCCGAACCGCCGACGATCACCATGACCCAGACCAGGAAGGTAAAGCGCAATGGCTGGTAGCTGGCCGGGGTCAGTTGCCCGTCGAGCGTGGTCATCATCGCGCCTGCCAGGCCGCAGACCGCCGAGCCGAGGATGAAGATCTGCAGGTGGCGCCCCTTGACGTCCTTGCCCATCGCTTCGGCCGACACCTCGTTGTCGCGGATGGCGCGCATCATCCGGCCCCAGGGCGAGGCAAGCGCGGATTGCGCCAGCCAGAGCAGGCCGAGGAGCACGGCGAGGAAGAGACCGGTGTAGCAGAGCTTGACGGCAATCGACGAGGCGGTAACCGGGTCGACGCCAAACCCGTTCACGCGTTCGACGAAGCCGGGGTCGTTCTGCAGGCTGATCTCGTAGGGTACCGGACGCGGCACACCGATCACGTTCTTCACGCCACGCGCGAGCCAGTCTTCGTTCTTCATCATCGCGATAATGATCTCGGCGATGCCGAGCGTGGCGATGGCGAGGTAGTCCGAGCGCAACCCCAGCGCGGTCTTGCCGACGAGCCAGGCGGCACCGGCTGCCAGCACCGCGCCGACCGGCCAGGAGACAAGCACCCAGAAGTCGGCCGTGTTGGCGGCTGAGGGAAAGAAGTTCAGCCCGCCCAGGTTGCCCGAGATCGCCGGGTTGACCGCCTCGACGGCTGCCACGGCGGGGTCGAAAACGGCCCGGTAGACGAAGAAGCCGGCGACGAGGAGGGCAATCATCAGCACCGCGCGCAGGGTCCCCTTGCCCATACGCGACCAGACGAGGACCGCCGCCGCGATAACGGCCGCACCGATGGCCAGTGCGGCGACGATGCGTCCGCCGCCAGCCGACCAGGCCTCGCCCACCGGCGGCATCGAGACGATGACGGCTCCAAGTCCGCCAAGGGCCACGAAGCCCATCACGCCGACGTTGAAGAGGCCCGCGTAGCCCCATTGCATGTTCACGCCCAGCGCCATGATGGCCGAGATCAGGCCCATGTTGACGATCCCGAGCGCCACGTTCCAGCTTTGGATCATACCGGTCAGGATCACCAGCGCGACGAGGCCGATGAACATTGCGATGTCACGGGATGTCAGGCTTTTCATACCGATTTCCCCCGGAAAAGGCCTGTTGGGCGGAACAACAGAACGATAATCAGGATAACGAAACTCACCGCGAACTTGTAGTCGGTGGACAGAAGCTGAACGAGGCCATCCGGCTCCCATGCCGGCAGGACGTATCCGGCGATCTTTTTCCAGGCGTAGGTGATGGTCACCTCGGAGAACGCGATGAGAAACCCGCCCGCGATGGCGCCGACCGGGTTGCCGAGACCTCCGACGATGGCGGCGGCGAATATCGGCAGGAGAAGCTGGAAATAGGTGAAAGGCTTGAAGCTCTTGTCGAGGCCGTAAAGCGTGCCCGCGATGGTGGCGAGCCCCGCCACGATGATCCATGTGATCGCGACCACGCGTTCAGGATTGATGCCCGACAGAAGGGCGAGGTCTTCGTTGTCGGAAAACGCACGCATGGACTTTCCGGTGCGGGTCTTGTTGAGGAACCAGAAGAGGGCGGCCACCACGATCACGGCGACCACGACTGTCAGAACGGTTGTCGCCTTGATCGCGAGGCCTTCCTGGAGCCCGGTCATGTCGCGGAAGTCGCGGGCGGTTATCAGGAAGCGCGCGCCATCTGCGAAACGCTGGTCGTCGACGCCGATGATGAAGCGCACGAGCCCGTTCATGATGAACATGATGCCCATCGAGACGATCACCAGGATCACCGGCGCGGCTTTCTGTTCTCGATAGAAGCGATAGACCATGCGATCCGTGGCCAGTAGCAGCAGCGCCGTCGCAGCGATGCCGAAGGGCAGCGCCAGAAGTGCGGTCGGCAGCGGCCCGAGCGAGACGCCCAAGGATTGCAGCCACCAGGTCACCAGGATCGTCGCCATCGCCCCGAAAGCCATCGTGTCGCCGTGGGCGAAGTTCGAGAAGCGCAGGATGCCGTAGATCAGCGTCACGCCGAGCGCGCCAAGCGCCAACTGGCTGCCATAGGCGACGGCGGGGACGATCACGAAGTTCGCGAGCGCGACGAGGGCGTTCAGGAGATCCAAGCTTCGCTCCATTTCGCTGGTCCGGAAATATCCCGGGTGGGTCCGGGAGGGTGGAACCCTCCCGGTGGATCGGCCGCGAAGCGGACGAAGAAGGTATGCAGCCGCCGTTTCATCCGCCGAGGAAGCTCCGCCGCACTTCCGGGTCGGCCAGAAGCGCCTCCCCGGTATCGGTATAGGCATTCGCCCCTTGCACGAGGACATAGCCCTTGTCGGCGATCTCGAGCGCCTGGCGGGCATTCTGCTCGACCATGAGGATCGAGATGCCGGTGCGCGCGACCTCGATGATGCGGTCGAAAAGCTCGTCCATCACGATTGGGCTAACCCCGGCGGTCGGCTCGTCCAGCATCAGTACCTTCGGCTGGGTCATCAGCGCCCGGCCCACCGCGACCTGCTGGCGCTGGCCGCCGGAGAGCTCGCCTGCCGCCTGCCGGCGCTTGTCCTTGAGGATCGGGAAAAGCCCGTAGATCTGTTCCATCGTGCCGCGGATGTCGTCGCGGCGCAGGAACGCGCCCATCTCGAGGTTCTCCTCGACGGTGAGCGAGGTGAAGATGTTCGAGGTCTGGGGCACGAAGGCCATGCCTTTCGCCACCCGATCCTGCGGGCTGAGTTGGGTGATGTCCTCGCCGCCGATCCGCACCGAGCCTTCGCGCAGGTTCAACATCCCGAAGACGGCTTTCATCGCGGTGGATTTGCCTGCGCCGTTGGGGCCGACGATCACCGCGATCTCGCCTTCGTTCACCGCGATGGTGCAGTCGTGCAGGATGTCCGGCCCGCCGCGCCCGTAGCCGCCGGTCATTCCGTCGCCGATGAGGTACGCTTCGTGCTTGCGCGAGGCCTTGCCGGTGCCGGGGGAGGGCGTCAGCGTCGCGCCCTCGCGCGGGTTCGTGATCGAGGCGTCCTTGTTGCCCCGGCTGCCGTAGTCTCCGCCGGTCACGCGCCTGCCTCCGCCTTCTGCTTGTTCTTGAGGCCGCGCCCCAGATAAGCCTCGATGACGGCCTCATTTTTCATGATTTCGCTCGCCGCACCTTCGGCCAGCACCTTGCCCTCGGCCATGACGATGACCGGGTCGCAGAGTCGGCCGATGAAGTCCATGTCATGCTCGATCATGCAGAAGGTGTAGCCGCGTTCCTTGTTCAGCCGCACAATTGCGTCGCCGATGGTGTTGAGCAGCGTGCGGTTCACGCCCGCGCCAACTTCGTCGAGAAACACGATCTTTGCGTCGACCATCATGGTGCGGCCCAGTTCGAGCAGTTTCTTCTGACCGCCCGAGACCTGCCCCGCCTTGTGGTCGGCCAGGTGTTCGATGGTGAGGAATTCCAGCACCTCGTCGGCCTTGGCGCGCAGCGCGCGTTCCTCGTCGGCGATGCGCTTGCGGCCGACCCAGGTGTTCCAGAGGGTTTCGCCGGATTGCCCACCGGGCACCATCATCAAGTTCTCGCGGCAGGTCATGGAAGAGAACTCGTGCGCGATCTGGAAGGTGCGAAGGAGCCCTTTGTGGAAAAGCTCGTGCGGGGTCAGGCCGGTGATTTCCTCGCCTTCCATGAAGACGCGGCCCGAGGTGGCGGGAAGGTTGCCCGCCATGACATTGAATAGCGTCGTCTTGCCGGCGCCGTTCGGTCCGATCAGGCCGGTGATCGTCCCCTTGGCGATTTCCAGCGATGCGCCGTCGACGGCGTGAAAGCCGCCGAAATGCTTGTGGAGGTCTTCCACGACGATCATGGGCCTGCCCCTTGAGAGAAGCGGCCCGGTCGCAGTGATGCGCCGGGCCGCCTGTGTTCTTGGCCGATTAGCGGAAGGTGACCGTGCTGATCGCGCCGCCGTCGATGGTGATCTCGCGGTATGTGCCCGCGCTTTCACCTGGTCCGATCAGTTCGACGCCCGATCCGCCGACATAGTCGATGTCGCCGCCATCGGCGAGGATCTGAAGCGCCTTGGCCAGTTCGCCTGGATAGATCTTTTCGCCCGGAGCGTTGGCGACTTCCATGATCTTTTCCTTGTAGTCTGCCGGTTCGACCGAGCCAGCCGCCTGCATGGCAAGCAGGATCAGCGCGGCCGCGTCATAGGTTTCCGGAACGAAGGGCGAGGTCGGCTGGAACTTGTCGCCAACGATGGCGGCGAACTTCTCGGCCAGTTCTGCCGACGGCGAGGGGTGCTGACCCGACGAGCCGTCGATTTCCGAGCCGAAGTTCTCTTCCAGCTTGGCGCCGATCATGCCGTCCGGAAAGTGGAACGTGTCGAAGGCGCCGGTGTCGAGAGCCGAACGGATGATGCCCGAGCCGCCCTGGTCGACGTAGCCTGCGACGACGAGACGCTGACCGCCGGCGGCGGCCAGAGCGCCGACTTCGGCCGAAT
The DNA here is from genome assembly GCA_022340315.1 of Silicimonas sp. Taxonomy (GTDB): domain Bacteria; phylum Pseudomonadota; class Alphaproteobacteria; order Rhodobacterales; family Rhodobacteraceae; genus JAJDOD01. Next base: position 774 of record JAJDOD010000104.1, on the reverse strand, counting down.
AGTCGGCCTTGCCGTCTTCATGCGCGGCGTTGATGGTGACCGTTCCACCGGCTTCCTCGTAGGCGGCCTGGAAGGCATCTGCGAGACCCTTGCCGTAGTCGTTGTTGGTGTAGGTCACCGCCACTTCGTTGATCCCGAGGTCCATAAGCACTTCGGTCATCACGACGCCCTGGCGGGCATCCGACGGCGCGGTGCGGAAGAACAGGCCTTCGTCTTCGTTGTTCATGTGGCTGAGGCCCGGTGACGTTGCGGACGGCGAGACCATTACGATGCCGTTCGGCACGGCGACGTTCTGAAGCATCGCACCTGTCACGCCGGAGCAATCGCCGCCGACGATGCCCTTGACGCCGTCGGAGGTGATCAGGCGTTCGGCTGTTGCAGTGGCGGCGCCAGCGTCGATGCAGGTGTCGTCGCCGAGCACGGCTGTTGCGGTCATGCCGCCCAGCAGCAACCCGCTGTCGCTGACTTCCTGAATGGCAAGTTCGCCAGCCGGTCCCATCTCGGCGACCAGCGATTCAATCGGTCCGGTATAGCCGAGGATGATGCCGATCTTCACTTCGCCGTGGCCGGCACCGAAAGCCGCGGTGGCGCAAAGCGCCGTGGCCGCGGTAGCCAAAAGTGTCTTCTTCATTCGAATAAACTCCCTGAAGGTGTTTCGGGCATTGTTTGCCCTGTTCATGGCGGCGCACAATATTTTCGCTTTTCGTTGGTGAAAAGCAGAAAATACGCGTTTATAAATTTTTGGCCGGACAAATGGCGTGAATTTTGCCGGAT
>JAJDOD010000094.1 GCA_022340315.1 Silicimonas sp. | reverse complement strand
CGCAAACACCCGCTGCGTCGCGTCCGATCTCAGCCAGTCTGCGTCAATCCGGTCCATCCGCCATCCGATCCGCCAGAGCCCGCAACATGCGCGCCGTCGCGCCCCAGATGTAATAGGGCCCCCACGGGACCGTAAAGTAGTACCGGGGTTTCCCCCGCCACAGCCTGGACTCGACCAGGTAATTCGCAGGGTTCAGCACGTGAGGCAGCGGCACCTCGAACACCTCCGCAACTTCCTCTTCATCGGGCCTAAAGCTGTACCCCTCTTGGACAAGCCCGAGGACGGGCACGACGTTGAACCCGGTCACGGTCACATGCGGGGCAAGGCAGCCAAGCACCTCGACCTCCCTCAGCGCAATCTCCTCCTCCGCCTCGCGCAAGGCGGCGGCGACCACGTCGCTGTCGTATTCCTCGACCTTGCCGCCGGGAAACGAGATCTGGCCCGGATGATGCTTCAGCGCCGACGAACGCTTGGTCAGTATCAGCCGCGGCGTCTCCGCATCGACCACCGCGATCAGCACGCCGGCCTGGCGCAACACGCGATCCGGCGCATCGGCATCCCTGTTCAGATCATAGTCCGAGGATGGCGGCGCCTGCCGTTCAACCGCCCGGGCCAGCGCCGCGCGCAGGCTCATGTTTCGGCCCCCGTTCCCAGCGTCTTGGGATCGAATTCGTAATGTGCGCTGCAGAACTGGCAGTCCGCCGTCACGATGCCATCATCGGTGGTCATCTCGGCGATCTCGTCCGGCGAATAGATCGACAACGACTGCCGCACGCGATCGGCAGAACAAGTGCAACCGAACTGCACCGGCTGCGCGTCGAAGACACGCGGCCCGTCCTGGTGGAACAGGCGAATAAGCAGCTCGGTCGGCTGCACGCTCGGTCCGATCAGCTCGATCTCCTCGGCACTGTCGAGAAGGATATTCACATGGCTCCACTTCTCGGCGTCCTCGCCGTCAAGTACGTCCTCCGCCAGAAGCAAACCGCCCTCTCCCGATCCCCCGCCCTGGATCTCGGGCGAGGCCTCGGGCATCTGCTGCAGCATCACACCGCCCGCGCGCCAGTGCATCGCCTCACCAGGCTGCTGCGACTGACCGAAGCTCAAGGCGAAACGCGTCGGAAGCTGCTCGGACTGGGCGAAATAGGTCTCGGCACAGGCCGCCAGCGACCCGCCCGCGATGGGCGTTATCCCCTGGTATGGGACCATACCTTTTCCCTGGTCGATCAAGATGCCGAAATATCCCGGCCCGATCAGCGAGAACCCATCGGCCGCGCCGCCCAGACCCTCAGCATCGAAATTGGCATAGGCCCGAATACGCGCGGGCGCCCCCTCTTCGCCCGGAGCGTAGTAGTCCGTCGCGATCATCCTGACCGCACCCTCGCCGCGCACTTGCAACGACAGCTTCCAACGCAGCTTCACCGTCTGCCCGATCAACGCGGTCAACAGCGTTGCCTCGGCAATCAAAGCTTCGATCGCGGGCGGATAATCGTGCTGCGACAGCACGTTCTGCAAAACGCCGTCAAGGCGCGCCACGCGCCCCCGCGTTCCGGTGCGGTCGAGTTGGAACGGCAGAACGGTGTCGTCCCAGGCGATCTTGGACCCAAGTCTCATCGAATTTCCTGACAATGCAAAGCTGTCGCGTCTATATAGGCACGAACTGCAAAGGACCAATCCCATGATCCCACGCATCGGCGAACCGGTTCGTCCGGCCCAGCGCTACATACACCGGCCGGGCGCCTACGCGGTCCTCATCCGAAACGGAAAAGTACTTCTCACTCACCAGAGCGAACCCGAACCCGAATTCCAGCTTCCCGGCGGCGGTATAGACCCAGGCGAGCACCCGCTCCCCGCGTTACATCGCGAGATTGTCGAGGAAACCGGCTGGCGCGTCGGCCGGTTGCGCCGCGTCGGCGCCTTCCGGCGGTTCACCTACATGCCGGAATATGACCTCTGGGCCGAGAAAGTCTGCCACGTCTACATCGGTCGGCCCGCCCGGCAGGTCGGCCCGCCTACCGAAGCGCATCACACCGCGATCTGGGCCGCGCCGGCTGTTGCGGCCGAGATCGTCGGTAACGATGGCGACCGTCACTTTCTCAACCGCTTGTTTTTCAGCGGAACTGAACGATAGCCGCCGAAAGATCGTCGGGAAAATCGTCGCCACCGCGATAACCCGTCAGGGATTGCAGGACCCCGTCCAACAGCGCAGGTCCCGACGCGCAAGAAACCTGGCCGAGGATTCGTCCCAGCCCTTCCTCGTCCAGAAGCGTGCCTTGCGGATCCGGGCACTCTGTCAATCCGTCTGAGTAGAGAACCAGCCGATCCCCCGGCCCAAGTTCGAGGCAAACCGAGCAATACTCTCCCTCCTCGATCAACCCGACCGGCGTACTCCACATATCTATGAACTCGACACCGCCATCCTTCCGTTGAACAGCCGGGCTTGGATGGCCCGCCTGACAGATGTCCACCTGCCCGGTAGATAACACGACACGCGCCAGTGCCATCGTCAGGTACAGGTCCGACTCCGCATCCGCCAGAAGTACCTCGTTCAACCGCTGACATACTGTCTCAAGCGGCGCCATCTCGTAACCCGATCCACGCTTCCGAAGCGCGATATTCCGATCCGGCGCCTGCGCGCTCAGATACCCTGCGATCCGCGCCGTCATCAGCGCCGAAGCAACGCCGTGCCCCGACACATCGACCGAGAAAACGCCGATCTCATCCGCCCTGACCGGGAAATACCCGACAAGGTCTCCGCCGACATGTCCGCTGGGACGAAACAACAGCGAGATTTGAGCTGCGCCAAGATCGACGTGCCGCTCCGGCACCAGCCCCTCCTGGAACAGCCGCGCACCCTTCAGGTCCCTCTCGATCGCCGCATAGGCGTCCGTCAGATCCTCCAGGGTTTGCGACAACACACGGTTCTTCTCGCCCAGCGCTCGCTGCGCCTCAACCATCCGAAGCCCGGCCTGCAGCCTTGCACGCAGTTCGACCGCGTGAAACGGCTTCGACAGGAAGTCATCCGCCCCGCTCTCCAATCCCTCCGCCAGACGCTCCCGCTCGGTCTGCGCGGTCAGCAGGATGAAAAACGTCGGCCGCCCGGCCGCCGCCTTGAACGCCCGGCAAAACTCGACCCCCGACATTCCCGGCATCATCCAGTCGCTGACGACGATCTCGAAACCCGTTGCCCGACTCAGCGCCAACGCCTCCTCGCCCGAAGCCGCCTCGACTGTCTCGTAGCCCCATTTCGCAAGCGTCCGCACCAGCAACCGCCGCTGCGCCTTGCTGTCATCCACCACCAGAACCGGCGCATGCGCCCGCACTGCATCCTGTTCCAGAATTTTCCGGGCCGAAGTCATGCGACCTCATCGCGGATACGGCTTAAATCAATGTAAACCGCCGCCTGAAATATTGGCCCCATGATTAACTGGGACCGGATCGCGGAACTCACCTCTGAACTGGGCGAGGATGATTTTGGCGAGGTCATCGCCCTCTTCTGCGACGAGGTGGACGAGGCGCTGAACGATCTCGCCGCCGACCCCGTCACGCAGGCCCGCGAGAAACTGCACTTCATCAAGGGCAGCGCCCTGAATATCGGCTTCGATGCCGTCAGCAGCCTCTGCGCGGGCGAAGAAGCGCGCCTCGCCGCCGACCCTCTGGGCGACCTTCGGATCACTCCGATCCGCGATGCCTTTCACGAAGCGCGCCTCGAACTCCTCGGCTAGCGTCCGCCGCCTTGTCCCTGCTCCGAAAATTCCGTAAACGCGCGCGGTCAGACGAAGATCGAGGGGACACCATGTCAGCGCCGAAAAAAGTTGTGCTCGCCTATTCCGGCGGCCTTGATACATCCATCATCCTGAAGTGGCTGCAGACCGAATACGGCTGCGAGGTCGTCACCTTCACCGCCGACCTCGGCCAGGGCGAGGAACTGGAACCCGCGCGCAAGAAGGCCGAACTTCTCGGCATCAAGCCGGAGAACATCTACATCGAGGACGTGCGCGAGGAATTCGTCCGCGACTTCGTCTTCCCGATGTTCCGCGCCAACGCGCTCTACGAAGGTCTCTACCTCCTCGGCACCTCCATTGCCCGCCCGCTCATTTCAAAGCGACTGGTCGAGATCGCGGCCGAGACCGGCGCCGATGCCGTCGCGCACGGCGCGACCGGCAAGGGCAACGACCAGGTCCGCTTCGAACTCTCCGCCTACGCGCTCAACCCCGATATCAAGGTGATTGCCCCCTGGCGCCTCTGGGACCTGACCAGCCGGACGAAGCTCATCGAGTTTGCCGAGCAGCACCAGATCCCGATCGCCAGGAACAAGCGCAACGAAGCACCGTTCTCTGTCGACGCGAACCTGTTGCACAC
>JAJDOD010000066.1 GCA_022340315.1 Silicimonas sp. | reverse complement strand
GGCCTCGCCCCACCCGGACGAGAGGCTTTCGTAGAAGGCATTTCCGTGCTCGATACGCCGTTTGATCCCCTCGCGGAAACTATCTACTTCGTAGAGATGCAGATCCAGCGGCAGACCGACCGAGAGATTTGCCTTGATGGTCGAATCGAAGCTCAGCATCAGAAGCTTCACGGCGTCCTCGAAACTCATCGCCGGATCGTAGGCGCGCACGAGGATCGGTTTGCCGTACTTGGTTTCACCGATCTGGAAAAACGGCGTATCCTCGCTTGCCTCGACAAAATTACCCTCGGGATAGATCATGAAAAGCCGCTGATCGCCGCCGCGCACCTGGCCGCCCAGGATCAGCGTGGCGGTGAAGGCCTCGCCGTTCTGGCCGTCGGTGCCGGTTTGGTTGTGGATGACCTCGCGCAGCGTCTGCCCGACCAGTTGAGCCACCTGGAACATGGATGGCGCTTCCAGGATCGACGGCGAACCACGCTCCTCGGCTGGAAGGGTGCGCTCGTTCAACAGGCTCACCGCGGCCTGCGTGGTTGCCAGGTTCCCGGCGGTCATCAGCGTGATCGAGCGCTCCCCATCGGTCCCCCAATGAAACATCTTGCGAAAGACGCTGATGTTGTCGACGCCCGCGTTCGTGCGCGTGTCCGACATGAAGACAAGGCCGCGATCCAGCTTGAGCCCGACGCAATATGTCATTTTCGTTCCCCAACCCACAGCTACTGCTGCTGCACCTCGATCGCTACGTCGAGTTCTTCGACTGACCTTCCGAACCGCAGCCCCGAGACCGGCGCTGCCTCGCGATAGTCAAGGCCGGTGGCAACACGGACGTAGCGTGAATCGGGCGATATCCCGTTCGAGACGTCGAAACCGACCCAGCCTATGCCTTCGATATAGGCCTCGGCCCAAGCGTGGCTGGCGTCCTGCACGACCCGATCGTTCATCATCAGATAACCCGAGACATATCGCGCGGGGTAGTCGAAGGCGCGGGCCGCCGCAATGAATATATGCGCATGATCCTGGCATACTCCGACGCCATGCTCGATTGCCGCATCCGCGCTGGTCCCGGCATCTGTGGTGCCCACCGCGTAAGGTACCTCGTGTAGTACGCGTGCCGAAAGACCATGAAGGAAGTCAAGGTCGCTATCGAACTCGTCACGCAATCCCTTGGCAATCCGCCGCACATTCGGTCCGGCACGGGTCAACTCGGTCGACCGTCGGAAAAGCCAAAGGGGAACGAACCCCTTGTGCGGCCCAACGACACCATTGTGATCCTCGGTATCGACCTTGCCCTCGCAATGAACCTCGATCCGGTCGACATCCGGTGCGAACGAGATCAGCGTCACGGTATTCGCGTGTGCATCGGTGAAGCTCGTCTCTATGGCGCCGCCGGTGACGTCCATCCGCCAATCAACGACTTCCTGCCCGGGGCGGCTTTTCGGGGCCAGCCGCAATTGCTGCAATCCGTAGGCAACAGGCTGATCGAACCTGTATGTCGTGCTGTGTTTGATGTGAAGTCGCATTGCTTATCCGTGGAACCGGTAGTCGGCTTCAATCTGGCGGCCAAGGTTTCCGATATCAAACAGGAAACCACTCAGGAACTCGTGCAGCCCCTCGTCGAAAACCGCCTCGATCCGGCCGGTCTGCAGGTGCCGGTCCATGCGTTCCGCGGTTTCGTGGCAGGCATGCGTCTCGCCGTATTCGCTTTCAAGCTGTCGCAGGTTGCTGCGAATCTTGCCGACCGCGAATTTCAGACTTCGCGGCATGCGTTGATCGAAAATCAGGAAATCCGCGATACCGACCGGCGTTGCCTTGCCCTGGTTCAGCCAGCTATAGGCGCGCTTTCCCGATACCGCGCGCAAAATGGTTTCCCACTGCACGTTGTCGAGAGAGGTGCCCACTTGCGTGACCGAAGGTAGAAGGACGTAGTACTTCACGTCGAGAATGCGGGCAGTGTTGTCGGCGCGCTCAAGGAACGTCCCCAGCCGCGCGAAATCAAAGCCGTCGTTGCGCAGCATCGAGCCATGCAGCGCGCCGCGCACCAATGCCGCCTGCTGCCGGACGAGGCCGAGAACCTCAGGAAGGTCGCGCTCGCGGATCTGTCGCGCAAGTCGCGCCTTCAACACCATGTAGCTGTCGTTGACCGCCTCCCAGACTTCGCGCGTCAGGGCCGTGCGCACCAGCCGCGCATTCTGCCGCGCATTCGCGATGCAACTGAGAACCGAGGAGGGGTTGTCGGTATCGCGCAGGAGAAAGTCGATGACCTGCGCCTGCTCGACCTCGTCATATGTCTCCGAATAGGCCTGCGCGGCGGCGGCCGTCTGGAGAACGCTTTGCCACTCGTCGCCGCCGGGATGCGTCAGTGCGATCCGGAATCCGGTTTCGATCAGGCGTCCCATGTTTTCGCTCCGCTCGAGGTAGCGGAACATCCAGAAAAGGCCGCCGGCGGTCTTGCCGAGCATCAGTCTCCCTCCAGCACCCAGGTGTCCTTGGTGCCGCCTCCCTGACTGGAGTTGACGACCAGCGAGCCCTTTTTCAGCGCCACCCGCGTCAAGCCGCCCGGCGTGATCTCGACACCGCGCGGCGAGAACAGTGCGAAGGGGCGCAGATCCACGTGGCGCGGCGCCAGCCCAGCCTTGGTCAGGATCGGAACGGTCGAAAGCGCCAGCGTCGGCTGCGCGATGTAGTTGCCCGGTTTCGCTTCCAGCTTCTTGCGGAAAAGCGCGAGATCCTTCTTGGAAGCTGCCGGTCCGACCAGCATTCCGTAGCCGCCTGAGCCGTGGACTTCCTTCACCACGAGTTCCTCGAGGTTGTCGAGAACATAGGATAGCGCGTCCGGCTCCGAGCAACGCCATGTAGGCACGTTCTGCAGGATGGCCTTCTCGCCGGTATAGAACTCGACGATATCCGGCATGTAGCTGTAGATCGCCTTGTCGTCGGCAATGCCTGTGCCCGGTGCGTTGGCAATGGTGATCCCGCCCGCGCGGTAGATGTCGAATATCCCCGGCACCCCGAGGAGGCTGTCGGGATTGAAGTTCAGCGGATCGAGGAAATCGTCATCGACGCGCCGGTAGATTACATCGAGCGGCCGGTATCCGCGGGTGGTGCGCATGCATATCTTGCCGTCCTGCACCCGCAGATCGCTGCCTTCGACAAGTTCGACTCCCATGTTGTCGGCCAGGAACGCGTGCTCGAAATACGCCGAGTTGTGAATGCCAGGCGTAAGCACGGCAACGGCTTCTTCCCCGCTGGCATTCACCGGCATGCAGGCACCGAGCGAGCGGGCGAGATTGGTCGGATAGTCCGAAACCGGTCGCACCTTCACCTTGGTGAAAAGTTCCGGGAACATCTGCAGCATCGTCTCGCGGTTTTCGAGCATGTACGAGACACCCGAGGGCGTGCGCGCGTTGTCTTCCAGCACGAAGAAATCGTTCTCTCCGGTCCGAACCAGATCAATGCCGGTGATATGCGTGTAGATGCCTCCCGGCGGCTCCACGCCAATCATCTGGGGAAGGAACGCTTCGTTCCTCGCGATCAGATCGACGGGGACGCGTCCTGCGCGCAAGATTTCCTGACGGTGGTATACATCGTAGAGAAACGCGTTTATCGCACGCACGCGCTGCTCGATCCCGCGCGTCAGGCGCGTCCACTCGCTGGCCGAAATGATCCGCGGTACGATGTCGAACGGTATCAGCCGTTCGTCGGCTTCGGCTTGACCGTAAACATTGAAGGTGATGCCGGTGCGACGAAAGAAGTTCTCGGCCTCGGAAGACTTCCTGTTGAGGTCGCGAATGTCCTCGCCGTCGAACCACTCGGTATAGTTCGCATAGGGCGCGCGGGATGAATCGCCGGTGCCGCGAAGCTCATCGAAAAAGCGCTTGTTGTCGTTCATTCAGTCACCCTGACGGGATCGTAGCCTAGTCACAGCCAGTGGAAATGCAAATGACGCCCCGTGACGGTGAATTTCCGGCGTTTGCTCAAAAATTAGGCAGATGTAAGGGATTACTCTTTCGGAGCCCATGTTGCGGGTCGTTTGGCAAAGAAAGCCTCAATCCCCTCGCGGGCCTCGTCTGTTTCCCACGCATCCGCCAGCCGCTCTATCGTGTCCTCGATCACCTCGGCATCGATTCGTGGCCCGAGGGCACGGGAAAGCGCCTTGGCACGGGCAACCGCGCCGGGAGCGGTAGATAGGTAGGGCTTAATTTCGGCCTCCACCGCCTCGTCGAGCGTCTCTGGAGCGACGGTCCTCGCGATGATCCCAAGCTCGACCGCTTCGCGGGACCCGAAGATCCGCGACGACATGAACACCCGTCGCGCGCGGCCCTCGCCCATGCGGGCCACGACATATGGTCCGATGGTGGCGGGGATCAGGCCAAGCCGTGTCTCGGTCAGTCCGAACTTCGTGCCGTCGGCGGCAATCGCGACATCCGCCACGCACGCCATGCCGACACCCCCACCGAACGCGCCTCCATGAACGCGCGCGATCAGTGGCACCGGCAACTCGTTGAGGGCCTTGAGCATTCCGGCCAGCTTGCGGGCCTCGACCATGCGGGTCGTCCGATCTGCCTCGATCTGCGCCTTCATCCAGGCAAGATCGCCGCCCGCACAGAACATGTCGCCTGCGCCGGATAGCACGACTGCGCGCGCTTTGGTTGTCCGCGCAAAGTGGTCCAACTCCGCGATCATGTCGCCCGAGATCGCGTTGCGTTTCCCGGGCCTGTTGAGCACAAGGGACGCGACGTTCCGGCCGTCAATATCCACCGATAGCGTATTGTAATCACTCACGTTCTCAACCCTCTTGCAAACTCACCCGCAGCGGTCACCGCGTCTCGGTCGATTCCGGTCTCGAACCCGAGCGCTGCCAATCGGTCCAGCACGGCCTCGGTCGCAACGTTGCCCTTGGCGCCCGGCGCATAGGGGCATCCGCCAAGACCACCCGCTGCCGCGTCAAAGACGCGGAGCCCACGCTCGAGGCTCACCTCGATATTGTCGAGCGCTAGATTGTTCGTGTCGTGATAGTGGCCCGCAAGCTGGTCAGGGCGGGCAATCTTCAATACCGCATCAAGCATGGCTCCGACGCTCTCGGGCGTGCCGGCACCGATCGTGTCACCAAGCCCGACTTCGCAGCATCCCATTCTCAGGAGCGAGGCAGTCACGTCCGCGACGGCGGAAGGCGCAACTTTTCCGTCATAGGGGCAATCCGTGATACAACTGACATAGCCGCGCACGTCTATTCCCGCGGCGAGCGCGCCTGCAACCACCGGCCGGAACCGGTCGAGACTCTCGGCTATCGAGCAGTTCAGGTTTGCGCGGCTGAACCCTTCCGAGGCAGACGCAAAGACGGCAACCCAGTCGGGACGAGCCTCAAGAGCGCGCTCCAAGCCCCTGATATTGGGCGTAAGTACGCCGTATTTGACGCCAGACGCGCGGGTTATCCCCTCCATCACGTCGGCGGCATCCGCCAGTTGCGGAACCCACTTTGGCGAGACGAAGCTGGTCACCTCGATGCGTCGGAAACCGGCGCGGGACAGCCTGTCGACCAGTTCGATCTTTTCAGGCGTCGGCACTTCGCGCTTTTCGTTCTGCAAGCCGTCGCGTGGCGCCATCTCGACGATCTCGACAAAGTCAGCCATCGGCTGCGTCCTCGAGCCGCACGAGAACCATTCCGTTCTGGACCTGTCCGCCGTCGCTTGCCAACACTTCGGCAACAATGCCGGTGCGGGGCGCCCGCAGCGTGTGCTCCATCTTCATCGCTTCAAGCACCAGAAGTGCGGCGCCTTCCTCGACGGCCGCTCCAACCGCGACGTGCACCTTGGTCACCATGCCGGGCATAGGCGCCAGCACGACATCGCCGCCCTCTGCCACACCTTCCCGTGTCTCAAGATGGTCAATGCGCGTGAACACACTGGTCTCGCCCGAGTCGAACACCGTGATTGTCGTGCGATCGGAATGGAACCCGACCCGTGCCGTCTTGCCATCCTCGCTCAGCACGATGGTATCACCGTCCAGCCGCGCGGCGATCTTGCTTCCATCCACTTCGAAGACGCCGCCGCCGAACAGGCGCACCATTCCATCACAGCGCTCACCATGCCGTGAAAGCGAGACCCGATGCTCAGCCGTCCCCCAGGCCCGCCAGCCGTCACTCATGTCCCAGGGATCGTTGGCGTCGGCGCTTCTGACGAGCCCGAGCGCCACAAGGAAGGCAATCCGCCTTGCCCGATCCAGGCGCTCGGTATCCTCTGCCGTCAGCACGTCCAGATCGCGCGCAATCAGACCGGTATCGACCTCGCCGGCGCGGAAACCTGCGTGATCGGCCAGTCGCTTCAGAAACCCGATGTTGGTCACCGTGCCTGCCACTTCGGTCGCTCCAAGTGCCGCCGATAGCTGCGCCAGCGCGGTGTCCCTGTCAGGACCATGCACGATCAGCTTGGCGATCATCGGGTCGTAGTAGGGCGTGATGCTGTCGCCGGTCCGCACGCCCGCATCTATGCGTACAGGTCCGCGAGCGAAAACGGTGGCCTCGGGAAAGGCCAGGCGGCCGAGCGTGCCCGTCGCAGGCAGGAAGCCGGCCTTGGCATCTTCCGCATAAAGGCGGGCCTCGAAAGCGTGACCGTCTATGGCAAGATCGCCTTGGGCGAAGGGCAGGGTAGCGCCCGCTGCGACCCGCAGCTGCAACTCGACAAGGTCCAGACCCGTGATCGCCTCGGTGACGGGATGCTCGACCTGAAGCCGTGTGTTCATTTCCATGAACCAGAACCCGTCTTCCCGAAGCGGGCCCGAGCCGTCGGCGATGAACTCGACCGTTCCGGCACCCACGTAGCCGATGGCGCGGGCCGCCTCGACCGCGGCGGCACCCATCGCCGCGCGGACCGTCTCGGGCATGCCGGGGGCAGGGGCCTCCTCGATCACCTTCTGGTGGCGGCGCTGTAGCGAACAGTCACGTTCGAAAAGGTGCACTGCATTGCCGTGGCCGTCGGCGAAGACCTGGATCTCGATGTGACGTGGCGAGGTCACGAATTTCTCGACCAGCACGCGGGGGTCCCCGAAACTGGCCTGGCCTTCGCGCTGCGCGCCCGACAGCGCATCGGCGAAGTCCTCGGCGCGCTCGACCAGCCGCATTCCCTTGCCGCCACCGCCCGCGCGCGCCTTGATCAGGACGGGGTATCCGATGCGCCCGGCCTCGGCGGCCAGGCCTTCAGGCGACTGGTCGCTGCCGTGATAGCCGGGAACGACAGGAACGCCCGCCTTCTCCATAGCTGCCTTCGCTGCGTCCTTCAGCCCCATCGCGCGGATCGCGGCGGCCGGTGGCCCAACGAAGACGAGACCTGCCGCCTCGACCGCCTCGACGAACTCGGGGTTTTCGGAGAGGAAGCCGTATCCAGGATGGATCGCCTGCGCACCTGTTGCCTTTGCGGCGGCAAGGATGGCGTCCACTCTCAGGTAGCTTTCCGCGGCTGGCGCCGCGCCTATCCGCATCGCCTCATCGGCCAGCGCCACATGCCGGGCGTTCGCGTCGGCATCGGAGAAAATCGCGACGGTGCGAATGCCCATGCGGCGCGCGGTCGAGATGACACGGCAGGCGATCTCGCCCCGGTTGGCGATCAGGAGGGTGTCAAACATCGGCACCCCTTACATCCGGAACACGCCGAAGCGCGTCTCTTCAATCGGAGCATTCAGCGCGGCCGAGAGCGACAGGCCCAGCACGTCGCGTGTCTTCTCGGGCGGGATGATGCCGTCGTCCCAAAGCCGGGCCGAGGCGTAAAGCGGATGCGACTGTTCCTCGAACATCTTGAGAGTTGGCGCCTTGAACGCGGCTTCATCGTCCTCAGACCAGGTGCCGCCCTTCCGCTCGACGCTGTCGCGCTTCACCGTCGCCAGAACGCCCGCCGCCTGCTCTCCACCCATTACGCTGATCCGCGAGTTTGGCCAGGTCCACAAGAAACGGGGCGAGTAAGCGCGTCCGCACATGCCGTAATTGCCCGCCCCGAATGAACCTCCCACCAGTACCGTGATCTTCGGTACCGCCGCGGTGGCGACGGCGGTCACCAGCTTCGCTCCGTCCTTGGCAATACCGCCCGCCTCGTAGTCGCGGCCAACCATGAACCCGGTGATGTTTTGCAGGAAGACCAGCGGAATTTTTCGTTGTGAGCAAAGCTCGACGAAATGAGCGCCCTTCAGTGCGCTTTCCGAGAAGAGCACGCCATTGTTGGCGATGATGCCGACCGGAATGCCCCAGATATGGCCGAACCCGGTCACCAGCGTCTCGCCGAAGCGCGCCTTGAACTCGTCGAAACGCGAGGCGTCGACGAGGCGTGCGATGACCTCGCGGATGTCATAGGGCGTCCGGAGGTCAGCGGGCACGACGCCAGTAAGTTCGGCGGGGTCGTAGAGCGGTTCCTCGACCGGCTGACGCTCGACCGTGGCTGGCTTTTCCCGGTTCAGCCCCGCCACCGCCTGCCGTGCCAGAGCCAGCGCGTGCGCGTCGTCATTGGCAAGGTAGTCGGCCACGCCCGAAAGGCGGGTGTGCACGTCGCCGCCGCCCAGGTCCTCGGCGCTGACGACCTCCCCTGTTGCCGCCTTGACCAGCGGCGGGCCGGCAAGGAAGATCGTGCCCTGGTTCTTCACGATGATGGTCACGTCGGACATGGCCGGAACATAGGCTCCGCCCGCCGTGCACGAGCCCATTACGACGGCAATCTGCGCAATGCCCTTGGCGCTCATCTGCGCCTGGTTGTAGAAGATGCGCCCGAAATGGTCGCGGTCCGGAAAGACCTCGTCCTGGTTCGGCAGGTTGGCGCCGCCAGAGTCGACGAGGTAGACGCAGGGCAGGCAATTGGCCTCCGCGATTTCCTGCGCCCGCAGGTGTTTCTTGACCGACATCGGGAAATACGTGCCGCCCTTCACTGTCGCGTCGTTGCAGACCACCATGACTTCGCGCCCCGCCACCCGGCCCACGCCCGCGATGATCCCGGCCGAGGGTGCGGCGTCGTCGTACATTCCGGACGCGGCGAAATGCCCGATCTCGAGGAAAGGTGCGCCGGGGTCAAGAAGACCCGCCACGCGGTCCCGCGGCAAGAGCTTGCCCCTGGCCGTGTGCCGGGCACGCGCCGCATCGCCGCCTCCAGCGAGCGCTGCGGCTGAAGCCGCACCAATCCGCTCTGTCATCGCCAGGTGCGCGGCTCGATTGGCTTGGAATGTCTCCGCCTCGGGCGTGATTTTCGACGTCAATACGCCCATCGGCTTTCCCGTTTCCTGCAAGTCCTTGTCAGACTAGCTTAGTGAACGATCGTTCACAAGCTTTCCATTGCCACCTTGAAACCCGGTGGACGATCCCGGCAATCACGCCTAGATCCTGTTCATAGGCAAGGACTGGACAAACCCATGACGCAGCAAGACGAGGTCTTCGACCTGTTCATCATCGGTGGCGGGATCAACGGATGCGGGATCGCCCGCGACGCCTCGGGCCGTGGCCTCAAGGTGGCACTGGCCGAGATGAACGACCTCGCGTCGGCGACTTCAAGCGCATCGACAAAGCTGTTTCATGGTGGGCTGCGATACCTGGAATTCTTCGAATTCCGCCTTGTTAAGGAGGCGCTGGAGGAACGCGAGACGCTTCTCAAGGCAATGCCCCATATCTCGTGGCCAATGCGCTTCGTGCTGCCCTATCATGCGGACATGCGGTTCGACAGCGACACGCCGACCTCGCGGCTGTTGTCGAAGGTGATGCCCTGGATGAAGGGGCGCCGCCCCGCCTGGCTGATCCGGCTGGGGCTGTTTCTTTACGACAATCTCGGCGGGCGGAAGATCCTTCCCGGCACATCCAAGCTCGATCTGCGAACCGCGCCCGAGGGCAAGCCGATCAACGACAGGTTCGAGAGAGCCTATGAGTACTCCGATTGCTGGGTAGAAGACTCGCGTCTCGTCGTTCTGAACGCCCGCGACGCTCAGGCGCGCGGGGCCACGGTCATGACGCGCACCAGGGTCATGGAAGCCGTACGGGACGGCGATGAATGGTCGATCAAGCTGCAAGACGCCGCCGGTGAACGGACCGTGCGCGCGAAGATGCTGGTGAATGCGGGCGGTCCCTGGGTCGGTGACATCATCCGGCACACGGTTCGGTCGAACTCGACCGAGGGCGTCCGTTTGGTGCGTGGCAGCCATATCGTGACGAAGAAACTTTACGACCACGGCAAGTGCTATTTCTTCCAGGGCACCGACGGGCGGATCATCTTCTCGATC
Source organism: Silicimonas sp. (assembly GCA_022340315.1). GTDB lineage: Bacteria > Pseudomonadota > Alphaproteobacteria > Rhodobacterales > Rhodobacteraceae > JAJDOD01. The sequence goes on along the minus strand of JAJDOD010000066.1, from coordinate 11,003 downwards.
CCCTACGAGACCGACTTCACGCTGATCGGCACGACGGACAAGGAACATGCCGACCCGAACGAGAAGCCTGTCTGCACGGATGAGGAAAAGGCATACCTCGCCAACTTCGCCTCGCAGTACTTCAAGACACCGATAACGGAAGCCGATGTGGTCTGGACCTATTCCGGCGTCCGGCCGCTCTATGACGACGGGGCAAAATCCGCGACCGCCGCAACGCGGGAATACGTCCTGAAAGTCGATGGCGACACCGCGCCGCTTCTGAACGTGTTTGGCGGCAAGATCACGACATATCGAAAACTGGCGGAAGCGGCGCTCGAGAAGATCGTGCCGTTCTTCCCCAAGACGTCCGGCCCGTGGACGGCGGGCGTGCCGCTGGCGGGCGGCGATTTTCCGGTCGATGGGTTCGACGCGCAGGTAAGCTCGCTCGAAGCCGACTATCCGTTCCTTGATGCCTTCTGGGCGCGGCGGTTGGTACGTGCCTACGGAACCGAGGCGCGGGAACTGCTTGGAGATGCCAAATCAGCCGAAGACATGGGTGAGGCGTTCGGCGCGACCATCACGGCGAAGGAGCTTGACCGTGCGGTGGACGTCGAATGGGTGCGGTCAGCGGAAGATTTCGTCTGGCGGCGCACGAAACTGGGGCTGCGGCTGGATGCGGCTGAGATCGAGAGGATTGACGGCCATATCAAGTCTCGTCTCGCGCCCTGAGCGCGTCAGGCGGCGATCAATTCCCTTAGCGCGGGATGCGGAAACTTGCGCGGCAAGGTGACAGCGTAGAACGGTTCGGCAATCCCGAGGTCATAGGGCGCGGTCGCAACCGTTCCCGCGGCGATCTCGTCGGCCAGCACGACCGAGGGCGCGACGGCGAGACCTGCACCTTCGCGCGCCAGGAGCCGCACCATAGCCATGTCATCAACCTCGGCTGCGATACGAGGCGTGACCGCGAGTTTCAAAAGCAGATTCTCGAAGCCCGTGCGAATGACGCTTTCGGTAGGCAAAATCAGCGGTTCGTTCCGCAGCAGGTCGGCAAGGCTGTCGTGGCGCATCCGGTCGGGGTGGCCATGCAAACCGACGGGCTGTTCGGTGATTTTCTGCGCGGCAAACCTGGTGCCGCTCTGCGTCGCCGGAGCTTCCGTTGTCAGAACCACGTCAAGCGCGAGCGTTTCCAATTCTCCGAGCAATGTGCCCATGCCGCCGGATTTCAGAACCACACCGCAGTCTGCCGAGGCCAGCAGCGGGCGAAGGAATGAAAGCTGGAAGTTCCTCGACAGCGTGGACAACGCTCCGACTCGCAGCGGCGGCCTCACGGTTCCGCTTTGTTCCAGTACCGCGAGCAGATCATCGCCCGCCGAGAATATCCGGTCTGCATGGTCCAGCGCGATGCGCCCCGCTTCGGTCAGGACCAGCCTGCGGCCCACACGGTCGAATAGCGCGTGACCAATGCGTTCTTCCAACTGCTTGATCTGAATGGATAAAGCGGACTGCGAGACATTCAGTCGCTCGGAAGCGCGGCCAAGATGCCCTTCGGTGGCAACCTCATGGAAGTAGCGCAGGTGGTGATAGTTCAGTTGACTCATCATTCTATTTTATAAAACAAAATATTCTTAAAGATATATTTTTTATCAACAAGTCTCGCGGCTATGTGTCTCGGAAATCAACGAGGACAGAGCCAATGGACACTCTCACCACCATCGCCACGACGCTTCTAGAGCAACTTCAGAAGCCAACACTTTCCTTCCTGATCGCGGGCATGTGCCTTGCCGCGCTTGGCAGCAAGTTCGAGATCCCCGCGCCCGTCTACAAGTTCGTCGTCATCCTTCTTCTTCTGAAGGTCGGGATGGATGCGGGCATCTCGGTGCGCGAGGCCGAGTTGCTCGAACTCATTGTGCCTGCCCTGGGCGCCACGATCACCGGCATCGCCATCGTCCTGCTTGGCAGCAGAACTTTGGCACGGCTCCGCGACGTGCAGGAAGTCGACGGGCTTGCGACCTCGGGTCTCTTCGGGGCCGTTTCCGCCTCGACCCTCGCCGCAGGCATGACCATGCTGGATGACGGCGGCGTGTCGTACGAGGGCTTCATCGGTGCACTTTATCCCTTCATGGATACTGCCGCGCTCGTGACGGCGATCGTTCTGGCCAAGATGGCGGAAGCGCGCCAGGCATCCGCGACCGTGAGTGCCGATGGCACCCTCCGCCTTGCGGCGGGCGGCTCGGGTCGGACGTTCAACACGGAGATTTTCAAGGGCATCTTGGCCGATACCTTTCGCAGCCCGGCAATCTCGGCGCTGATGGCGGGTCTCGCTCTCGGCATCCTCGCGCGTCCCGACGCGGTCTACGAAAGCTTCTACGAGCCGATCTTCGGCGGTCTGCTTTCGATCCTCATGATCATAATGGGCATGGAGGCCTGGACCCGGATTGCCGAGCTTCGGAAGGTGGCCCATGCCTATGTTCTCTATGGGATCACCGCCCCCCTAGTTCACGGAGCGCTCGGTTTCGGCGTCGGGCTTGTCGCGCATCAGTTGACGGGTTTCTCGGCTGGCGGTGTCGTCCTCCTCGCGGTCATGGCAGCCTCAAGCTCCGACATCTCCGGTCCGCCGACGCTCCGCGGCGCACTGCCCGAAGCGAACCCCTCGGCCTATGTCGGAACCTCGACAGGTATCGGTACGCCGGTCGCGATCCTGAGCATTCCGATATGGATCGCACTGGCCGAGAAGCTGATCGGCCAATAACAAGCTCTGAAATCGAAACTGAGAGGCCTGCACCGTCCCGGCGCAGGCCTTTTCGATGCGGCCAAGGCTACGAGAGCTTTCTTCCTTGATGGTTAATCGGGCGCCCGCGTGCCCGTGATGCACGATCCCTGTTCAGTCTGGCCTTATCTCCACTCAGGACTGGCAATAAGCTATTCGCCGTCTTTCAATAGAGTTGACGCGCGTAGGGAAACCCTTTCTGCTTGCATGCGGGCGGGGTGACGCCCTGCGAAAAATTCATGCCGAGGTGCAAGGGCCAGCCGGAAGCCCGCGTCGGTGACAAGAAAACATCCGGCTTGCAACAGGAGGATACCTCAATGATCAAACGCACTCTGACAGCGGCGGTAGCCGGTGCCACGGTCTCGCTTTCGGCACTCTCGGCCGCGCAGGCAGGCGGGCACGGCATCACCGTCGCGTACTTCCTGGAATGGCCGATGCCGTTCCAATATGCCAAGGTCGAAGGCATGTACGACGAGGCGATGGGCGTGCCCGTTACCTGGGTCGCCTTCGATACTGGCACCGCAATGTCCGCCGCGATGGCTTCTGGCGACGTGCAGATCGCCGTCAGCCAGGGTGTCCCGCCCTTCGTGGTTGCGACCAGCGCGGGCCAGGACCTTCAGACCGTGGACGTGGCGGTGAGCTATTCGGACAATGACAACTGCGTCGTCCATGCAAATCTGGAGATCGACAAGGACTCGGCAGGCGAGCTTGCGGGCAAGAAGGTGGCGGTTCCGCTCGGCACCGCAGCGCATTACGGCTTCCTCAAGCAGATGAGCCATTTTGGCGTCGATGTCGGGTCACTCGATGTCGTCAATATGTCGCCGCCTGAAGGTGCTGCAGCGCTGGCACAGGAAGCGGTGGACATGGCTTGTGGATGGGGCGGATCGCTGCGCCGGATGAAAGAGCACGGCAACGTGCTTCTGACCGGGGCCGAGAAAGAAGAGTTGGGGATCCTCGTTTTCGACGTAACCTCGGCACCCGCATCCTTCGTGGCCGAAAGCGGTGACATGCTTGCGAAGTTCCTTCAGGTGACAGCAGAAGCCAACGCGATGTGGGCGGATGAAGCGAACCACGCCAAGATGCTTCCCGTCATCGCCAAGGACGCCGGCATGGACGAGGCCGCAACTGCCGACACGATGGCGACTTTCATCTTCCCGACCGTGGAAGAGCAGCTTAGCGCCAAGTGGCTCGGCGGTGGCGCGCAGGAGTTCATGAAGGGCGTCGCGGATGTCTTCGTGGAAGCCGGCTCGATCGACGCGGCGCTCGACAGCTACGCCGACGCGGTGAACATCGGCCCGCTCGGCAATGCGGGCGGATCGTAAGCCAAAACGATACAAGGGCGTGGGACACATTCCGCGCCCTTTCTCCAAGACAGGGACGAAGGGGACAGGCCCATGTCGACACTATCCATCCAGGACATCTCTATGCGTTTCGACCTGCCCAATGGCGGGCATGTGCAGGCGTTGAAGAACGTCTCGCTCGAGATCAAGACGGGCGAACTGATGAGCGTTCTCGGTCCGTCCGGTTGCGGCAAGACCACGCTTCTGAACATCGTAGCGGGATTCCTTGCGCCTACCGAGGGCAAGATCATTCTGAAAGATCACCCGGTTTCGGGCCCGGACGCCGAACGTGGAATGGTGTTCCAGCAGGGTGCCTTGTTCGAGTGGATGAGCGTGCGCGACAACGTGAGTTTTGGTCCTCGCATGAAAGGGCAGCGCGAACGGGAGTGGGGCCAGAACGTCGATCACCTGCTGGACGTAACGGGCCTACGGGATTTCAAGGAGAAGTCGGTATACGAGCTTTCCGGCGGCATGCAGCAACGCGTCGCGCTGGCTCGGTGTCTCGCCAATGATCCCGACGTTATCCTGATGGACGAACCGCTGGGCGCGCTAGATGCGTTGACGCGCGAGAAGATGCAGGGCCTGGTACTCAAGCTCTGGAAGGAGACCGGCAAGACAATCATCCTGATCACGCACTCGGTCGAGGAGGCGCTTCTCCTGGGCGAGCGGCTTCTGGTCATGGCGCCGCGTCCGGGGCGCATCCACAAGGAATACCGGCTGCCATTCGCCGATCTTGGCGTCGGGCAGGATCTCAGAGAAGTGAAAAAGCATCCCGAATTCGGGGCGCGGCGCGAGGAGATCCTCAGCATGATCTGGGACATGGAAGAAGAGATCATGGGCCGCTCGGAGGACGCGGCATGATTATCCTTCTGATCTATATCGCGATCTTCGCCGCAGCCTTCTTCATCGTCCGTTTCATCGTCGGACGAATGGGGAAAATCCGCGACTTCACCTCGCTTAAGACCGTGACGTTCGGAGATGAAAGCACGGTCAAGGCTGATCGCTGGGCCAGCGTGATCTCGGTGTTGACCCTGTTTCTGCTTTGGGGAGCGTTCACCGGCTCGAAACTGGTGCCGATCCACGCGCCGGGGCCGTTTGCCGGCGAAACGACCTTCACCTATACCGCGTCCGACGGGTCGCAGTCGGATGATGCCACGGTGACCGTGAATGTCTATCGCGTCGGCGAGGAAGAGGGCGAGGTGCCAGTGGTCGAACCGGGCGACGGGTTCGCCAAGAACGACGCCGCAGCCATCGGGGCATGGCGTTCGGGCCTGATTCGGGTCGACAGCAACGACGAATTTGGGCGCGACGAGAACGTCGCCGTCACGGCGATCAATGGCCAGCCGATCGAGCCGGGCGGCTCGGTCGAGGTCGAGAACGGCACCGTGACGCTCTCGGGCAAGGGCACACCGAATTTCACTCCGTCCAAGGGGTGGCAGATGGAACCGATCTGGCTGCCGTCGCCCGAACAGGTCGTCGCGCGCACCATCGAGATCGCGAATGAAGGGTACCAGAATTTCACGCTTTGGCAGCACCTCTTCTGGTCGCTTTTCCGCGTGATCCTGGGCTTCTTCTTCGGGGCGTTGGTCGGTATCCCGCTGGGCTATGCGATGGGACTGTCCAACTGGTTTCGCGGCTGGTTCGATCCGATCGTCGAGTTCATGCGCCCGGTGCCACCACTTGCATTGATCCCGCTGGTGATCATCTGGGCGGGTATCGGAGAGACCGGCAAGATCATCCTGCTGTTTCTCGCCGCTCTCTGGATCATGACAATCGCCGCGCGTGCCGGGGTCTCGGGTGTTGCGATCTCGAAGGTGCACGCGGCCTATTCGCTGGGCGCATCGAAGTACCAGCTTCTGCGCTATGTCATCGTGCCGAATAGCCTGCCGGAGATCTTCACCGGCGCGCGGGTGGCTATGGGGGTCTGTTGGGGCACGGTCGTTGCCGCCGAACTGGTCGCCGCCGAGAAGGGCGCGGGCATGATGATCATGGTAGCCTCGCGCTTTCAGCTGACGGATATCGTGATCATGGGGATCATCCTAATCGGCGTGATCGGTTACGGCATCGACATCCTGATGCGCCAGGCCGAGAAGTGGCTGGTGCCGTGGAAAGGTCGGGTCTGAAGCAAACTTTTCCGGGCTCCTGTGCAGGGCCCGGAGATCACTCTTCCAAACCGTTCTGGCGGGCAATGAAGTCCGCCAGCATCGGCACGTAACGTTCGCCCTCGCCGGCGGCTTCCATCCCGGCGTAGGCGTTCTTGACGACCGACTGCATGGGGTTCACCGCGCCCACGGAAACCGCGAGATTGGCGAGATAGGCCATGTCCTTGTGGGCGTTCGAGATGGCAAACCGATGGGCATTCTCGTCATGCTCCAGCGTCCACTTCATGAAGGTTTCATAGAAGCCGTTCGAGAGCCGTCCGGGCCGGATCACGCTGTCGAACTGCTCGGCCGACAGGCCGGATTTGCGCGCGATGGCAAGCGCCTCGCTGTAGAGCACGCCGTAGCCCATGCCGAGGAAGTTGTTGATAAGCTTCATCTTGTGCCCGAGCCCGGTCTCGCCCAGGTGGACGATCACGCCGGCCCAGGTCTCGATCACCGGCTTGATGCGGGCGAAGACCTCGGGGCTGGCGCCCACCATCGCGTCGAGCGTGCCTTCCCAGGCCTCCTTGGGCGTGCGTGAAAGCGGCGCGTCGGCCATGTGGCCGCCAGCGGCCTCGATCTCCGCCGCGAGGGCAAGGGTCGAGACCGGGTCGGCGGTCGAGCAATCCACCACGATGGCGCCGGGCTGCAGGCCGGCGAGGATCCCGTTTTCGCCGCGGATCGCGCCCTCGACCTGGGGGCTGCCGGTGACGCAGAGGAAGATGATCTCGCAGGCCTCGGCCATCTCTTTCGGCGAGCCGACCTCGACGGCACCGCGCCCGATCAGGTCGTCCACGGCCTCGCGTTTGCGGTGCGCCATGACACGGAGCGGATAGCCTTTCTCGACGATGTTCTTCGCCATGCCGTGGCCCATGAGGCCCACGCCGATGAAGCCGATGGTCGGTTTGGTCATGTGCGTGTCTCCTTACGTCGTTTCCGCCTCGAGCCGTGCCGCCAGCTTGGCGTCAAGCTCCGGCAGCATCACGATGCCGTCCTGGTCGCTGCCCGAGGAATGGGCGATCAGCGCCCGGCTCATGGCGCCCGAGGCGTTCCTCGGCGCATGTGGCACGCCTGCGCCGACGAGGCAATGTTCCCCGGCCTTAACGATCACCTGCTTTTCCAGCTCGTCGCCGTAGTGCACGACGATTTCGCCTTCGATCACGTAGGCGATGGTCTCGATCCCGTCGTGGTAATGCGCTTTCGCCATGACGCCGTCGGGGATCGGCAGGAGGTTCATGCAGATATGCTGCGCGCCCACCGTCTCACGCGAGATACCCGCGCCGTAGGTAAAGCCTTGTTTTCCCGTATAGGTTTGCCCGGGGCGGACGATGGCGACGCCATCGTGGCTTGTATCGGTCATTCGGTCTTCTCCAGGAAGGTTTTCATGCGGATCAAGGCTTCGCGGATGTTGTCCTGGCTGTTGGCGTAGGAGAGGCGGATGTAGCCTTCGCCCAGCGTGCCGAAATCGGGGCCGCCGATGGTGGCGACGCCGGGGCCTTCGAGGAGCGCGGAGGCGAGTTTCTTGGCCTTCCAGCCCGTCTCTCTGATGTTGGGGAAGGCGTAGAACGCGCCCTTGGGCACGATGCAGGAGACGCCGGGAATGTCGTTCAGCAGGTCCACCACCAGTTTGCGGCGGGCGTCGAAGGCGGCCATCATTTCGGCCACCGCGTCCTGCGGGCCGGTGAGGGCTTCGAGGGCGGCATATTGAGCGGGCGCGTTGACGCAGGACCAGGCGTTGACGGCAAGTTTGCGGACCTTGTCGTAGAGCGCCTCGGGCCAGACCGAGTAGCCCAACCGCCAGCCGGTCATGGCGTAGGTCTTGGACCAGCCGTTCAGCAGGATCACCCGGTCGCGGAGCGCGGGATAGGAGAGGAGGGTCACGTGTTCCTCGCCGTCGTAGAGCATCTGGTCGTAGATCTCGTCCGAGAGGATGGCGACGTTCGGGTGGTTTTCGAGACCTGCGGCGAGGCGGTCGACCTCCGCTTTCGGCGTGACGCCGCCGCAGGGATTCGCCGGCGAATTCAGGATGATGAGGCGGGTCTTGTCGGTGATGAGCGCGAGCGTTTCCTCGGCCGAGAAGGCGAAGCCGTTTTCTTCGCGGATCGGGATCGGGACCGGTTTCGCGCCGGTGAATTCGATCATCGAGCGGTAGATCGGGAAGCCGGGATCGGGGTAGAGAATCTCGGCTCCGGGTTCGCCGAACATCAGGATGGCGGCGAACATGGTGACCTTGCCGCCGGGGACGATGATGACCTTCTCGGGGTCCACATCGACGCCGAAGCGGCGGTCGAGATCGGCGGCAACCGCCTGTCTCAGCGGGAGAATCCCGGTGGCGGGGGTGTAGCCGTGATGGCCGTCGCGGATCGCCTTGATGGCGGCCTCGGCGATGTTTTCGGGTGTCGGAAAATCGGGCTGGCCGATGCCGAGGTTGATGATGTTTTTGCCTTCAGCCGCAAGGGCTTGGGCGCGGGCGAGGACGGCGAAGGCGTTCTCTTCTCCGATCCGGTCGAAGCCGGGAATTGTCGTCAGCATGGCGGTCCTCCTTGTGCCCAACCGATAGCCCGCACGGCGGGGGCGGGCAATGCTTAACGGCACGGGCGGGCAATCGGTGTTGCGGGGAAGGTCAGATTTGGTAAACGCCACGAAACAAGGCGAATGGCGCGAAAACGCAACGTCGGTATCACGTCGGTATTACGTCGGTATTACGTCGGTGGATGGACGGCGTCGGACACGCGAGGGCGCTTCGCAGACGGCGGGCGTTAAGCAAAGTTAACTGTAGCTTTACGTTGTCTTGTCGGAGCCAAACGGGAGCGACGCGCGCACGAAAAAGGGCGGCCATCCCGGACCGCCCTTTTCGATTTTATGTGCAAGATGCGCCTGTTCAGGCTGCCTTGCTGCGTCGCTTCATGGCCGCCATGCCGCCAAGACCCGCGAGCAGAAGCCAGCCTGCCGCCGGAAGCGGAACCGGGGTGGTCGTCTTGAATGTGCCGCCGGTCTTCAGGCTGTTTTGCAAGAGGCCTTTCTCGAAGAAGCTGTCCAGCGTGACCTGGACGGAATAGCCGCCGCCGAAGTCGATATTTGCGGGACCATGCCAGCTAACGCTGCCCTTGTTGACGAGACCGTACAGAAAGACGAATGCGTTGCCATCACCGGTCGTCTGACCGGACGCCACTCCGGGCTGCGTGAAGTGCAGCTTTGCAGTTACGTCATAGTCGGCTTCGGCAAGAAACCCGCCATTGACCTGCCAATGGATGAGATGTGAAACCTCATGGGTTTCCATACCCGGTCCGGCATCCCAGGGGTCCACGTCAAGGAACGTTCCTGAAGCACTAATATGGCCGTCCCCGCCGGTCTTCGTGAGATGGATACTCGACGCGGCCGCGTCGAAGGCGAAGGTCGTTGCGAGAGCGACGGTTCCCCAAAGAGACATAATGGCCGCGAAAACCGCCGCGGCGATACTGGTTCGTAGTTTCATATTACCCCCAACAGATAATTGTTAAGATAACTTCTGGGATAAATTTCCCACAGCTAGCCTGCACAAATTCTGCACATTTATCAACCATTATTGGCTGTGGTCATTATTGCAGGCCGCTAAAATCCGTTAAAATTCAGAGCACGAATTCCGAAATATGACCAATGGAAGGCATTTTTGCGCAGTTTTTCATTAGTTAGTTCAGAGTTCTGCGAAGTTGGAGGCTTGGCCAACAGCACAATCCGATACGGATACATTCGATGGATGCAAGAGCGGACAGACATCTTACGTGGTTTTGTGTGTTTGCGTCTCGCGCCACCAGATCACCAGGCCCGAGCCGATGATGATGGCGGCACCTACGAGCGTGGTTGCGTCGGGGATATCTCCAAAGACGATCATGCCTGCAAGCGTCAGGTAGACGATGAAGACGTAGTTGAACGGGATAAGCACGCTTGCCTCGGCGAAGGCATGGGCGCGGCCGTAGATCTCGTGGCCAATCCAGGCGAGCACGCCGATGGCGATGAGCAGCGTCCAGCCGAGCGCATCCTCGGGTGTTTGCCAGGTCAAAACCGCCGGGACCAGAAGCACGACGGTTCCGAGCGCGCCCATGTAGACCTGCATGGTCTGGGTGGCGATCTGGCCCGAGAGCATCCGGGTGAGGATGGCGAAGAGCGCCATCGCGACGGCGTTCGCGACCATGAGGATGGTGGCCCAGTGGAACTCCGCGCCGAAGGGGCGGATGACGATGAGCACGCCGATGAAGCCGACGATGACGGCAACCCAGCGGAACGGGCCGACGCGTTCGCCCAGAACCGGGACGGCGAGGGCGGTGAGGATGATCGGCGCCGAGTTCAGGATCGAGGAGGTGACCGAGAGCGGCAGGTAGGCGAGTGCGATGAAGTTGAACGCGGTGGCCATGACGAGAAGCGCGCCACGGATCAGGACCAGCGCCATGATGCGCCGCTCGCGCCATTCGAAGATCTGCCCGTGCTGCACGCCGCGCCCGACCGAGAGCAGAAAGGCCACGAAGTAGCGCATGAAGGCCAGTTGCAGGGCGGGGATGCCCGCCAGCGCCAGCCATTTCACCGAGGTATCGACGGCGGCGAAGAACAGAAAGGCAAAGAGGATCAGGCCGATCCCGAGGCCGACGCGGTCGGACCGGGTTTCGGCCAGGATGCTCAATCCTTGAACCAGCGGCTGAAGTTGTCGACCATCTGCGGCACCAGATCGTCGCCGTGGCCTTCTTCCGTCGCGCGGCCCGTGGCTTCGATCGCGCCCTGCGCCATGATCGAGTTGTGGCCCAT
>JAJDOD010000049.1 GCA_022340315.1 Silicimonas sp. | reverse complement strand
TCCTGCACTGGGCAGCTTGGCGCGAGACGTTCTCGTTCTCGACATTCGAGGCGCTGGGCGGCGGCGCCTTCGTGGTGACCAACACGGGATCGGGCAACGTGGCCGCTGCGGTGGCCGAGTTCGATCGCGGAGCCGTGCTGGACACGCCCGAAGATCTCTATGCGCTCGCCAAATCCGGAGGACTGACCGAGCTTGCGGAGAAGGCGCGGCGTCTGCGGGCATCGTCCCGGCTGGAGGCGGCGTTCAGCGGCATGACCCTCGATCTTCTTCCGGCGCGGGGTGAAACGTGACAATTCATGCCTTCACGAGTTTTTCCTTCAGCTACCTGAACCGGGCTCGTGTCCTTTCGGCAGGCCTCAAGCGTCTGCATCCCGACTGGGTGCTATGGGCCGTGGTTACGGATCTGCCCCCGGATGGGATGCAGAACGACTGGACCGAAGACGGCTATGACCGCGTGCTGACGGCCGAGGAGCTTTTCGGTGACCAGACCGAGCCGTGGCTCTTCGGACACGACATCGTCGAGGCCTGCACGGCCGTCAAAGGGGCTGCCGCCCGGCGTATTCTGGGCGAACCGGAGTGCGACAAGCTGATCTATTTCGACCCGGACATTGCCGTGTTCAACCCTATGGACGAAGTGGTGGATTTACTCGATGCCGCCGACATCGTGCTCACGCCGCATCAGATCGCGCCCGAGCCGCGCAGCGCCCATCAGGCAATCCGCGACAATGAGATCACATCGCTGTCGCACGGTGCATACAATCTCGGCTTCGTTGCAGTAGCCAACCGGAGCGAAGGGCTGCGTTTTGCCGAATGGTGGGACGACAGGTTGCGCGACTGGTGCCACGACAGGCGCGATATCGGCATCTTCGTCGATCAGAAATGGTGCGATCTGGTGCCATGTTTCTTCGAGAACGTGAAGGTCCACCGCGATCCCGGGTGCAATGTTGCCAGTTGGAACCTCAGCCACCGGGACCTTCGGTTCGACGATGCAGGCCAGATCAGGGTGAATGGCTCGGCGCTCAAGTTCTATCACTTCACCAAGCTGGGACCGGTCGGCGACACGATGACCCAGCGCTACGCGCGCGACAATCACGAGGTCTACGAGGTCTGGTCGTGGTACCGCAACGCCGTCGCGGCGGCGACCGATCCGGCGATCCCCGAGGGATACTGGCACTACAAGACCTTCGACAATGGCACCCCGATCCCGCCCGCGGCGCGGCGGCTCTATCGGGAACGCAAGGACCTGCGGGCAGCTTTCACCCGACCGCGAACCGTTGCCGATGGGTTCCATGACTGGCTTGCAGCCGAAACCGATCTTCTGGAGGCATGAGCGTGGCGGAACGCGAGAAGAAACTGACCATCGTCTACCAGTTCGGCAAGGTGGCAAGCACGTCCCTCGTGAACACGCTCAAATCCAATCCCGCGCTCGATGTCCATCAGAGCCATTTTCTTGGCGAAAGCGCCTTGCAACGCATCGTTCCGATCGCGGTCGACAGGGCGACGAATGGCTATTTCCACGAGCACCTCGTGGGTCAGCTGATGGCCAATGTCGGCCTGACCTACCGGATGAACCAGGTGTTGGGGGGGCAAGGAAAGGCCAACCTGAAAGTCATATCGCTCAGCCGCGAACCTCTCGACTGGCTGCGCTCGGGGATCTTGCAGGACATCGACGGGTATCGTGTAGACCTCGCGGAGCTGGCGATGCGTGCGGGGCGTGATGATCAGGATCCGGATGCCGCCCTGATCGGCGGCCTCGAGGAGGCGCTTTCACGCATCGGAGCGCTGATCGACGACAAGGGAGGCATTGAGAACACGGTGGCGGAGTTCCACGCTATTGGCGGCAAGGCCATGCTTGCACCGCAAGGCTACGGTGCCGAGATGATCGTGCGGCGGCTCTTCTTCCTGGCATTGCGCCCGCTGACCTGGTTCGAGGAGCACTTCCGCCCCTGCTTCGGGATCGGTCTTGATGCGTTCGAGCATCGCGACGGCTACTGGGTCGCAGCGCGGCCCCGCGCCGATTTCGTGATCATGCGATACGAGGATCTGGCCGAGGTTCTGTTGCCAGCCACGCGGGCCATCGGGTTGCATTTGAGCGCTGATTTGATGCGGGACAATATCAGCCGGACCAAGCCGTTCGCAAAGGCGGTAGCGGCGGCATTCTCGACGCCCGCGGCCCTTGCACTGCGCCAGCGGCTGTTGTCGTCGGCGTACGCGCGGTTTTTCCGATACGATGCGAAACAGGCCACGCCGCACGCAGCCGAGTGAGCCGGGCGGTCTCAGGACAGCAGGCGTTCGATTTCCGCGTGGACAGCGGCCAGGTCGTCCGGGGGCGTGCAAAGAACGTGACCCCGCGATGCAGTCCGCAAAGTCTCACCCTGCGCGCCAAGATCGAAGGACATCACGGGAAGACCGGTCGCAAGCGTCTCGTGGGTGGCGAATGAAAACGTCTCGGGACAGATCGAAGGTATGAACCAGAGGCCGATGCCATAGCGTTCGGACAGTTCCGAGATCTCGGCGCGCTTGTAGCGGCCGTGCACGACATGCGGCGGCGGCAGCCGGAACTGCCCGTCCATCTCGCCGATCACCACGATCTGTCGCGCGGTTCGGGTGGCGAGGCCCTCCAACACCTGCGCCCCCTTGGCGCGATTGATGCCGCCGAGGATGCCTATGTTCGTTCCCCCCTTCGCGACTTTCCTGGGAAGGCCGTCCAACCGATGCGGGCGGATGGCGACTTTTCCGGCGACATGTGGATAGGCCTCCTCGATCAACTGCTTGCCCGAGGCGGCGAAGACCGTGATCTCGGTCGCCGCAGTCGTGACCATCGACCACCGCCGCCGCCACTCGCGGTGCGACAGACCGGGGCGCCCGGCATTTGCAGGCAGCGCATGGGCGGGATCGGTTTCATCAAGGGCGGGAATGCCGCGATAATGCCCGTCGCCGGCCAGCAGGTTCCACGATGGGCTGACGGGAAAGTAGTCGTGCATCCGGATATCCAGCCTCTGCTCTCCGGCGAGGCGCAGCAGGGTTTCCGGTACCGACGCCGGGTCGGCGGCACCAACGGCGCAGGAGTAGACCACGTGCCGACGTGCGATCGGCGCCAGCAGCCGATGCACCAGTCCCGCAGACCCGACGTCGCCGATTACGGTGAAGCGTTCGCCCTGCACTTCGACGCGCCAAGTGGCGGTGCCGCCGGCGCGCAGGATCACGACCGCCGGCGCGCCACCCGACAGAACTCCCGCGATCTCGCGCCGAAGCGCGGTTTCGGCACCACCGCCAAGCGCATGGGCAATGAATACCGGCACCGGCGCGGTGGCAGTCGCCGCCACCCAGGCCAGCGACACCGCAAGGCGCTCGGGTCCGATCGGATCCCGCTGCTCCCAGTCCAGGACGGCGTCCGCATAGTCCGGATAACGCGCAGCTATGACGCGGCCCGCCTTGGCCACCTGTGCCCGCTTTCTTGCCGGCCCGAAGCTTGCACAGCCGCGATGGCCCACGAAGAGGTTCGTCGCGACCACGTGGCGTCCACCCGCCATCGCCGCCTTTCGGCACCAGTCGACCTCCTCGCCGTAGCCGCGGCCGAAGGCGGTATCGAAACCGCCGACCCGGTCGAGGAACTTGCGGTTCAATGCCATGCAGAAGCCAATGCCGGTCGGCATCTCGACCAGTCTGGCACCAATCCGGGCCGCGGTCTGATCGACAGCCGTGACGAACTCGGGAGCTAACTCCACCGGAGTTCCAGGGCGCGGAATCGACAGGACTTCGGCGTTGTTGGATAGCGGGGTTACGCTTGCGACATCGTTATCCTCCGCCAGGGGCGCCAGGAGGCGGGAGACCCAGTTCGCAGGTGGCAGCGCATCGGTATTCAGCAGAATAACGTGACTGTCTTTTGGCACCGCATTCAGTCCGGTGTTCACCGCTGCGACGAAACCCTGATTGCTGGAGTGAACAAGAACCCTTGCCGATGGCACCCGCGTGGTGAATTCGTGCAGGAGCGGCGCGATGCGCGGATCGTCCGACCCGTCATCGACAAGGAGTATCCCGATTTCGCGGGCGAGCGTTTCGGTCAGTTGGCGCAAGAGGCGGGCGGTGTCTTCGAAAGCGTTGAAGACGGGGACGATGATCGTGGCCCGCGCCGCTTGGCTCATGGGGTTGTCCGCGAAAATGTCCGGCGGTATCGGCTGCGCCGCGCCAAGCGGCGGTCCCAGTCCGAAGCGACGTCTCAGTTCGAAGGCCAGCGCGTCTTCGCCGGTCCTGAGATACCGCAGGATGTCCGCACGCGAGGCCCAGACCGTTCCCCATGCGGTTGGAAGTGCCGCAAGCGTCGCCCTGGTGCTGCTGCATTCCAGCCTGGCCACCCTCACCTCGCGTGCGACGAGACTTTTCAGCACGCTCCGCGAGCGGCGAGGCACAGAAAGGAGGTGATGCGGGATCATGGCGCCCAATTAACGGCGAGCCGTTAACGGGGGCTTTACCAAGGCATGGAAAAGCATCGTTCGGTAAGGGAAAACTTACGCGTGGTGCGCATAACTCGGACAAGTCGCAGCTGGCGCAAGGGCGAAAGACATGTCGGACAGGATCATAACACGCAGCCGGGTCGTCGCGGTGCTCCTGTCGCCCATCATCCTTGTCTTGCTTGCGCTGCTTTACCTTGTTGTCGTGCCGCTGCAGGGGCGGCCGTTTCTCTACCGTTCGGAACGGATGAAAGATGCCAGCAGATCCTTCGGACTTTACAAGATACGTACGATGATGGTGCGTAACGGCGTCGAAGAATCCGCCTTGGGCGGTGATCAGTCCGCACGTGTTACCGGGGTCGGGCGCGTCCTTCGGCGGACACGGCTGGACGAACTGCCACAGATATTCAACGTGTTGCGCGGCGATATCGTGTTCATCGGTCCGCGCCCGCCGCTGCCGCGCCATCTCGCGGCCTGTCCAGTGCGGTATCGCCGTCTGCTTGACATCTCGCGGCCAGGCATCACCGGTCTCTCCACGGTCCTCGTCCATCGGCGTGAGGAACGGATTCTCTCGCGCTGCCAGTCTGCGGCGGAAACCGAAAGCGCCTACCTGTCTCTCTGCCTTCCGCTGAAGATGCGTCTTGACACTCTATACGCCGAACATCGCGGGATCGGCCTCGACCTGCTCATTCTGTGGTGGACCCTGGCGCGCTTGTTTCCCACGCACCGTAAGCCGGAGCCAGGGCAAATCACTCAACAGCTCCAACCGCCAGCTGTCACGGATCCCATTGCTGCCTGATATCGCGTGAGGTCGCGATGAACGCATTATGGAAAGCTTCGGCAAGACGGATACTCAGACTTTCCTTCGTGTCTGGATGCCCGTCTGCGCCCGCAGCAGAGCGTGAAGCGACCAGGAACAAGCCCATGACGCAAGAAAACTTCGATGGCGAGGAGACTGTCGAAGTGCCAATCGCATTGCGATGGGCGCGGTGTGGCACCGAACGCCAGTTCCTGTCCCGCCGGGTCGCTTGCTAGGATAGCGCCGTGGCTTTCATAGCTTCTTCAATGCGGCGGCAATCCAGAGCGCGATCTGCCCCCGGGTTGTCTGTCGGTAGATGCCGGCATCGTGCAACGCTCGCAGGCGGGTGCCGAACTTTCCGTTTCTGGACGACTGGAAGCAATCCAGCGTGACCCGGGCTTCGGGTGTCAGCCAATGTGCGGCGCGCCGAAGTGCCGAGCAATTGGCGTCGTTCCAGCCCCGGAACTCGCCGGTTAGCATTCGCCGTAGCCGTGAGAGCCTTGCCGGGAAGGAAGCGTTTGCACCGATCATATTGCCCGGGTGTTGGCGGTAGAGAAGCGTTGGTTCAGGGTCATAAATGACCTTGCCGCCCGCACCGGCGATCAGCTGATAGGTCCACCAGTCATGCGACACGATGGCGCCGGCATGGTGGCGGGTGTCCTGCAGAAGATCGAGGGCAGGGCGGTTCAAAACCATGGTGTTGCCACCGCCGATATTCTGCACCAGCGCATTGGCAAAATCCGGTGCCCGGCGAAACAAGGGCGACGGACCGATGGGCCGCAAGGCGCGATCGCAGACCATCGTGCGCCCGCAATACAGCGCCGGTTGTCCGCTCGGGATCGAACGAAGCGCCTTGATCGCCCGCTCGAGCTTGTCCGGCAGCCAAACGTCGTCTTGGTCGCAGTACGCGGCAAATGGAACTGTCGGGCCGGCAAACTCGACCAGTGACAGAAAATTCTGCGCGAAGCCCCGCCTCGGCCCATTGAACAACAAGGTTTGCCGGTCGGGGTACGACGCCGCGAAATCACGTGCCACCGAGAGCCAGCCGTCCGAACTGCCATCATCCGAGATGATCAGCGACCAGTCGCGGTGGGTCTGCGATGCAAGGCTTTCAAGCTGGTCCGACAACAACGCCGCCCCGTTGTAATGCGCCAGCAGGATGGAGACATGCTCAAGCCCGACAAAGTCGCGCCGGGTGTCCAAAACCGCTTTGTGGTTAACGAATTCCTTAAGATTGCGGGTCATTTGTGAATGATCCCGTCGCCGTGGCGGGCCAGTAGCAACAGGCCAAGCAAGAACGTTCCGATGCCGATCCCAAACGTGAACCCTGCCGAGACATAGGTCGCATCGTAGATCGCGTAGAAGCCGCTGCGCATCTGGCCGGTGACGTGGAACAACGGGTTGAACCAGAGGAAGCGGGCAAGATCGGCAGGAAGATCCTCGAACAGGAAGAAGACGCCGGAGATGATGAAAAGCGGCCGCGTGGCAATCGTCCAGACACGCTCCCAGGCGGGAAAGGCAAGGAACAGGAATGCGTTCAGCGTCCCGATCCCGAGGGCGAGGCTTGCAGACATGCAAGCGGCGATAAGGATCACGCTCATGTCGGGCGTCGCGCGCGTTTCCAGCAGCACCAGCATACCACCCAGAACCAGGGTTCCGACCACGAGGTGCGTGAACGTGTTCAGCAGGAACCTTGCGAGAATGACATCGAACCAGTTCACCGCGTGGAAATTGAGCAACGGCCGCGAAAAGCGGATCGCCTGCGCTGTCTTCGAGGCGACGTCATGAAACATCATGTAGGGCAGATAGGCCGTCGCATAGAAAAGCGGGAAGCTGGACCCCAGCGACGGTGCGCGGAAGGCCAGAGAGAAGGCGAAAGACAGGAGCGCAATCGCCGCCAGTGGTTCGAGCACCGCCCAGAGGTATCCGCCTGGCGAGCGTCCATAGGTCGTGGACATCTCGCGCAGGATCAATGCCGCGGTCGAGCGCGACGCCGCGGATTTCCGCGGCACGAGCAGGCGTTCTCTGGCTACCAGTTCGATCTGTCCGACCCCGCGTTTTCGCCCCCGTCGAATAGTCCCAAGTCCTTTCCATCTTATGAACAGAGGTCTCATGGCACATCCTGAATCCATGCCCGTGCTGCCGAGGGTCGCCCGGGCGGCCGAGCCGCGCGCCAGCGCGCCCCGGCGTCGTCACACGTGGATCCTGCTGTCGTTTCTTGTCTGCGTCCTGGCACCCGTGTCGGTCTCCGCCTGGTATCTCTACGGCGTGGCGGCCGAGCAATTCGCGTCGACCGTCGGGTTTTCGGTCCGCAAGGAGGAAGTCGCGTCGCCCATCGAGCTTTTCGGCGGGATCACCGACGTCGCTACCAGCGGCAGTTCCGACAGCGACATCCTGTACGAGTTCATCCAGAGCCAGGAGATGGTCGAGGCGCTCGAGCGCCGTCTCGCGCTTTCAGGGCTCTACTCCCGCGCGCCGGGCGACCCGGTTTTCGGCTACGACGCGACCGGGACGATCGAGGACCTGCTCGACTACTGGGGCTACATGGTCCGCGTCACCTATGACAGCTCGACCGAGCTGATCGAGGTGCGCGCGCTGGCATTCTCACCCGAGGACGCAAGGACCATCGCAACGGGAATATTCGAGGAATGCCTGCGCCTCGTCGAGGAACTCTCCGCGATCGCCCAAAAGGATACGATCGCGTTTGCCAAGGAAGAAGTCGCGCGCGCCGTCGAACGGTTGAAATCGGCGCGCGAGGCAATGACCGGGTTCCGCTCGCGCACCCAGATCGTCGATCCGACGGCGGACCTGCAGGGCCAGATGGGACTTCTCTCGACGCTTGAACAGCAGCTTGCCGAAGCGATGATCGCGGCCGATCTCTTGCGCGAAAGCACGCGTGAGAGCGATCCTCGCATCACCCAGGCGGATCGCCGGATCGCCGTCATCGAGGCGCGGATCGCGGATGAGCGCCGCAAGCTCGGCCATGTTGGCGGCGGTGAGGATTACGCGACCAAGCTGGCCGAATACGAACGTCTCGCCGTGGACCGCGAGTTTGCCGAGCAGGCCTATACAGCCGCCTTGGCGGCCTATGACCAGGCGCTGGCGGAGGCGCGGCGCAAGAGCCGTTACCTTGCCGCCTATATCAAGCCCACACTGGCGCAGGCTTCGGAGTTCCCGCGCAAGGAGGTGTTGCTTGCGATCGTCGCGTTCTTCCTGCTCTCCGGATGGGCGGTCGGCGTGTTGGTCTACTACAGCGTGCGCGACCGGCGATGATCCGGCTTCTCGATGTCTCGAAACGGTTCCACACCGGCGGCGTGGAACAGGTGGTGGCCGACCGTGTCAGCCTGACCTTTCCAGGGGGCCTCTCGGTGGCGCTCCTTGGCCGGAACGGGGCGGGTAAATCAAGCCTTCTCAAAATGATAGCCGGGACCCTGCGCCCGACATCTGGCCGGATCGAGGTTTCGGGAAGCGTGTCCTGGCCGGTCGGTTTCGCCGGCAGCTTTCACGCCGATCTGACCGGGGTGCAAAACGTACGTTTCGTCGCCCGCATCTACGGGGTCGACAGCGACGCGCTCGAGGTTTTCGTGCGGGAGTTTTCAGGGTTGGGCGATCACCTGGCGCTGCCCGTCCGGACATACAGCCAGGGGATGCGCGCACGGCTGGGGTTCGGGCTCTCGATGGGGATCGGGTTCGACACCTACCTGATCGACGAGATCACGGCGGTGGGCGACGCCGCCTTCCGCGAGAAATGCGAGGCGGCGCTGGCCGAGCGCCTGGCCCACCGGGGCGCTGTCATCGTTTCCCATTCGCTCGGGTTTCTGACGCGGGTTTGCGACGCAGGCGTGGTTATCGAAAACGGACGCGCGGTCTGGTTCGACGACATCCGCGCGGCGGTCGAGGCTCATCGTTCGGCGATGGCGCAACCGGCGTGATCGCCGGTCTCCCGCGACTATCAGAAAATAGAAAGCTCAGTCACCCTTCACCGGCGCGCCGCCCTCAAAGAGGTGCGGCGCGTCGTAGCGCGGCGGATCGTCCTGCATCTCCAGGTGCAGACCCGTGCCGGTGTAGGGATGCGCACGGGCGAGCGCCTCGTCCACCTCGATCCCTAGCCCAGGCGCGGTGGGGGCAGCGATGTATCCGTCTTCGACGTTCAGGCTGTTCTTGATGAGCGCGGCGTGGAACCCGGTTTCGATGGTCTCGGCAATCAGCAGGTTCGGAATTGCGACCGAGAGATGGATGTTGGCCGCCCACTCGACCGGTCCTGCATAAAGGTGTGGCGCGACCTGGGCACCAGCCGTCTGTGCCAGAGCGGCGATCTTTCGGCCTTCCCAGATGCCGCCAGCCCGCCCGAGCGCCGGTTGCAGGATCGTCGCGCCATGCTTCAGGGCCTGGGCAAATTCCGCCGCCGTCGTCAGGCGCTCGCCCGTCGCGACAGCGATTGGCGTCCCGCGTGCCACGGTCGCCAGGCCTTCGAGGTCATCGGGCGGCACCGGTTCCTCGAACCAGAGCGGATCATAGGGCGCGATTGCGGCCGCGATCCGAAGTGCGCCCGAGGCGGTGAACTGCCCATGCGTTCCGAACAGCAGATCGGCCCGCGGGCCGACCGCGCCGCGGATGGCGGCGCAGAAAGCGGCTGATCTTTCGATGTCGTATCGCGAAGGCTGGTGTCCGCCGTGCATCGTGTACGGCCCGGCCGGGTCGAACTTCACCGCGGTATAGCCTCGCGCGACCAGGTCGAGCGCCGCCTCGGCGGCCATCTCGGCGTCGCCCCAGAAGGCGGGAACGGGATGCTGCTCCAGCGGGTAAAGATACGAATAGGCACGCACACGGTCGTTCATCCGCCCGCCCAGAAGCGCCCAGACCGGTCGCCCGCGATCCTTGCCGAGGATGTCCCAGCAGGCCATCTCAAGCCCCGAGAAGGCACCCATCACGGTCGGGTCGGGGCGCTGGGTGAAGCCACTGGAATAGACACGGCGGAACATGCGCTCGATGTTCTCGGGGTTCTCACCGGCCATGTGGCGCTCGAAGACGTCGAGGATGATGGCGGTCATCGCCTCGGGCCCGACCGCTGACGCATAGCACTCGCCCCAACCGGTCACCCCGGTATCAGTCGTCACCTTCACCAGCAGCCAATAGCGGCCGCCCCAGCCGGGGGCAGGGGGGGCCGTGACAATTACATCCAGATCGGCGAGGTTCATGGGCGCGACAATTTTTCTGTTGGTATATTCAATGTCGGGAAATCCAATCACCATTCGCAACCTTGGTCCAGAGGATGCCTTTGTGCTGGACCGTGTGCGACCCGGCACCTTCGACCATATGCCCGACCCCGACCGCGTCTGGTCGTTTCTCGCGACGCGGGTCAACGAACTGGTGGTGGCGCTCGATCAGGGCGAGGTCGTGGGGTTCGCTTTCGGCACCGTCATGATGCGGCCCGACAAGCCGACGGCGTTCTATCTCGACGAGGTCGGCGTGCACGAGGATTACCGGCGCCAGGGCATCGCGCGGCGACTTCTGGCCCGGATCAGGGAACTGGCGCGCGACCGGGGCTGCGAAAGCTTCTGGCTGGGCACCGAGGGCGACAATGCGGCGGCGCTGGCGCTCTATCGCGCGCTGGGAGGGCGCGAAATGTCCGGGGTTTCGGTCTTCGAGTGGGACCTCGACTGATCTCAGCGGTCGAAGACGATCACGTTTCGCCGCGCATGCCCGGCCCTGGTATCCGCGATCGCCTCGTTGATCCGCTCAAGCGGCCACCGGGCCGAGATCAGCTCGTCCAGTTTCAACCTGCCCTGCAGATAGAGATCGGCAAGCCACGGAATATCGCGCGACAGGACCGTGTCTCCCATCTTGGTCCCGATCAGGCTCTGGCCGAGGCTGGCGAGAATGTCCGGCGCATAGCTCGCAGTTGAGCCCGAGGGCGGCAATCCGACCATCACGAGACGTCCGCCGGGGGCAAGGTAGCGGGGCGCGGTGTCATAGATCGACGCGGCGCCAACCGTGACAAAGACGGCATCCGCAAGCCTGCCGGTCAGATCGCGCAGCGTTGCCCAGGGTTTCGGATCGCTGGCGAGAATGCCGTCGGTGGCGCCGAAGGCGCGGGCGTCGTCCAGCTTGGCCTCGGTCATGTCGACGGCGACGATGCGCGCCGCTCCGGCAATCTTGGCGCCCTGTATGGCGTTCAGCCCGACACCACCGGCGCCGATGACCACAACGTGTTCGCCGGGTCTGACCTTGCCCGCGTTGACGACGGCGCCCACGCCGGTGATCACGCCGCAGGAGAGAAGCGACGCGACATCGAGCGGCATGGCGTCCGGGACGGGTGCGATCTGGCTGGGATCGACGACCACCTTTTCCGCGAAGGCGCCACAATCCATCGCCTGGAAGATAGGTTCGCGCCGGGTCGTGGTGAGCGGCGTGCTGCGCGCGGCACCGGTACAGATCGAGGGTCGCGCGGTCACGCAACTGGGGCAGGTTCCGCAGGCGCGAATGAGCGTGACAAGCACGCGGTCTCCGACAGAATACCCTTCTGCCGCGGGTCCGAGCGCCGAAACCCGTCCCGCCGCCTCGTGCCCATATACCGCAGGCAGCGCGCCCCCCCAGGCTCCGCTGGCATAGGCGATGTCGGAATGGCAGACCGCGCAGGCGTCCAAGGTGACTTCGATCTCGCGGCCCTCGGGCGCGGCAAGCTCGACCTCTTCGATCCGGAGCGGCTCTCCGAAATTGTGGCACACGGCGGCGCGGATACGGCCCATCGTTCTGGCTCTCCTCTCCAGCTGTAATCTCCGGCTGATTGGCATGGCGCTCTCGCCGGAAAACGACACGCAGAAGAGCGATTACGCAGGCCTTGCCCGCCTGGGTGCCAGGAAAACCGCCATGCATACAAGCATCAGCAACATCGAGACGAGGAACGGCGCACCAGGCAGGTAGACCGGTGCATCCTCGGCAGTGAAGCGCCAGAAAACGGTGGTCATCATCAGCGGCGAGATGATCGTCGCAATTGCCGCAACCGACGCCAGCACGCCCTGCAACTCTCCCTGGCTGTCATCCGGGGTCAACCGCGACATCACCGCCTGGATCGCTGGTATGACCACGGCGCCGAGCGCGGTAATCGGAATGAAGCTCAACGCCAGCGCGCCGCTGGTGACGAAGCCGAGAAAGGTAAACGCACAGGCGTTGAAGATCAGCCCGTACAGCACCGTTCCCCGGTCGCCCAGAAATTTCAGAATGACGCGTATCAGCCCGCCCTGCACGATCGCCATGGCCACGCCGAAACCGGCAAGCGATGCACCGATCATCCCTTCGCTCCAGCCGAAACGTGCGGTGGTGAAATAGGCCCAGATGGCGGGATATACGAAAAATGCGATCTCGTAGAGGAAGAAGAGCAGCAGCAGGCGGCGCAGCTCGGGATTAAGGCCCACGTTGAAGAATGCGCCAAGCGGGTTCGTGCGCGCCAATGACAACGGTCGGCGGGTAGCATCGGTGACCGTCTCGGGCATGACGAAAAAGCCAAAAACCATGTTGAGCGCGGCAAGTCCGGCAGCGGCATAGAAAGGCGCGCGTGTGCCATACTCGCCGAGTATGCCACCCAGCATCGGACCGAGAACGAAGCCCAGCCCGAAGGCGGCACCGACAAGACCGAAGCGCGCGGCCTTCTCCTCGGGCTTCGAGATGTCGGCGATCGCGGCGGTCGCGGTCGATTGTGTCGCCGCGGAAATGCCCGCCAGCATCCGGCCCAGAAGCAGAATCCAGAACACCTGCGCGACCGCCATCACAAGGTAGTCCAGTGCAAGGATACCAAGCGAGATCAGCAACACCGGTCGGCGTCCGAACCTGTCCGACAGCGCGCCGACCACGGGACTAAAGAAGAATTGCATCACCGCGAACACAGTGGTCAGGAGACCGCCCCAGATCGCGGCCTCAGACAGCGGAATGTCCCCGATTTCCTCCAGGAGTGCGGGCATCACGGGCAGAATCAGACCGATCCCCATCGAATCGATCACCACGGTTGTCATGATGAAGCCCAGCGTCATTCGCATGTTCGTGACATATGGCCGCCGCCCGGTGCTGGAAAGCGAAAACCGGACGGTGTCAGCCCGCCTCCCTGCCTGTGCCGCCGTTCCCGGCGATGGTGTCCAGAATGTTCGCCAGCGCGACTGGCTGCGACAGGAAAGGCGCGTGCCCGCACACCATCTCGAACGTGCTTTCCCAGCCACTGGAAACAGCGGCCTGATAGGCGGGTAACACGACCTTGTCGGCCAGGCAGCGGATATAGTGCCGTGGAACGTCGGGTGGCTTGAACGTCAGCGTTTCCGACATCAACGCTATCGGCTGCGGCGTCAGCCGCGCGTCGGCAAATTCCCGTTCCGCATCGGTGCAATCCGAGAAATAGAGTTCAGCCGCCTTGCCGGGAATGGGATGCGACACACCGGCCTCGCGATCGACCCGCACGGCGTCGCTGATCGCCGGGTTGATCGCCTCGGGTCGCAGGTCCGTGAAGGATTGGCCCCGACGCGGCAGAAGGGCGCAAAGATAGACAAGGCTTGCGACGCGTTCCGGCGCGCGGGCCGCGGCAAGGGTGATCGGAAAGCCGCCGAACGAGTGACCGACAAGGATGGTGCCCGCGTCCATGTGGTCCAGAACGGTACTGACATAATGGCTCATTCGCACGGCCTTGCGCGGCGTTGCGTCCGCCCCATGCCCAGGCAGGTCGACAGCCCTCGCGGTGTGGCCGCGCCGGACCAGTTCCGGGATCAGTCGGTCCCAGCACCATGCCCCGTGCGAGACCCCGTGTATCAGCAGAAAACGCGCCATCGCTTCGGGAACTCAGACATGCCCGATGTCGGCAAGAAAGCCGTTCAGGATCTCGGAATAGCGTTCGGGCCTCTCGACCATTGGCAAATGCCCCGCCCCCCGGATCAGCTCGAAACGCGCCCCCTTGATCAGCCCGGCCGTCTCGCGCACCAGGTCCGGCGGCGTCGAGCCGTCTTCGCTGCCCGCGATCGCCAGTGTTGGCAGAGTTAGCGAGGCGGTGGGGGTATAGAAATCCGTCCCCGCGATGGCGGCCGAGCAGCCCATGTAGCCATCGGCCGGCTGGCGCACCAGCATCGCGCGCCAGGCGGCCAACTCCGGCGTCGCCCGGAACGGCCTCGAGAACCAGCGCTCCAGGATCGTCTCCGCCAGCGCCTCGATCCCGTCGGCCTCGACAGCGGCGATCCGGTCCTGCCACATCGCGGCGGTACCGATCCGCGCGGCGGTGTTCGACAGAACCATCGCGCGCACCTGGTCCATCCGCTTCACGGCAAGGCCCTGCGCGATCATGCCGCCGATCGAACAGCCCACCACGACCGCATCGCGAACGGCGAGATGATCAAGCAGCCGTTCCAGATCGGTGACCAACGCACCCATGCCATAGGGGGGACGGGGACAGGCCGAGAGACCATGCCCGCGCTTGTCGAAGCGGATCAGGCGCAACCCGGACGGGAGCAGGGGAACTACCTTGTCCCATAGCCTCAGATCGGTGCCGAGCGAGTTGGCGAACACGACCGGCGGTCCGTCCCTGGCGCCGTCGTCACGATAGTGCAGGGCCAGGCCGTCAAGTTCCGCGATGTTCATATGTCCTCCGGCATCTGGTCCAGCGCGCGCGCGAAGATCGCCGGATCGACGTTCCCGCCCGAGGCGACGGCAATCACGTCGCCGTCCCCCTCCGCGTGAAACAATGCAGCGGCCAGCGCCACCGCGCCACCCGGCTCGACCACGATCTTGAGGCGCAGGAAGGCAAGCGCCATCGCGCGCAAGGCATCGGCGTCAGGCACGGCCATGCCGGGCCCGCAATGCGCCTGAAGGATCGGAAAGGTCAGCACGCCGGGCGAGGGCGTCACGATCGCATCGCAGATCGACCCGCTCATCCGGTTGTTGGTCTGGCGCGACCCGGCCACAAGCGAACGGGCGACGTCGTCGAACCCCTCCGGCTCGACCGGCCTCACCCGCAGGCGCGGCGCGCGGTCCGCCAGCGCCAGCGCGATGCCGGATGTCAGACCGCCCCCGCCGCAGCAGACAAGCACTTCCGCCGTTTCGATGCCGGCCTCAGCAGCCTGTTCCGCGATCTCCAGCCCCGCAGTACCCTGTCCGGCGATCACGTGTTCATTATCGAATGGCTTGATAAGGCTCAGTCCCCGCGCCTCCGAGAGTGCCGCCCCGATCTCCTCGCGGTCCTCGCTGTCACGGTCGTAAAGCACGACCTCGGCGCCATAGGCCCGCGTGTTCGCGATCTTCAGGGCCGGGGCATCGGACGGCATGACGATCGTGGCAGGCGCCCCCATCTCGGCTGCGGCGCAGGCCACGCCCTGCGCATGGTTGCCCGACGAGAAGGCAAGAACGCCGCGCGCGCGCAACTCGGGCGAAAGCGCCGAGATCGCCGAGCGCGCCCCGCGATACTTGAACGATCCGGTCTTCTGGAGACATTCTGCCTTGACGAAAATTCTCCGCCCGGCCAGCCGGTCGAGAAGCGGCGCGTTCAGTAGCGGCGTGCGCAGGGCGTGCCCTGCGATCCGCCCGGCGGCGGCTTCGATCTCACGGATGTTCATAGCGCACCGATCCATGCCTGGAGGACAGCGACCGCTTCCGGTTCATCGAGGAACGGCACGTGCCCCCTCTCGGGCACATCCACACGCAGCATGTCAGGGCGCCGCCGTGACATCTCGTCGGCCGTCGCCCTGGTCAGCAGGTCGGAATTGGCCCCCCGGATCAGCGCCAGCGGAAGACCGGCGAGCGCGTCGAAGAACGGCCAGAGGTCGGGCATGGGTTGCCCGGCGGAGGCAAGCACGGCTTCGCGCAGTGCCGGATCGTAGTTGATCGTCAGGCCCTCCGGCGTCTCGCGGTAGTGTTTCACGACCTCCTCGCGCCACCGGCTTTCGGGCACGTTCGCGAAACCTGGGATGAGCGCGGCCCGCATGGCCACCGCCTCGGCATGGGACTTTTGCGGAGGGTTGCGGCCGACATATGCCTTGATGTCGTCGAGACCCTTGTCCGCGATCTCCGGCCCGATATCGACCAGGCAGACGCCCTTCAGGCGCGCCTTTGCCACTGCGGCAAGCGTCATCGCGATCAGCCCGCCGCGCGAGGTGCCGAGGATCGCGGCATCTTCCAGGCCCAGGTGATCGAGAAGCGCCAGTGCGTCGCCCGCCTCGGTCGCAATCGTATAGGTCTCGGCGCCGGTCCAGTCCGACTTGCCGCGTCCACGATAGTCAAGCCGGATCAGCCGCGCATTGCCGAGATGCGGTGCAGCATAGTCGAAATCCGTACCGTTCCGGGTAAGGCCTGAAAGCGCCAGCACGGGCGTCCCGGTTCCCTCGTCGCTGTAGTAAAGCCTTGCTCCGTCGGCGGCGAGAAACTCGGGCATCAGAGACCACCCGCCAGTTCGGGGATGCCCGTCAGGTCGTCCAGCACATGCGCCGGCCTGGCGGGCAGCCGGTCCATCGGTTCTCCCGCCCGGTTGACCCACGCCGTGCGGAACCCGTAAGCCGCCGCCGCAGCAGCGTCCCAGCCGTTCGATGAGACGAAAAGCACCTGGTCGGGCGAGGTGCCGAAGCGTTTGCCGACCATGTCATAGACCACCTTTGCGGGCTTGAAGATGCCCACGTCCTCGACCGAGAGCACGGCGTCCAGCCACTCGCCCACACCGGCGAAGTCGACGGCGCCCTGAAGCATCTCGGGCGACCCGTTCGAGAGGATCGCGGTCGTCATGCCATGCGCTTTCAGCGACGCCAGCATCCGCGGCACTTCCGGATAGGCCGGAAGCTCCCAGTAGAGCGCCAGAAGCGTCTCGCGCAGGACCGGGTCGGACAGGCCCGAGGCCTCCATCGCCCAGTCCAGCCCGTCCTTCGTGACCTCCCAGAATGTCGTGTGATCGCCGGTCACCGCCCGCAGCCAGGTGTACTGAAGCTGCTTCATCCGCCAGTCCGCCGCGAGCTTCGGCCAGACCCGGGCAAGTTCGTCCTGGCCCGGCTGCTCGGCCAGCACACGGGCCGCGGCAGCCACGTCGAACAAGGTACCATAAGCGTCGAAGACGCAAGTTGTGACGGGCATCGGCAGGTCTCCTTTTTGCCGACGAGTCCTGCCACGCCGCGCCGCAAAGGGAAAGCCGGAGAAGTCCGGTTTACACCCGAAGGTGAACATGTTGGGCTGGGCCGGGACTCGAAATCAGAGGAAGGAAGACGACATGTCAGATGCAAAAGCCGGTGATACCGTCAAGATTCACTACACGGGCACGCTTGCGGACGGGTCGAAATTCGACAGCTCCGAAGGGCGCGATCCGCTTGAGTTCACGCTCGGGTCGGGGCAGGTCATTCCGGGCTTCGACAAGGCCGTGACGGGCATGACCGTGGGCGAGGCACAGACGGTCGAGATCCCCTCGGAGGATGCCTATGGCCCCCACGATCCCAACGGGAGGCAAAGCTTCCCGCGCGACAAGGTGCCCGACGACATTCCCCTCGACATCGGCACGCGGCTGCAGCTGTCCGGACCCCAGGGCCAGCCGATCATGGTGACCGTCGCCGAGGTAACCGAGAGCGAAGTCATTCTCGACGCCAATCACCCGCTTGCCGGTCAGGACCTGACCTTCGAAATCGAACTGGTCGAGATCGTCTGATCTCCGCGGCCCGCGTCGTCTCTGGACCGGCGCGGGAAATCGCGACAGGATGCGCGCCATGAGAACGGCTGATCCCGAGGTTCATGGAACAACGCGCCGCACGCCGACGGAGCGTCCCGGCGGCGCGACCGGCAGCTGATGTCCGGACTGCCCGACGTAACGCTGGTTCTCGGCCCCCAGACGCGGGCGGCGCTTGCGCTGAACGCCTATCTGCGAGACAACGCCCGCCACCTGGCCGAACGCGGCGTCACCGCGATCCCCAGCCGGGTCGCGTCACCCGTTCTGCGGCGCGCCATCGACGACCGGTCCGAGAAGGAACGTCTGGCGGAGTTCGATGCCAAGACAAGGCCGCGCCCGGCAGTCTTGTCGGCAGTGAACATGTTCGGCCCGCCCCAGGCGGGTTTGGCCCGCGGGGAGCTTTTCCCGGATGCCGAGGTTTCGCTGGCAGGCCTGGGGCCGGTTGCCAAGGGCGCGCGCATCGTGCTGGCCATTGATCCGCTCCCGGCCTTCTTCCTCGCAGCCTCGTCCGATCCGCTGGAAGAAAGGGTGCGCCGCACGCCGTGGGAGGTGCTCTACGAACTTAGCTGGTTCGACCTGCTCCACGAGTTCGTGCACCTGCTCCCCGATACCGAACTGATCGTCACCAGCACGGATGCCGTCGGAAAGGCGCCAAAGGCGATGCTGACACGCTTGCTCGGCCCGGCTGTCGAGGGTTTGCCCGAGCCTCACAACCTGCTGCGCCATCTGGTCTCCGAAACCGGTCGGGCGGTGTTGGCACGGGTGACCCGGCGCGGCGCACCTGAACCCGCGACGCTTGCCGATCTCTACAACTCCTTCGCGCTGCGCCCGACAGCCCGGGACGTGAGAGAGCGTCTTGGGATCGACAAGGTGACCGAGGTCCTGCTCCGCCAGCGATTCGACGAGGACATGGCCCGGATTGCCGAACTCGACCGTGTCGAGGTGTTTTGAGTGCGGCCTCTGCCATGACCGTTGAAGCCCGGTCCATCCGGTCGTTCTCGGTGGGTGACGTGGCTTTCCTGGGCGCTGTCCGCCTTTCGGACCGCATCGTTGCGGTCCTCGCCGCCGGAGCTGGCGCGGCGGATGCCCGCGCTCGTCTTGGCCCCGATCTGATCGAGTCCGACACTCCCCGACAGGCGCTTGCACTGCCAGTCCGGACGAACGCCGACTTGCCCGCCGACCCCGCCGAGGTGGACTTGTTCGCTGACAGAAGCGTGCTCGTCGCATTCCGCTCCGGCGAAACCCCGGCGGCGGCGGCGGATTGGCTAAAATTTCACGCCGAAACCCAAGGCGCCGAAGCGGCGCTCGTCTTCGACCGCGCGCCACCGGGCGAGGCCGGGTTTGCCGCCGCGCTCGACGCGTTGAACCCGGCATTGCCCGTGGTCGTGGTCACCGCCGATCGTCCGACGGGGCAAGCCGACGGTGCCGACACGCGAAGCCCCGGCACGGCGCCCGCATCTCCAAAACGCAGCACGGCGCCCTTCAACCCTTGGTTCGCCCCGCTCCGCGAGCACGGCATCTACGAAATACTGCGCCATCGCTTTCTCGCCGCTGCCAAGTCGGTGGCCTTCGCAAATATCTCGGACTTGATCCTGGCACCGCCGTCCGGCCCAACCGTATTCGAACTCGCCGCGGCGCATCCCGGCCGCTGCATCCCGTTGCAGGGGATCGAAACCTATCCCTGGCGTCTCAGGAAGGGCGCGGCGGCACCTCATTCCGACCACGTCGCCAGCCGCCGGTCCGAACGGCGGCGCGTGCTGAGTTGGGCCGTTTCGCCCGAGGCCATGCCGCCCGAAGCTCTCTGGCGTCCGGGCCAGCCCTTCGGCATCGAAAAGGCCCATGATACATTGGTGCATTTCGTCCGCGCGATGGGCGTTGTCTATCCCGGCGCGCCGGTCAGCCAACTCGTCCGCAAGGCGGATTTGCGGGAAAGCGAGCCGGTTCTCGCCGCGATGACCCGCGGTTTCGGCGCCGAGCCCATTCGCCTGCCATCTCCCGCCGCGATCCCGGCCCGTCCGAAGACCGGGCGGACGACGATCGTGACAGCGATGAAGAACGAAGGCGCCTTCGTACTCGACTGGATCGCGCATAATCGCGTGATCGGTGTCGCATCCATCCTCGCCTATTCCAACGATTGCGAAGACGGCACCGACCGCCTCCTGTCGCTCCTTGGCGACGCCGGCGTGACCCATCGCGAGAACCCGTACCGCCAGACCGGCAAGGTGCCGCAACACGCCGCATTCCGTGCCGCCGAGGCCGAGAGCGATGTCACAGGCGCCGACTGGCTCCTGACCCTGGACGTCGATGAATACCTGAACATCCACGCAGGCGATGGCGGGATCGCGGCCCTCCTTTCCGCCGTGCCCGACGCGCACGCAATCTCGATCCCCTGGCGGATGTTCGGAAACAGCGGAATTCACCGCTTCGAGGACCGCCCGGTGGCGGGGCAATTCACTCTCGCAGCCCCGGAATTCGCACCCCGCCCGCAACAGGCCTGGGCCTACAAGACACTCTATCGCAATGCAGGGCTCTTCCGCCGTCTCGGCGTTCACCGTCCGAAAGGCCTGAATGCCGGTTTCCGCGAGACCCTCAATTGGGTCGATGCCACAGGCACCGCGCTGCCGCCTGTCATCTGGGACCGGGCCTGGCGGGCCAACAAGGCGCAATGGGGCTACACCCATGCCGCGGTCAACCACTACTCGGTGCGCAGCGCGGAAAGCTTCCTCGTGAAAAGCGAGCGCGGCAAGGTCAATCGCACGGGCCGCAAGCAGGGCCTCGCCTACTGGTTCCGCATGAACCACAACGCGGTAGAGGATCGTTCCATCCTGCGGCTTGCAGACCGGGTCGCGGCCGAGAAAGCGTCGCTTCTCGCACTGCCCGGTGTCCGAGACGCCCATGAAGAAGCGGTGGCCTGGCACCGGGCGCGGATCGCGCATCTGGCGGCGCAGCCCGAGTTCTCGGAACTCTACCGACAGATCACCTCGCCACGCATGGAACATCTCTCGCGCATGGCGACGTGTTTCGGAGAGCACGTCCACATCGCCGGACCCCAGGTGATCCCCGACGAGATCGCCGCGCGCGATCCCTCGGTGCCGTTCTTCTGGACCGTCAATCTGAAGAAGGCCGGGGCCTAGAGCCTGACCCGGTGCTCGGCCTGGCCCTTCGCGGTCTCCGGTGCGGCGAAGGTCGCGCCGTGCGGCCTGCCGTCGCCGGGGTCCATGTCGCGGGCCGCGCTGGTGCAGAAGAGCGTCGTCAGGTCGCTGCCGCCGAAGGCCGGGCAGGTGGTCTGCGGCGCGGCGAAAGCCACCTCGCGCAGCGTCTCGCCGCCGGGCGTGAACGCCATGACCTTGCCCGCGTCGAACATCGCGCACCAGACATTCCCGGCGGCATCGACCACCGCGCCATCGGGGTAGAGCCCCTCGGCGCCGACATCGACGAACACCTCCGGATCGCCGTCGGGCCAGCCCCGATCGGCTTCCAGCTTCTGCCGCATGATCTTGTGCGTCGGCGTGTCCGAGTAATAGGCGAATTTCCGGTCGGGCGAGAAACAGATCGCATTCGGTATCTGGATGCCCGGATAAAGAACCCGCAACTCGCCCCTGTAATAGCGATAGATCGCCCCGGTCTTCTCTGAATGGTCGTTCATCGTCGTCCCGATCCAGAACCCGCCCCAGGGGTCCGCCCGCCCGTCGTTCGCGCGGTGGTTGGCAATGTCCGGCTCCAGCCCCTCGACATCCTCGGACCGCTCGCGGTCGAGGTCGAACAGGAACAACCGCGTTGCCGAAGCGATCAGCACCGAGCTTTCATCGACCCAGCCGGCGGCCGAGACGAACTCGCCGAACTGGACGACCCGCGTGCCCTTGCCCTCGCGGATCAGAAGCTGGTGCCGGTTGATGTCGAACCAGAGGAACTGCCCCCGCGCGGGATGCCAGAGCGGGCCCTCGCCGAGGACGCAGCGCGTCTCGTCGAAAATCTCGCTCATGCGTCCACCGCCTGCCAGGCCGCGACGGCTTCCGCCGCGCGGCTGGCGATCCCGGCCGCATCGTCGCCGGGCTTGTAAAGCCAGCTCCCCAGCCCGAACCCGCTTGCGCCCGCCTTGCACCACAGTGCGAAATTCTCGGGCCCGACGCCGCCGACCATGTAGACCTCGGTCTTCACTGGCAGCACGGCGCGCACCGCTTTCAGCCCCTCGACGCCCATCTGGAACGCCGGGAAGACCTTCAGACCGTCCGCACCCGCCTTCAGCGCCGCAAAACACTCGGTCGGTGTCAGCACACCGGGATAGCTTTGCATGCCCAACGTTTTCGTATGCGCGATAACCTCGGGTTCGCAATTCGGAGACACGACAAGCGTCCCGCCCGCGTCATGCACCTGTTGCACCTGCTCGACGGTCAGCACTGTGCCGGCACCGATCACCGCGCGATCGCCAACTGCCTTCGCCATCCGCTCGATCGAGACGAAAGGCGAGGGCGAATTGAGCGGCACCTCGATCCGGGTCATGCCCGCGCCGATCAGGGCCTCGGCCACAGGCACGGCCTCGTCGGGGTCGATGCCGCGAAGAATGGCGATCAGGGGATGGCTCATGTGGCCTCCTTCAGTTTCTCGTATGCCGCCGTCAGTCCCGTCAGCGTTGCATGTGTCACATCCGCGGTCTCGGGCGCCGCGCCCTCAGCGGAAAGCGCCCTGGAATAAAGCCCTGCCAGCCTCCCATCGCCCAGAAGCACGATCCTCTGGCCCAGCCAATAGGGTTTGGCGGCGGCTAGTTCCGCCCCGATCAACAGCCCCGAAAGCCGTGCCTTCGCCGCACCGGGAATGGCCTCGCCCACCAGCCCGCCCGCGCGGATGCCGAAGAACCGGCCCGCCAGCGCCTGCGGGTCCGCCATGCCGTCGCGCACGGCGGCGAGAAACGCGTCCTCTTCCCAACCCTCGTCCATCGAATGACGCAACACCGATTGCTTCGAGATAAGCGCGAACAACTCGCCTGTCATGTAGGTGCGGAAACTGACGACCTCTCCGGCCGAGATCTGCACCCACTTCGTATGTGTGCCCGGCAGGCAGAGGATGCCGTCGAAATCGGGATCTCCCGCCAGATACCCCGCGATCTGGGTCTCCTCACCCCGCATCACGTCGGGCGGGCTGATCTGGCTCAGCCCGGACAGGATGATGACATCCAGCCTGGGATCCGTCACCGGTGCCTTGACGGTGCCAGCGCCGACAGGCGGGCAGGGGACGGCGGCATAGGGCGCCTCGGCCCAGCCCTGCCGCGCGCCGACCATGCCGCAGGCAACGATTGTCATCTTCGCCCCGCCGAGCCACGGCTCGACCATCTCCAGAAGCGCCGGTTCAAACTGGTCCGGTGTCAGCGCGCCCATGCCCTTGTCGAGCCTCGATGCCTCCATCATTGGTTCGCCATCGCGCATCGCCCATGCCCGCAGGTTCGACGTGCCCCAGTCGACGGCGATCCACTCGGCATATGCTGCTGTCCCGCTCATGGCGTTGATGAACCGTGAAACGTCCGCGAAATCAAGGGTGATCCGCAAAGACGTGCCGCCTAGCGCGCGATCCAAAGCCGGTGTAGGGCTGGCCCATGAGCATCGAGGTCACCCTGGAAGACGACCGCTGGGCCGAAGCGGGGCTTGAGCCGCTCGCGTCGCGCGCGGTGACTGCAACGCTCATTCATCTCGGCCTTGATCCGGAGGCCTGGGAGGTGTCGATCCTCGGCTGCGACGACGCGCGCATATCCGCGCTCAATACCGGCTTTCGCGGCAAGCCAAGCGCAACCAACGTGCTCTCCTGGCCCTCCGTGGAACGCGGCTCCGAACGGGATGGCGACACCCCCGAACCGCCCGAAGGCGAGCCCGAACTGGGGGACATCGCGCTGGCTTTCGAGACCTGCCAGCGGGAAGCTGCCGAGCAAGGGAAGCCGCCCGATCAACACTTTCTTCATTTGATCGTGCATGGAGTGTTGCATCTTTTGGGCTACGATCACGTGCGGGATCGCGACGGTGACTTGATGGAATCGGTCGAAATCGCGATACTTGATGAACTTGGGGTTCCGAACCCCTATGTGTGATGTCGAAGAGTATCCGGGCCTTCGCGCCCATTGATGACGGAAAGGATGAATGGGCGACACCGACGAGTCTTCTAGCGCAGCGCATGGCGCGCAGATTGAAGACGACAGTACCGAGGGGCTTTTTGCGCGCTGGTGGCGCGCTCTCGGCAATGCAAGCGAACTCGATGACAATGGAAGCGGGGCAGATGGTGCTGCGCCGTCGAAGGCTCAGGTTCTGAGCCTTGCAAACCTGGCGCGGCTTCGCGTCGAAGACGTTATGATCCCGCGGGTCGAGATCGTCGCGACCCCGGTCGATATCGACAAGGACGATCTGCTTGAGACGTTCCGCGACAGCGGTCTCAGCCGCCTGCCGGTCTACCAGGACACGCTGGATACGCCGCTGGGTCTCGTGCATCTCAAGGACTTCGCCCTTCGCCACGGGTTCAACGGCGGGCAGACCGCCGAATTCGACCTGCGCTCGATGTTGCGGCCGCTGCTCTACGCGCCGCCGTCGATGCC
The DNA here is from genome assembly GCA_022340315.1 of Silicimonas sp. Taxonomy (GTDB): domain Bacteria; phylum Pseudomonadota; class Alphaproteobacteria; order Rhodobacterales; family Rhodobacteraceae; genus JAJDOD01. Next base: position 6,155 of record JAJDOD010000049.1, on the reverse strand, counting down.
GATCGGCGTGCTTTTGCAGAAGATGCAGGCGGAACGCATCCATATGGCACTGGTCATCGACGAATACGGCGGCGTCGACGGATTGCTGACCATCGAGGATCTGATCGAACAGGTTCTGGGCGAAATCGAAGACGAACACGATATTGCCGAGGGTCAGCTCTGGGCCGAGGAAGCGCCGGGTTGCTACCTCGTTCAGGCGCGCACCCCGGTCGAGGATTTCGAGGACCTGATCGGCCAGAAGCTCGTCTTCGGCGAGGATGTCGAGGAGATCGACACGCTCGGCGGGCTGGTCTTCATGCTGGCGGGCCGCGTTCCTGCGCGGGGCGAAGTCGTCAAGCATCCCGAAGGCATCGACTTCGAGGTTGTCGATGCCGATCCCCGCCGGATCAAGCGGCTGCGCGTGCGGATCGGAGCAAGCCGGCGCGAAGCCGCCGAATAGCGCGATGGCAGGCAACGGGCGGTCCAGCTAAAATGGGCCGACGGGAGCCACCCCAACGGAGATGCCAAGCCGAATGACACCCGGCGCAATCCTTGCCCTGATCGGCGGACTGGCCGCGGCACTCGGCCACGCGCCGTTCCACCTCTGGCCCGTGGCCATTCCCGGCCTGATCCTCACCATCGGCGCGGTGGCTGCGGCGCCCTCGGCCCGGGGGGCGTTCTGGCGCGGCTGGCTGGCGGCGGCGGGCTATTTCGCGGTCACGCTGCACTGGATCGTCGAGCCATTTCTTGTGGATGCCGCGACGCATGGCTGGATGGCGCCATTTGCACTGTTCCTTCTGGCCGGCGGCCTCGCGCTCTTCTGGGGCCTCGCCGGTGCGTTCGCGGCGCGGCTTGGGCCCACGCCGCCGACCCGCGCGCTGGCGTTCGCGCTGCTGCTTTCGTCCGCCGAAATCCTGCGCGGTTACATTTTCACCGGGTTCCCCTGGGCAATGCCCGGCTACATCTGGGTCGAAACGCCCGTCCGCATGACCGCCGCGCTCGTCGGCAGCTACGGGCTGACCACGCTGACGCTGCTTGCCGCCGCGCTGGTGGGCTCCGCGCAAACCTCGCGTCTCGCTGCCGCGGTGGGGGTTGTCCTCCTGGCAGGCCTTTGGGTGGCGGGCGAGCGGCTCGAAAGCGGCGCGGTCGCAGGCGCGCCGCTCGGCACCGTCGGACTTGTCCATCCCGGCATTCCGCAGGCCGAGAAGTGGCAAGCCGAGAAAGTACCTGGGCACATCGAAAGTCTGATCGGCCTCATCGCAAAGGCCTCCGACACCCGGCCCGACATGATCGCGCTGCCCGAATCCGCCGTGGTCTACCCGCTCGACGCCGCCACGGGCACGCTGACGGCGCTCTCCGGCGCGGCGCGCGATGCGACACTGATCCTCGGCATCAACCGCCGGGAAGACGGCAACTGGTACAACAGTCTCGTCTCCCTCGCGCCCGGTGGCGTCCCGACCGAAACCTACGACAAGGTGCACTTGGTTCCCTTCGGGGAATACATCCCGTTCCACCTCTCGATCCTGCGCGCAATGGCGGCCACGACATCCAACGGCTTCACGCCCGCCAAGGCCGTGCGCCTGATCGACACGCCGCTTGGCCGGGCGCTGCCGCTGATCTGCTACGAAGGCATCTTCCCCGGACACGTGTTCCGCGCGGGCGAACGGGCCGATTACCTTCTGTTGCTGACCAACGACGCCTGGTTCGGCAAATTCGCCGGCCCTTACCAGCACTTCGACCAGGCCCGCTTCCGCGCCATCGAACAGGGCCTCTCGGTCGTGCGGGTCGCGAACGAGGGGCTTTCCGCGGTCATCGACCCTCGCGGCCAGGCCGCCGACCCGCTCGGACTGGACGAGCGCGGCGCGCATGTGGCCCCGGTCGAGGCAGGGTACGCAACGCTCTTTTCGCGCACCGGCCACACGCCGCTTCTGGCATTTCTGTCGGTGTCGCTGATCGCGCTCTGGATTGGCAAAAGGCGCAACATCATTGCAAAGCGCCCGACTTCGGTTTAACCGCGTCTGACCATCGCAACGGCTACCTGGCGCGATGGCATGAAAACCAATGGAGCACCTCATGAACCGTCAGAATTACATCTTCACCTCGGAAAGCGTCTCCGAGGGGCACCCCGACAAGGTGTGCGACCGGATATCCGACGCCGTCCTGGATGCGTTTCTGACCGAAGACGCCGAATCGCGTGTTGCCTGCGAAACCTTCGCCACCACCGAACGCGTGGTGATCGGTGGCGAGGTGCGCGGGCCCGGCTCCGTCATGAAGCGGGTGGAAGACATCGCCCGCGAGTGCGTGCGCGACATCGGCTACGAACAGAAGGGCTTCCACTGGGCCAACCTGGACGTCCAGACCTACCTGCACGCCCAGTCCGCGCATATCGCACAAGGCGTCGATGCCAGCGGCAACAAGGACGAGGGCGCGGGCGACCAGGGCATCATGTTCGGCTATGCGACCGACGAGACCGAGGCGCTGATGCCGGCGCCCATCCAGTACGCCCATGCGATCCTCAAACGGCTGGCCGAGGCGCGCAAGTCCGGCGCCGAGCCGAGCCTGCGCCCGGACGCGAAATCGCAGCTTTCGGTGCGCTATGAAAACGGCAAGCCGGTCGAAGTGACCTCGATCGTGCTCTCGACCCAGCACGAAAGCGAAAGCCAGACCTCGGATGAGATCCGCGGCATCGTCGAGCCTTACATCCGCGAAGTGCTCCCCCAGGGCTGGATCACCGACAAGACCGAATGGTGGGTCAACCCGACCGGCACCTTCGTGATCGGCGGGCCGGACGGCGACGCGGGGCTGACGGGCCGCAAGATCATCGTCGACACCTACGGCGGTGCCGCGCCCCACGGCGGCGGCGCGTTTTCCGGCAAGGACCCGACCAAGGTGGACCGTTCGGCGGCCTACGCCGCCCGCTACCTCGCCAAGAACGTCGTCGCGGCGGGACTGGCGCAGAAATGCCTGATCCAGCTCTCCTACGCCATCGGCGTCTCGAAACCGCTTTCGATCTACGTTGATACCTACGGCACCGGCGAAGCCGGCGAGGAGGCCATCGAAAAGGCGATCCGCGCCACGATGGATCTCAGCCCGCGCGGCATCCGCCAGCACCTCGCCATGAACAAGCCGGTCTACCAGCGCACGGCAGCCTACGGCCATTTCGGCCGCGCGCCGGACGCGGACGGCGGGTTTTCGTGGGAGAAGACGGACCTCGTCGACGCGCTGAAGGCAGAAGCCTGAGCCATGTCCGATCACGGCGTCTCCGGTCTCACGCAACTCGGGCAAGCGGTCGAACAGCCCGCCTCGCCCGAGGAGGCGGTGCTGGAACGCGTGCCCTCTCCGCACGAGGGGCTCGACTACTGCGTGCGCTTCGCCGCGCCCGAGTTCACTTCGCTCTGCCCGATGACCGGCCAGCCCGACTTCGCCCATCTCGTGATCGACTACGTGCCGGGCGCGTGGCTGGTCGAGTCGAAGTCGCTCAAGCTCTTCCTCACCAGCTTCCGCAACCACGGCGCGTTTCATGAATGGTGCACGGTCGAGATCGCGCGGCGGCTGATCGAGCTCCTCGAACCCAAGTGGCTGAGGATCGGCGGCTACTGGTACCCGCGCGGCGGCATTCCCATCGACGTCTTCTACCAGACGGGCGATGCACCGGCTGGCGTCTGGATTCCCGAGCAGGGCGTCCAGCCCTACCGCGGCCGGGGCTGACCCGCCATTGCAACCGCGCGCCCTCGGGGTAAGTTTGCAGTGACAAAGGCGTGACGCCGGAAGGAAGCGACTTGCAATTCACGGTTGCCATCGACGGACCTGCCGCGGCAGGCAAGGGAACGATTTCCCGCGGTATCGCCGAGGCGTTCGGCTTTGCCCATCTCGACACCGGCCTGCTCTATCGCGCCGTCGGGCGGCGGACGCTCGACGGAACGCCGCCCGCCATCGCTGCGGCAACGCTGCGGCTCCGCGACATCGCGCGCACCGATCTGAGAACGCCCGACGTCTCCGATGCCGCCAGCAAGGTCGCCACCCGGCCTGACGTGCGCGCCGCCCTCGTCGCCTTCCAGCGCGACTTCGCCCGCCGCGACGGCGGCGCGGTGCTCGACGGGCGCGACATCGGCACGGTCATCTGCCCCGAGGCCGAGGTGAAGCTTTTCGTCACCGCCAGCGCGGAAGTGCGTGCCCACCGCCGCTGGCTCGAACTGACCGAGGCCGGACACGATGCCACCGAGGCCTCGGTGCTCGAAGACGTGATCGCCCGCGACACGCGCGACAGCGACCGCGCCGACGCCCCCCTGAAAGCGGCGGATGACGCGGTAACACTCGACACCTCGCACCTTTCGATCGAAGACGCCCTTGAACAGGCTTGTTCGGTGGTACGGAAGATCCGGGAGAACAGACCATGAAGATGACCGTTCTCGGCAAGGACGGACCTGCCGTCTCGCAATTCGGCATCGGCGCGATGTCCTTCGCAGGCATCTACGGCGACGCGACCGAGGCCGACAGCCACGCGGTGCTCGACGCCTGCCGCGAGGCCTGTGTGACCCATATCGACACCGCCAATGGCTACGGCTCCGGCCGCTCCGAGGAAATCACCGGCGCCTGGTTCAAGGCGCGGGCAGGGGCACGCGACGAGATGATTCTGGCGACCAAGGCGGGCATTACCGGCAAGGCCGACCGGCAATTCAACAACGACCCCGACTATCTCGAAGCCGAGCTTGACGGCTCGCTCGCGCGCCTTGGCACCGATCACGTCGATCTCTTCTACATCCACCGCTACGACCGCAGCCACACGCCCGAGGAACTGGGCGGCACGCTCAAGCGCATCATCGAGACCGGCAAGGCCCGCGCCGTCGGCCTCTCCGAGGTCGCGCCCAGCACGCTCCGCCGCGTCGCGTCGGAATGTCCCGTCGCGGCGGTGCAGTCGGAGTACTCGCTCTCGACCCGTTTTCCCGAGCTTGGCCTCGTGCAGACCTGCGCCGAGCTTGGCACGGCCCTCGTCGCCTTCTCGCCGGTTGGCCGCGCCTTTCTCACGGATGCGCCGTTTTCCTACGACCGCGCCCAGTCGATGACCTTCACTGCCAACAACCCGCGCTTCATGGAGCCGAACTACACGGCCAACATCGCGGCGACCGATCGCTTCCGGGCGCTGGGCCGCGAGATGGGCGAACCGGCGGCGGCGCTTGCCATCGCCTGGCTGATTGCGCAAGGCGACCACGTCATCCCGATTCCGGGCACCAAGGACCTTGGCCACCTGAAAGAACTGATCCGGGGCACCCAACTGTCACTTGCTCAAGCCGACCTGGACCGGATCGAGGCGGTTCTTCCCGTCGGCTGGGCGCACGGCGACCGCTACAATGCGGCGCAGTGGGAGGGCCCCGAGCGCTACTGTTGAGCGCGAACGCTCAGCCCGGCACCTCGATCCTGCGATAGATGGTGGCCCATTCACTTTCCGAATAGGGCTCAAGCGTCACCCCTTGTCGTTCCATTTCCACCAGGATGACCCGTTTGTAGCTGGGTTTCTGCGCGCAAACCGGCACCACCACGAAGTCGGCATTTTCCAGTCCGCGCAGCGAGCCATAGTTCCAAACCGCGACATCTGCCAAAGGCTCGACACCGGCCAGATACCAGTAAGGCGAGATGGAATCCGCGATGAAGGCCGGTCCCGGCAGTTCCGCCACGACCTTTGCGAGTTCCAGCGAGACACCGGCCCAGCCCGCCGAGATCACGCACTCGGCGTCACCTGCCCAGGGCGACATTGCCTCGGCGATACTGACGGTCTTGGTCTCGATGGGCCGCAACAACGGCTCGGCTACGACCAGACCCGTGGGGTTCCGGCCCTCCGGCGGATAAGGCAGATAGGCCACGCCCTCGCTTGTGGCGCCCTCGCCTCCGAGCCCATGGGTCATCGGCCCAAGCAACGCCGCCGAGATCAGGACGAAGGCCACCGCAAGAATGCGCCAGATCGTCCTCAGCGGCCGGTCCTCCCGCGCCGCTCCGGCCTGCCGCAAGGAATAGAGCGCGAGGAAGAGAACCCAGAACGGCGCGTTGAGAAAGTTCTGATACTGGATGAAATAGAACCCCGCCGCCGCAACCGCGAGCCACAGCGTTTCGACACCGCCGGCGGTGCGGAAAACGGCGACGAGGAAGACCGCGAAAACCGCCGTGAAGCCAAGGAACGATGC
>JAJDOD010000046.1 GCA_022340315.1 Silicimonas sp. | reverse complement strand
CATCGGCCAGCATCATGCAGATCTCGGCATCCGCCGCGACCGAGGCGGTCCCCACCGTGTCCGCATCGCACTGGTAGAATTGGCGGAAGCGGCCCGGCCCCGGTTTCTCGTTCCGCCAGACCGGGCCCATCGCGTAGCGGCGGTAGGGCGTCGGCAGGTCGTTCCGGTGTTGCGCGAAGACGCGGGCCAAGGGCGCGGTCAGGTCGTAGCGGAGCGCCAGCCAGTCGCCGGGTTTCTCGCCCTCGGCGTCCTCCTGCCAGGCGAAGACGCCCTCGTTCGGGCGGTCGACATCCGGCAGGAAACTCCCCAGCGCTTCGACGGTTTCGACGGCGGAGGACTCGAGCGCATCGAAGCCGTAGCGGCGATAGACCGCCGCGATCTTGTCGAGCATGGCCTTGCGGCTTTCGACCTCATGGCCGAAATAGTCGCGGAAGCCCTTCGGCGTGTCCGCCCTGGGCCGGGGAGTCTTCTTGGTCTTCGCCATCAGGCTCTACCTTGGAGTTATGCGCGTGTGCGCTTTATCGCGGGGAGTGAGAGGGGGCAAGATGAGCACGGAAATCGAGGAGCGGCTGGCGCATCTGGAACGCCTCACCGACGAGTTGAGCGCGGTTGTTGCCGGACAGGCGAAGGAGATCGACCGGCTGACCGCGCGGGTGCGGATGCTGATGGAACGCGAGGCCGCGCGCGAGGCGGAAGGCTCGGGCGGCGTGGTGCTGGGGGACGAGACGCCGCCGCATTACTGATTTTACCTTTGTCATGGAACCGAATCATTCGGTGCGTAGTTTACATATGGGTTCCCCGACCCGGGCAGACATCTGCCAATCCCTCGTCCCGACGGTCCTCGCTGCCCAGCGCCGAGACCGGGCCGGATGGTCTGCCACAGGCGCCGCGGAAACGCGGTGGCCATATGCCCCCGACGGCCACCCGGCGTCGGGGGCTTTTTTTTGCACAATTCCGGTGCGATTTTCTGCCTATCGCGCGCGCATGCACGTTAATATTTAACGGCGCGAAAAGGAGTCTCTTCATGGACTATACCGCTGATCCCGGCATGCAGATCGGGCATGTGCATCTCAAGGTTTCCGACCTCGACCGCTCAATCGCGTTCTACCGCGACGTGCTGGGACTGGAGGTCATGCAGCGCTATGGCCCCTCTGCCGCGTTCATGAGCGCGGGCGGGTATCACCATCACCTGGGTCTGAACACCTGGGAAAGCCGGGGCGGCACGCCGCCGGGGCCGAACACGACCGGGCTTTACCACGTCGCGTTTCTCTTCCCGACGCGCAAGGCCCTGGGCCAGGCGCTGGCACGGGTGCTGGAGAAGGGCGTGACACTGAGCGGAGCGGCAGATCACGGGGTGTCCGAGGCGATCTATTTCGACGACCCGGACGGCAACGGGATCGAGATCTACCGCGACCGCGCGCCCGAGGATTGGCCGCGCGACGCCAAGGGCGAACTGGCGATGGTGAACGACAGGATTGATCTGGAAGAATTGCTTTCAGAGGCTATGGACGATTGAGTCCGCCACGCCTAGGCTTCGGCGCATGGCATTCGGCAGCAAAGTTCGCACCTACTTCAACGGCACCTGGCATGACGGTGACGAGCCGATCATGCGGGCTGCCGATCACGGGGCCTGGCTCGGCTCGGGCGTCTTCGACGGCGCACGCTATTTCGATGGCGTGACACCCGATTTGCTGGCGCATTGCCGGCGGGTGAACAACTCGGCCCGCGCCCTGATGCTCGAGCCGCATGTCTCGGCCGAGGAGATGGTCGAGATCATCTGGGACGGCATTCGCCAGTTTCAGTGGGACGAGGCGATCTATCTGCGCCCGATGTACTGGGGCATCGACGGTGACGCGACGGCGATCATTCCGGGCGGCAATGCCGGTTTCGCAATCTGCCTGGAAGAACGCGGCATGGCGCCGTCGGATGCCTCGGTGCGCGCCACGACGACGCGGTTCCGGCGCCCTGTGCTGGAAGACGCGGTGGTGAACGCGAAAGCGGGCTGCCTCTACCCCAACAATGCGCGGATGCTGCGCGAGGCGAATGCGAAGGGCTATCAGAACGCGCTGGTGGCCGACGCGATGGGCAACCTGGCTGAAAGCGCCACGGCGAATGTCTTTCTCGTCAAGGACGGCGAGCTGTTCACGCCTATTCCCAACGGAACTTTCCTGGCCGGGATCACGCGGGCGAGGCATATCGCGAACATGTCGGGCGACGGCATGGCGGTTCATGAGACCGTGCTGACCTTCGACGACGTGCGCGATGCCGACGAGGTGTTTCTCTCCGGCAACATGAACAAGGTAACGCCGGTAACCGAGTTCGACGGCACCAATTACCAGGTCGGCCCGGTCACGCGCCGGGTGCGCGAGATGTACTGGGACTGGGCGCTGGGGGAGCGCGGCTGAAGGTGCTCTACCTCTCTGACGACGCGCTGGAGGCGATGCAGATTGCACCCTCGGAGATTGCCGATGCCATCGAGGCGGCGCTGGCAGACAAGTCCGAGGGTCGGCTCCATGTCGCCCCCAAGTCGGTTATTCTGCCGGGCGGCGGACGCTACATGATGTCCACGCTCGCCGTGGGCGACTTCACGGTCGTCAAACAGGTGAGCGTTTCGCCGGGGAACCCGGAAAAGGGCCTGCCCTCGATCAACGGCGCGATCGTGGTGCTCGACGCCGAAACCGGGCTTCTGCGCGCCGTGATGGGCGCGAACTGGATCACCGCACACCGCACGGCGGCGCTTTCGGCTGTCGCGGCGCGGCGGCTGGCCGATCCGGCGTCCTCGACGCTGGCCTTCGTGGGTTGCGGCGTTCAGGCGCAGAGCCACCTGCACGCCTTCAAGGCGATGTTCCCGGTCTCGGAGGTGCTGGCGGTGGGCCGCAGCCAGGCCACCATCGACGGGTTCCTGGCCCATGCGCGTTCCGAGGGCTTCGAAGCGCGCCAGGCCGAGCCGGAACAGGCGTTGCGCGCGGCCGATATCGTCGTGACCTCGATCACGTTGAACTACGAGATCGCGCCGTTTCTCGATGCGGCGTGGCTGAAGCCCTCGGCTTTTGCCGCGATCACCGATCTCTGCATTCCCTGGGGCGCTGCGGGCATGCAGGCTTTCGGCACCGTGGTCGTCGACGACATGGAACAGGAACGAACGAGTGAAAAGCCGATGCTGCCGCCAGAGCGTGTCGCGGGCGACCTCACCGACCTCGTTACCGGCAACGTGGCGACACGCGGGGCGGACAGGCCCGCGGCCTTTGCTTTCCGGGGCATCGCCCTGGGCGACTATGCCGCCGCAGCACTTGCCCTGAAGGAGGCCGAGAAAACCGGTGCTGGACAGCGCATCGGTTGACCGGCATCATGCTGCGTCGGAGGAAGTCCCATGCGCAAGTTTCTCGTCATTCTCGATGACAGCCGCGAATGTCTGAATGCCATGCGTTTCGCGGCCATGCGAGCTGCGAACACCGGCGGCGGCGTCGAGATTCTCGCGGTGATCCCACCCGACGAGTTCAATCACTGGATCGGAGTGGGCGAACTCATGCGGGAAGAGGCGCGCGAGCGCATCCACGCGCATTTCGAGGTTTTTGCCAAGTGGATGCGCGACCGACAGAACGTGGACCCCGAACTGGTCATCCGCGAGGGCGAGCCTATTGTCGAGATCCTCAAGCAGATCGACGAGGACGACGAGATCGGCGTTCTTGTGCTGGGTGCCTCGGCCGAAAAGGGCGGACCCGGACCGATCGTGACGGCACTATCGAAGCGTTTCGGCTCGCTTCCGGTTCCGCTGACCATCGTGCCGGGCGAATTGTCGAAGGAACGGCTCGAGGCGGTGAGCTGAGGCTCTCGTACGCGCTTGCGTCAGATGGATAGCACCAGGCCTTGCATCTATCGGCAATGCCGAGCGATCTCGCGGGTTCCGAGCCCCGTTTCGACCAGCTGGCACCGGTTCCGCGCTTCGTAGTAGTACCCGCGCCCGTACCACATCACCGCCTCGTCCATATCGCGGTCCGACACGATCCACGCGCCGCGGAGGTATTTGACAGCCCAGCGCAGGTTCGTCTCGGCATCGAGCAGGTCCTCCGGGCGGCCTCGGAAACCCATGCCGCGCGCGGTGGCGGGCTGGATCTGCATCAATCCGTAGTTCGGTCCGTTCCGGACATGGGGCCGGTAGTCGCTTTCGCGCTGGACGACCTTGTGAACCAGAGCCCGCGGCACGCCATAGGTGTCGGCATACGTGTTGATGAGCGCGCGCAACTCGGGTGTCTCGTTCGGATAGAGGGCGGCGGTCGGGCCCTCATCGGCCCGCCTGCCCGAACAGGCAGCCAGGATGAGGAGAACGGTTGTCATCAGGACGCGAGGAATCATCGGCGTGGCCTCGAGCGGATTTGGCTGCTAGGAATAGGCGCACAGGGCGGGCGCCGGGGCAAGTTCCCGACCGCGGCGCTTCCGACTTCGGACACGCGCGCGGCAGATGTCCGCCTGGTGCCGTGAACGGATTTGGCGTGATCGCGCGTGCCGAGACCTGGCAGGCAATCCGAAAGCAATTTCCGCGCCGTTGCTCGAATACTTCTGATGCAGCAGGCCACCGCACAACATAGGCAGCTCTCACGCTTGACACACCGAGAGAGGCGGCTATAAGCGCCGCTTCATTGGTGTTGGTGGACCCCGCAAGGGGAAGCCTGTCGGCCGACCGATCATATCGGAACGCAAAGGACAACGCCCTTCATAGTCTCCGGCAGCGGGGACGCATCAGAAGGAGATCAGCCGTGACCAAACGCACGTCTGCCAAGTACAAAATCGACCGCCGGATGGGCGAAAACATCTGGGGTCGTCCGAAATCCCCCGTCAACCGCCGCGAGTACGGCCCCGGCCAGCACGGTCAGCGCCGCAAGGGCAAGATGTCCGACTTCGGCCTGCAGCTTCGCGCCAAGCAGAAGCTGAAGGGCTATTACGGCGACCTGACCGAAAAACAGTTCCGCCGCATCTTCGCGGAAGCCGAGCGTCAGCGCGGCGACACCGGCGAGCTTCTCATCGGCCTGCTCGAGCGTCGCCTCGATGCCGTCGTCTATCGCGCCAAGTTCGTGCCGACCGTCTTTGCTGCCCGCCAGTTCGTGAACCACAAGCATGTGCGCGTGAACGGCAAGGTCGTGAACATCCCCTCCTACCGCGTCAAGGAAGGCGACGTGATCGAGGTTCGCGACCGCTCGAAGCAATTGGCGATCGTCCTGGAAGCCGCGCAGCTTCCCGAGCGCGACGTGCCGGACTACCTGGAAGTCGATCACTCGAAGATGACCGCCACCTTCGTTCGCACGCCGGGTCTGTCGGATGTTCCCTACCCGGTCATGATGGAACCGAACCTGGTCATCGAATACTACGCCCAGAACTGATCGTTCTCAGGCAACGCCATCCCGAAAGCCCGCGACTGTCGCGGGCTTTCCAATTTTCAGACCACAGACAGAACGGCGCATTCCGCCAGCTTGCCGATCCGCTGCGTGGTGCTCCCCTGCAGAAGCGCCCCGACCGCGCCCAGCCCGCGGCGACCGGACACAATCAGGTCGGCGCCAATCTCGTTGGCGTATTTCACGATGACATCCGCAGGCTCGCCCTGCCGGACAAAGGTCGCGGCGGGGGTCTGGCCGCATTCACCGGCAACCGAACCGGCGCGATCCATGAGCTGGTTGGCAGCCTTCTCGACGTCCTCGGGCGACGGCAAGGTATCGAGCACCGCGTAGCCGGGCATGGCGCCCAGCGCGAAAGCAACCGTCTCGGGCTGCGGTGCGTGAACGAGGTGCAACTCCGCGCCATACTTGCCGGCAAGGTCGCATGCCAGTTTCAGCGCTGTTTCGGAATGATCGGACCCGTCAATGCCGACGACGATCTTCTTGAACATCTTGACCTCCTGAGTCGCTACGCGCACAGCATCGCTCCAAACAAGGCGATCTTGCATGATGCAGATCAATCGCCCAGCCGATGTGCAAAAACGAATGACCGGTATGTGCATCGTCATGGTTTCCCACCAGCCTACATGCCGCTATTGAGCGGCGTCAAAGGATGCAGGACATGGCAGCTATCGTTCAGGTCGAGAACCTGACCAAAACCTATGACGGCGGCTTCACCGCGCTGAAAGACGTCTCGCTCGACATCCAGGAGGGCGAGATCCTGGCGCTGCTCGGCCCCAACGGTGCAGGCAAGACCACGCTGATCTCGACCATCTGCGGGATCTCGAACCCGACCTCGGGGCGTGTGCGCGTGGGCGGGCATGACGTGATCGAAGACTGGCGTGCGGCGCGGAGCCTGATCGGCCTGGTGCCGCAGGAGATCCGGCTGGAACCGTTCGAGATTGTCGGCAACACCGTGCGTTTCTCGCGCGGATTGTTCGGAAAGTCGGCAAACCCGGCGTTCATCGACGAGGTGCTGCACGACCTGTCGCTTTACGACAAGCGCAACGCGCGCACCGCGGAATTGTCGGGAGGCATGCGCCGGCGGGTGCTGATCGCCAAGGCGCTGGCGCATGAGCCTCGTGTGTTGTTTCTTGACGAGCCGACGGCGGGCGTGGACGTGGAACTGCGCCGCGACATGTGGCGGCTGATCGAGCGGCTGCGTGGCGAAGGCGTCACGATCATCCTGACCACGCATTACATCGAAGAAGCCGAGATGATCGCCGACCGCATCGGAGTGATCCGTTCGGGCGAGTTGCTGCTGGTCGAGGAAAAGGCCGACCTTATGCGGCGGCTTGGCCGCAAGGAGTTGACCGTCGAGTTGCATCATCCCGTCGAAACCCTGCCGGACAGGCTGGCCGAATACGACCTGACACTGAGCGGCGACGGTCGGCGGCTGGTCTATGGCTACAAGGCGGGCGAAGAGCGGACCGGGATTACCCGGCTTCTCTCGGCGCTTCAGGCAGAAGGAATGGCGCTGATCGACCTTCAGACCCGCGAAAGCTCGCTCGAGGATATCTTCGTCGATCTCGTTCAGGAAGGAGAGGGGCCGTGAACTGGAATGGTATCGTGGCGATATGGCGGTTCGAGATGGCACGTTTCTTCCGCTCGATCGTTCAGTCGATCGTGTCGCCGGTCTTGTCGACATCGCTATATTTCGTGGTCTTCGGCGCGGCCATCGGCAGCCGTATCGAGGAGGTCGAGGGGGTGTCCTATGGCGCCTTCATCGTGCCCGGCCTGATCATGCTGACGGTCTTGCAGCAGTCGATCCAGAACGCGGGGTTCGGGATCTACTTTCCGAAGTTCATCGGCACGATCTTCGAGGTTCTCTCGGCACCGCTCAGCGCGTTCGAGATTGTTCTGGGCTATGTCGGCGCGGCCGCGACAAAATCGTTGATGATCGGCTGCATCATCCTTGGCACCTCGTTCTTCTTCGTCGATATCACGATCCAGCACCCGGTCTGGATGATCGGCTTCCTTGTCCTGACGGCAGTCAGTTTCGCGCTGCTCGGCTTTATCCTGGGGATCTGGGCGCGCAGCTTCGAGCAGCTGAACTTGGTGCCGCTCCTCGTCGTCACCCCGCTCGTTTTCCTTGGCGGGTCGTTCTACTCGGTGACGATGCTGCCGCCCTTCTGGCAGACGGTGTCGATGTTCAACCCGGTGCTTTACCTCGTCTCGGGATTTCGCTGGGCATTCTTCGGCATGGCGGATGTGCCGATCGCCGCGAGCCTCGCGGCAATCGTCTTCTTCACCGGTGCCTGCCTCGCGGTGGTCTGGTGGATGTTCCGCACCGGCTACCGCCTGAAGAGCTAGAGTTGCGTCACAACGCAGTCCCGCCGCGCCTTTGCAGTCAGGTCCGGGTCACAGAGCCGCGTCGCCTCGGTCATCGTCGCGGCACTCGCCGCGGCCACACCGGATCGGAGGCATTCCTCGACAGGGTCTTCGCGTGAAAGACCAAGCGTGAAGGCGCCAACGAAGCTGTCACCGGCCCCGACTTTCGAGACAATCGGCGCGGGCGGACAAACGGCATGCCAGGCCCCGTCGCCGGTCGCCATGACCGAGCCATCTGCACCCCGCGCCACGATGACGATACGCGCCACGCCCTTGTCGATCAGGCTTCTGGCAAACCCGGCGGTATCGGCACGGGTGGGAAGCGGGCGGCCCGCGAGTTCCTCGCCCTCCTCGTCATTCATGCGCAGCACATAGAGAGAATCGCGCCGTTGCTCGGCCAGGTGGAAGAGTGCAGGGCCGGACGTGTCGACGATCAGCCGCGAGCCGCGGCCCGCCACGTGATCCGCCATGATCGAGGGAAAGTCCTTGGCCACCCCCGGCGGCTGGCTGCCGGAGAGCACCACGAGCGTGTCGCCGGTCGTCGCCTGGTCGACCGAGTTGAGCGCGCGCGGCACGTCGTGTTCCTCCCAGACCGGGCCGGGCATCACGAAGCGGTATTGCTGGCCGGTCGAGCTGTCGATCACCGACATGGACTGGCGGGTTTCGCCGGGGCCCTGGAAGGCGACCGTGGGCACGCCCTCAAGTGCGAGGAGCTGCAACAGATGCGCGCCGGTTCCCGCGCCGATCGCCACCAGCGCGGTCGCCTGGCCGCCGAGCAGACGCACCGCGCGGGCCACGTTGATGCCGCCGCCGCCCGGGTCGATCTGTGGCTCGGTGCAGCGCAACTTCACGTTGGGCTCGATCCTGTCCGACGTCGTGCAATAGTCGACGGTCGGGTTCAGGGTGATGGTGAGGATGTGCGATTTCATCTCTGTCGTTCCCTCGGGCGACGGGACAATGGCGTGGCAGCGCAACCACTGCAACCGGTTTTGCGCCGGCTTCGCCGTCGCTCCGCGGGGGCTCTGCCCCCGCACCCCCGGGATATTTCTGGACCGATGAAGTTCAGGTGCCGGGCTTCTTCGAAAGAAGCGGCATCACCTCGGCCATCTCCGGGCCGCGCGGCTGACCGGTGACGGCGAGGCGAAGAGGCATGAAGAGTTGCTTGCCCTTGCGGCCCGTCGCCTCTTTCACGGCGTTGGTCCAGGTGCTCCAGGTCTCGGCGGCATAGGGCGGTTCGCCCAGCAGCGCGAAGGCCTCGGCAACGAAGTCGCGGTCCTCGTCTGCAATGACGGGCGTGACCTCACCCCGGAAAACCGGCCACCAGTCGGCGGCTTCGGCGCGCGTTGGCGTATTGCCGCGGACCGCGGACCAGTAGGCGGCTTGCGCGTCGGCGGGAAGGCCGGCGGTGTCGAGCACCAGCGCCACGTCCTCGACGGACAGGGTCTGCACGACACGCGCGGTGAGCGGCTTCAGGTCCTCGACGTCGAACTTGGTGGGCGCGGAGCCGAATTTCGAGATGTCGAAACCGTCGATCAGTTCCTGGTGCGTCGCGCGCAACTCGACCGGATCGGAAGACCCGAGCCGCGCCATCAGCGACAGGATCGCCATCGGTTCGATCCCCGCCTCGCGCATGTCGCGCAAGGCGAGCGTTCCGAGACGTTTCGACAGCGCCTCGCCCTGCGGGCCGGTCAGCAACGAGTGGTGAGCGAAGGCGGGAGCGGAAAACCCGAGCGCCTCCATGATCTGGATCTGCGTGCCCGTGTTCGTCACGTGATCCGAGCCGCGCACGATATGGGTCACGCCCATGTCGGTGTCGTCGACGACGGAGGCGAGCGTGTAGAGCACCTGCCCGTCCTGGCGGATCAGCACCGGGTCCGAGACACTTGCGGCGTCGATGGAGATGTCGCCCAGGATGCCATCGACCCATTCGATCCGCTCGTGGTTCAGCTTGAAGCGCCAGACCCCGGCCCCGCGCTCGGCCTTCATGGCCGACTTCTGTTCGTCACTCAGCGCCAGGGCGGCGCGGTCATAGACCGGAGGACGCCCCATGTTCAGTTGCTTCTTGCGCTTCAGGTCCAGCTCGGTCGGCGTTTCCCACGCCTCGTAGAACCGGCCCTTCTCGCGCAACTCGTCTGACGCCTCGGCATAACGGTCCAGCCGCAGCGACTGCCGCTCCACCCGGTCCCATGTCAGGCCGAGCCATTCGAGGTCCTGCTTGAGCGCATCGACATATTCTTCCTTCGAGCGCTCGGGATCGGTGTCGTCGATGCGCAGGATGAAGGTGCCTCCCGCCTTGCGCGCGATCAGCCAGTTGAAGAGCGCGGTGCGGAGGTTGCCGATGTGGATATAGCCGGTGGGCGAAGGGGCGAAACGGGTGACTGTCATGGGGCGAGGCTCTTTCACAACGGGGTAGAATTGTCCATATCATCGGGCATGGAATGGAGCGACAGGGCGGCCCCGGATGCCGCCGAAATCGAACGGCTGGCACTTGCGGCGCTGGAAGCGCTGCCGGAGGCATTCCGGGAACATGCGCGCGAGGTCGTTCTTCAGGTCGAGGAGTTTGCCAGCGACGAGATGCTGGACGAGATGGAAATCGAGAGCGCCTTCGAACTGAGCGGGCTATATGATGGGGTGCCGCTTACGCTGAAGTCGGTGTCGGACCAGGCGGAGCGACCGGACATGATCTGGCTGTTTCGTCGCGCGATCCTGGACGAATGGGTAGCGCGGGGAGACGTGGCGCTGGCCGATCTGGTGGCGCATGTGATGGTTCACGAACTGGCACATCACTTCGGATGGTCGGACGATGACATCGCCACGATCGACGAGTGGTGGACCTGAGCGCCTAGCGTTCCTTGACGTAGGGCTCGCCACCCGCGCGCGGCGGTGTTGCCTTGCCCACGAACCCGGCCAGGATCACCACGGTCAGGATGTAGGGCAGCGCGTCGAGGAACTGGCCCGGAACCCTGACTTGCACAAGCGCCGTCACCGCGTCAGGCCTTAGCGAGAGCGCCTGGAGGAACCCGAACAGAAGGCAGGCCCAGAGCGCGTACCAGGGACGCCACTTGGCGAAGATGAGCGCGGCGAGGGCGATATATCCCCGTCCCGACGACATCTCGCGCACGAAGCCTGCCTGAAGTCCGGTTGCCAGATAGGCACCCGCGAGACCGCAAAGCACGCCGCAGATCAGGACCGCTGTAAAGCGGAGACGTATGACCGAAATGCCGGCGGTGTCGACCGCCGCCGGGTTCTCGCCCACGGCGCGGAGCCTCAGCCCGAACCGGGTGCGGAAGAGCACGTACCAGGTCAGCGGCACCGTCAGGAAGGCGACATAGACAAGCGCGGTATGGCCCGAGATCAGATCGGAATAGATCGGACCCAAATAGGCCACATCGCGAAGCGTGTCGGCAAAAGGCAGGGTGATCTCGTTGAACCTTGCGCCACCGGAAAGCGACGGCGTGCGCCCGCCCTGCTGGAACCAGTCCTGCGCGATCAGAACCGTCAGGCCGGAGGCGAGGAAGTTGATCGCGACACCCGAGATCAGCTGGTTGCCACGGAAGGTGATCGAGGCCAGCCCGTGGATCAGGCTGAGCACCATCGACGCGCCGATACCCGCGAGAAGACCGATCCAGACCGACCCGCTGACCGCGGCGAAGGCGGCCGAGAAGAAGGCGGCGGCGAGCATCTTGCCTTCGAGCCCGATATCGAAAATGCCCGCGCGTTCGGAGAAGAGCCCGGCGAGACAGGCGAAGAGGAGCGGCGTGGCGAGACGAACCGAGCTATCGAGGACCTGAAGCAGGGTGAGGAATTCCATAGGTCAGCTCCTCGACGTGGCCAGTTTGAACGCGGCGAAGGCGAAGAAGATGCCAAGCGCGCCTTCGATCCAACGGCGGGCGCGGACGTAGGCGGCGCGGATGGGACGTGCCGAAAGGAAGATGCCCCAGGCTCCGTGGCAGAGAAACGAGATCAGCCAAGCGCCCAGAACGAAGGTCAGGATGATACCGGGGCCTCCTCCTTGGGTGGCACCGACAGACGCAATGGCGAGCCAGAAGACGATGGCCTTGGGATTCGCCACCTGCATCAGGTATCCGGCCCAGAACAGCCTGGCACGGTTCTGGAGGGTAGGAATGGCGGATCTGAGTTCCGGTGGGTTGGCGGCTTTCCGGAAGGCGCCCCAGGCGAGGTAAAGGAGATATGCCGCGCCGATCATGCGCAACACCATCATGGCCCAGGCGGCCTGGCTGAGCAGCAGCCCGACGCCGACGAGAGTGGCGATGTTGATCGTGGCGCTTCCGGTGGCGATCCCGAGGCAGGCGACCAGCGCGGGTGACCGTCCCTGATGCATCGAAATGCCGAGCAGCATAGCGACGGCCGGCCCCGGCGAGGAGGCCGCGACGAGGAGGATCGTGTAGGCGGCGATGAAGCCCGGCAGGTATGTCAGTGCATCCATGTCTCAGCCCTCCCGCTTGCGCAGCATCAGGAACACCTTGGCCAGCGGCATCCGGACCATGTTGTCGAGCGCGCCGGTGAAGAGGATCACCAGCGCCTGGATCACGACGATGAGTTCTCGAGGGATGTTGGTCCAGAAGTCGATCTCGGCTCCGCCCTGGACGAGGAAGCCGAAGAGCAGCGAGGCGAGGAGCACGCCGAAGGGGTGCGACCGGCCCATCAGCGCCACCGCGATGCCGATGAAGCCCGCGCCCTCGACCGAGTTCAGTACCAGCCTTTCGGCGGCCATGACGTTGTTGATTGCCATTGCCCCCGCCAGCGCGCCTGAGATGAGCATGGTGATGAGGATGATCCGGGTCGGCGAGATACCGGCGTAGCGCGCGGCGCTTTCGCTTTGGCCATAGGCGCGGATCTCGTAGCCCAGCCGGGTGCGCCAGACCAGGAGCCAGAACAGGTAGCAGGCGAGGAGTGCGACGAAGAAGCTGACGTTGACCGGTGCGGCGTCTGAGAAAGGAATGCCGACAGCACCGAGGATATCGGACATGCGCGGCAGGTGCGCGCCTTCGGGGAAGCGCGGCGAAGCGGGGTCCATCGAGCCTGCCGGTTTCAGCACCTCGACCAGCAGATAGACCATCACCGCCGAGGCGATGAAATTGAACATGATCGTGGTGATGACGATATGGCTGCCGCGTTTTGCCTGAAGATAGGCCGGGATCAGCGCCCAGAACGCGCCGAACAGCGCGCCGCCGATCAGCGCGGCGGGCAGCGCGAGCGTCCAGTGCGGCCAGGGGAGCGAGAGACAGACGAGCGCGACGCCGAGACCGCCGAGAGTCGCCTGGCCTTCGCCGCCGATGTTGAAGAGGCGCGCGTGGAAGGCGATGGCGACGGCAAGCCCGGTGAAGATGAAGTTGGTGGCGTAGAAGAGCATGAAGCCGATGCCGGCGGAGTTGCCGAAGGTGCCCTGCACCATCAGTTGCAGCGCGCGCACCGGGTCTTCGCCGATGGCGAGGATCACGAGAGCCGAGATGATGAAGGCGAGCAGGATCGAGATCAGCGGGATCAGGATCGCGTCGGCCCACTTGGGGATTACGTCCATGCTGCGCTATCTCCCATTGGATTGCGCCGCCTGCCGGCGTCGCGCTGCGGGGGCTTTGCCCCCGCACCCCCAGGATATTTGAAGGCCGATAATGGGGTCATGCCGCGCTCGCCGTTTCGGTGACGCCCGCCATCAGAAGGCCAAGTTCGGCTTCGTTGGTCTCGGCGGGCAGCCGTTCGCCCATGATGCGGCCGTCGAACATCACCGCGATGCGGTCGGCGAGCGAAAGGATCTCGTCAAGCTCGACCGAGACCAGCAGGATCGCTTTGCCCTTGTCGCGCAGTGCGACGATCTGCTGGTGGATGAACTCGATCGCGCCGATATCGACACCGCGTGTCGGCTGACCGACAAGCAGGAGGTCAGGGTCTCGCTCGATCTCGCGGGCGAGCACGATTTTCTGCTGGTTCCCGCCGGAGAAACTCTTGGCGGCCAGTCCCGGCAGCGGCGGGCGCACGTCGAAGCGCGCCATCTTGGCTTCGGTTTCGGCCCGGATCGCGTCGTTGTCCATGAACCGCGCGTTCTTCTGGTATTCCGGCGCGTGGTGGTAGCCGAAGATCATGTTTTCCCAGGCGAAGAAGTCGAGGATCAGCCCTTCCTTGTGGCGATCCTCGGGCACATGGGAAATGCCCTTCGCACGGCGGGTCTGGCCGTCGGAAGCGCGGCCTGTCAGGTCAATCTCCTCGCCGTTGAGGCGAATGCTGCCGGTAGCATGGCGATAGCCGCCCAGCACTTCGAGCAGCTCGGACTGGCCGTTGCCCGCGACCCCGGCGATGCCCAGGATTTCGCCTGCGCGGACGTTGAGACTGATTTTCTTCAGCCGTTCGACACCGTCCTCGTCGATCACCCCGAGATCGGTGATATCGAGCACTTTCTCGCCGGGAGTTGCCGGCACCTTGTCAACGCGCAAAAGTACCTTGCGCCCGACCATGAGTTCGGCCAGTTCCGCCGGGCTGGTGTCGGCCGTCTTCACGGTCGCCGTCATCTCGCCGCGCCGCATGACGCTGACGGTGTCGGTGACCTCCATGATCTCGCGCAGCTTGTGGGTGATGAGGATGATCGTCTTGCCCTCGTCGCGGAGCCCTTTCAGGATGCGGAAGAGGTGGTCGGCCTCGGATGGCGTCAGCACGCCGGTCGGCTCGTCGAGGATGAGGATGTCGGCCTTGCGGTAGAGCGCCTTCAGGATCTCGACGCGCTGCTGGTGGCCGACCGATAGCTCGTCGATGGTGGCGTCGGGATCGACGTTAAGCTCGTATTCCTTGGCCAGTTCCGTCAGCAATTGCCGCGCCTTGGCGAGCGAGGGGGTAAGGCGCGCGCCCTCCTCGGCCCCGAGGACGACGTTTTCGAGGACGGTGAAATTCTCGACCAGTTTGAAGTGCTGGAACACCATGCCGATGCCGGCGGCGATGGCGGCCTGGCTGTCGGGGATCTCGGTGCGGTTGCCCTGGATGAAGATCTCGCCCGCGTCCGCCTTGTAGAACCCGTAGAGGATGGACATCAGCGTGGATTTGCCCGCGCCGTTCTCGCCGATGATGCCGTGGATCGTGCCCGGCATGACGCGGATCGAGATGTCCTTGTTGGCCTGGACGGGGCCGAAGGCCTTGGAGATGCCCCTGAGTTCGATGGCAGGGGCGGCAGATGCCGCCCCGCCGGTTGTCTTGGCCTCCGGCATCAGAAGTCGAGCGCGGGGCAGCTGTCGTTGGCGTAGTAGGACACAACCTCGATGTCACCGGCGATGATCTTCGCCTTGGCGTCATCGACGGCAGCCTTCATTTCGTCGGTAATGAGCGCTTCGTTGTACTCGTCCAGGGCGTAACCGACACCGTCATTGTCGAGACCCATCGTCATCACTCCAGGCTCGAACCCATCGACGCCGTTCTTGAAGACGTCGTAAACCGCGTTATCGACCCGCTTCAGCATCGAGGTCAGGACCTTGCCGGGATGCAGGTAGTTCTGGTTCGAGTCCACTCCGATCGACAGGATATTGCCGTCAGCAGCGGCCTGCAGAACGCCTACACCTGTGCCGCCTGCGGCTGCATAGACCACGTCTGCGCCCTGGCTGATCTGGCCCTTGGTCAGTTCACCACCCTTCACCGGGTCGTTCCAGGCCGCCGGCGTGGTGCCGGTCATGTTGGCCACGACATTGATATCCGGATTCACCGCCTTCGCGCCTTGCGCGTAACCGCAGGCGAAGTGCCGGATGAGCGGCACGTCCATGCCGCCGATGAAACCGACCGTGCCGCTCTTGGACGCCATCGCCGCCAGCATCCCGACGAGATAGGAGCCTTCGTGCTCGGCAAAGCTGATCTGCTGCAGGTTCGGAATATCGAGCCAGCTTACGTCGATGATCGCGAACTTGGTGTCGGGGTACTTGGGCGCGACCTCTTCCACTGTGGCCGCGTTCTGGAAGCCCAGCACGACGATCGGGTTGTAGCCTGCTTCGGCGAGGCGGGTGGCGAACTGGACGCGCTGCGCCTCCGCCGTGACCTCGATTTCCTGGTAGCTTTCGCCGGTTTCTTCCGCCCAACGCTGCGCGCCGTTATAGGCCGCCTCGTTGAAGGACTTGTCGAACTTGCCGCCGAGATCGTACATCAGCGCAGGCTCGGCCAGAGCGGCGCCTGCCAACACGGCAAGCGCGGCAGCGCTGCCAAGCGCGGTTTTGATAAAGGACATCTTCGTCTCCCAGTTGGTAAAGAACCGGGCACCATTGTCGGGCCAAGCCCCCCGGTGCCCTTGATGGCGTTGATTAAGGCCGTGAACGCCGGAAAGGGTCAATAGGAGTCTTGGGCCAACGCACGGATTTCCCACATTTGACGCTGGGTTAAGCAGGGTTCAGCGGCTTGGTCATCAGGACGGCGTCGATCCGGGCATCTGCCACCTTGTAGTAGTCCTTGCGGCGACCGTTTTCTCGCCAACCAGCCGACCGATAGAGCGCTATCGCGGGCGCATTCGTGACCGCCACCTCCAGGAAGGCCCGGGCAGCGCCCCGGCGGGCGGCCCCGGCCTCGAAGGCGGCGAGGCAGGCGCGGCCGACGCCCTGTCGCCTGACGTCGGGGTCGGTTGCAAGCGTCAGAAGCTCGGCCTCGTCGAGGACAATGCGGCCGAGCGCGAAGCCTTTGAGTTGTTGCGCCGCCCCTGACGCCGCGACGGGTGGGTGCACAAGGAACGTGCTTTCCTGGGCAAGCAGGTCCTTGAAATCATTGGCAACCCAGGGCGCCTGATGTTGCATCGCGCGGGCATGGAGGCGGGCGAGAAACTCGGGCGTCATGGCAGGATGACGGGGGGCGGATCCGAGGCGGGGGCCGCATCCGGCGGACGCACATAGAGAGGCGTGGGCATGCCGGGCCGGGTGTGGGCTTTGACTGCCGCTATGTGCGCAACATCATGAGCCGGGCTCTCCGGACGCGTTTCCCGGAAACCCGCTCCGAACCGGTCGGCAATCTGTTCAGCGCTCTGACCCAGGATCAGCGTTGCGGCGGATATGCCCAGGTCGGATGGCGGGGATGCAGGGTCGATCAGTCGGGGGCTTCCGGTCGGTTTCCCCTCATGGAAAAGCTGGACATAGGCCTGATCCCGAGGCGCTTCGAGCGCAACCAGCATATCGCCCTCGGGCGCCCTGAACGCCATGATTTCAAATGAGGAAACTCCGATCGCCGGGATGCCCAGCGCGACCGAAAGACCGCGGGCGCCACTGACGGCAATGCGGATGCCGGTGAAGTTGCCGGGTCCGACGCCCACGGCGATAGCATCGAGATCGGCGTAAGTGAGGCCGCCGCTTGCCAGGGTCTCGTCGAGCATGGGAAAGAGCCGCTCGGCCTGCCCCTTCTTCATCTCCTCGTGGCGCTCGGCGACGATCCTGCCGTCCATCAGCAAAGCGGCCGCGCAGTGCGCGGCCGATGTGTCGAAAGCCAGGATAGTTGGGCCGGATCGTGCCATTAAATCAGGCGGTTATGCCGCAACCGGGCGAACCTCGACCACTTCGGGGATATAGTGCCGGAGCAGGTTCTCGATGCCCATTTTCAGCGTCAGGGTCGAGGACGGGCATCCCGCGCAGGCGCCCTGCATGTGCAGGTAGACGATGCCGCGATCGAAGCCGTGGAACACGATGTCGCCGCCGTCCTGAGCCACGGCGGGACGCACGCGGGTATCCAGCAACTCCTTGATCTGGTTCACGATATCGCCGTCTTCGCCGTCATGCTCGGCGTGGCCGGAAGCGGCGGGGCCGTCGCCCTCCATAACCGGTTGGCCGGACTGGAAATGCTCCATGATCGCGCCAAGAATCGGGGCCTTGACCACGTCCCATTCGGACGCATCGTCCTTGGTGACGGTCACGAAATCGCCGCCGAGGAATACGCCGGTAACGCCGGTCACCGCGAAAATTCGCTGTGCCAATGGGGACTTGGCCGCGGTGTCGGCTGACGGAAAGTCAGCGGTTCCGGCGCCCAGAACACTTTGTCCGGGAAGGAATTTCAGCGTCGCGGGGTTGGGCGTGGCTTCGGTCTGGATGAACATGATGTGTCCTTTGGAATGCCTGCGAAATATGAGGTTCGGGGCGGTCGAAGTCAATGGTTTGGAATGGTTCTAAGTCGCGGGCGAAACGCTATCGGCGGCACCTCCCGCACCTCCAAATCCCGCCTTGGTGGAAAGGGAATGTTGGTGGAGACGATCTCCACTATGAGCAAGGCAGTGTCAGAAGGACTCCGGTTGAGGCGGGCGGGGCGACCTCGTAGCGTCGGAACTTGACCAAACCTGACCCGTTCAAGGGCTTTCACAGCAGCCCGGAGATCATTCGCCTGGCGGTATTGATGTACATTCGGTTCCCGCTTTCGCTTCGCAATGTCGAGGATCTGCTCCATGAACGGGGCATCGACATCAGCCATGGGACGGTCCGGTTCTGGTGGCAAAGATTTGGACCCAGGTTTGCCTCAGAGATCCGCAAGCGCCGGATCGAGGGGATGCGCTCGAGCCAGTGGAGATGGCATCTCGACGAGATGTTCGTGAAGATCAACGGGGAGATGCGCTACCTTTGGCGGGCCGTGGATCACGAGGGCGAGGTACTGGAAAGCTTCGTGACGAAGACACGGGACAAGAAGGCGGCGCTGAAGTTCCTCAAGAAAGCAATGAAGAAGCACGGCCGGGCAGAGCGCTTCGTAACGGACAAGTTGCGCTCGTACGGGGCGGCCCTGAAGGATCTCGATGCGGCAGACCGCCAGGAAACCGGACGGTAGTTGAACAAGAGGGCGGAGAATTCACACCTGCCATTCCGACGACGCGAGCGGGCGATGCAACGGTTCCGGCGGATACGAAGTTTACAAATGTTTGCCTCCGTCCATGCTTCCATCACGAACCATTTCAACCACGAGCGCAGCCTCTCTTCCCGAAAGCTCTTCAAGCTGAACCGCGACGCCGCTCTCGCCGAATGGCGTCGACTTGGTGCGGCATAAGGACGGTCATTCTGTCCCTTTGGAGACACGTTCGAATCCGTCTGACACCTCCCGCCGCTACTTTCTGCGCCCGCAACACGTTGTTTTTCCACAGAATCGACTCGAAGCGGATCGCTGCTCAATCCCGAAATTGTAAACAAATCAAACAAAAGCACGACCACTCCGCTTCTGGCGAAGTGGCCGGGTTCAACGTTGCGGCAGCCCTAAAACTCGAAGTCGCCGGCCGCAACTACCTCCTCAGGCAGCCATGTTTCGTGCACCTGGAGTATCTCGATGCTACCGGGAGCTTTCTCGCCCAACACCATCGTGGTGATACGTCCATTGTTCGGCCGGTCGGAATCCTTGGCTGCCTTTTGCCATTCCTGATAATTGACCACGGCCATCGTATCGCTCACGTGATTGATCCGGATGTCGCTAATCCTGATCCGGAACTCGGGGTTCGAGCCGTAGATCGACGACATGTACCCTTTGAAGTCGTCTTTCCCGAAACGGCGTCCGGCCGGGAAGATCGCGACGAGATTGTCAGATATCCGGTCAAGAGCATTCTTCTTGAATGTCTCTGCATCGCCTGGGCAGCGACCGCCGACCCAATCGGTGAAGAAATCGTGGATGTCGTGGATCGCGGTTTCGATTTGTGCGGTTTGAAGTGTCATAGGTTCATCTCCGGATTAAGGCCTCAAGCCGTTGCGTGGGTGGCGCGCCCTTTTGCGGCAAGGCCGGCCAGTCCAAACCAGACCAACCACAAGCACATCAAAAGCGTGGAAATCAGCCAGATCGGACCGCCTATCCAGACGCCCATGTGCTCGCCAAGAGACCAGCCAAATGCCGACAAGAACCCTGCCGCAGCGCCAAGGGCGGCAGCCCAGGCCGGCAACTCCCGGTCTTCCGAGCGCAAGGCCGCCAGGCCAATGAACCCGGTCGCGATGGCAAGCGCGAAGAACCCGTTCGCCATTCCGCCGGAGAACGCCCACCAGGTATCGAATGCCGACTGGTCACCGGAGTGCGCGGCTTCAGATACGACAGCCGCCTCGGTCACGGCGGTCGTGAAGGTCGTCAGCGCCCCCAGGGCCATGACCATCCATGCACCTGAGTGACCCGGCACCCTTTCGCCCGCGGCCCGACCGAGCAGGACGAGAAACGCAGAGCCGGATATCAGGAAAAGCGAGATTGCGGCAGTCCAATGAACAATCGCCCAGCGGTGACTGCCGTCAGCGACGTGCTGCAGTTGCACGGTGAGATCGGGATCGGGCGGGCCATGAAAAACCAGCGCCGCCGACAAGAGCGCCGCACCGGTTGCAAGCCAGAGCCGTGCCGTTTTCGTCGTTTCCGTCATTTCGTCTTCTCCTTCGGCTTGAAGCACGAAGGAATGGCTAGCAGTCCTTGGATCGCCGGGCTTCCGCAGGTCTGCCCAGAATTCGAAAAAAGGGTTCTGGGTAGAATTACCCACCCGGATCGGCGACAAGCCCGGAGCCGACCGCGAAGGCCGCTGCGGCCGCCCGGGTCGGGGCGTCGATACGGTTCAGAATATCGCTGACGTGTCGATCAACCGTGCGATCGCTCAGACCCAGACATTCAGCGATCTCGCGGTTGGTCAAACCTCGGGCAACCAACCTTAGGACTTCGATCTGACGACGAGTCAAGATCGCCTTGTCGCCTTGAGTGTGCTTCCGAATAAACAACTCTGCGTCCTGCTGTCCCGGCCCGGCACCCAATGACGCAAATGCCTGGCTGGCAGCGCGTGCCTCTGCCAGGGCCCCCTCGACGTCGCCGAGCGCGGCGGAAGTTCGGGCGGCTCGAAGCCTCACGCGCGCCAGTCGATACGGGCACGCCAATTCGCGCCAAAGGCGGGCAGACTTGCTGTAGAGGTTCACAGCATCTTCAAAATCCTTGTCCGCTGCCGCCAGATCACCGCGCATTTCAGCAAGGGACGCGGCTATCGCATCCGATGGATGCGCCTCGCCGATCGCCCGCGTCTCGTCGCAAAATGCGCGCGCTTCCTCGCGGTCTCCAATCGCCAGCGCAATCTCGAACGCCGCGCCCAGCAGTCGCATTCGCTTGGTCTGGCCATCGGCGGCTGCCAGGGCCCGCCGTATCGCCGCAGAGGCGGATCGGCCAGCACCCTGCTTAAGGCGCATCAATGCCAACCCGGGTTGCGGATCGAAGCCGAGGGAACTGGCTGCTTGAAAACTTTCGTCAGCCGCCTCGTATTCGCCTCGCAACCGATGGAGTTCTCCCTGCTGGTAGTGCGCTGGTCCGGCGTGATGCGTCGAAGGCCCCTCGGCCAGACGCCGGATCGCTGCGTCCGCTTCGACCGCGGCTTCGCTCCAGCGCCCATCGAACAGCAGTATCTCTGACCTGTGGATCAGGCAGCGCCCCGTGAACGCCACCAATTCGGGCTGCTTCTTGCACCACGAAGAAAGCGCTTCTGTCCATTCGCTGGCGCGGCGCACGATCTGGTAGCGTTGGCAGGCTTCGATGACGCTGCAATAGATCAAGCCGGTCACAATCGGCGACGACCGCCCCTCGGTGATCGAGACCATCGTTTCGTCCAACGCCGATAGCCCTTGATGCATATCGCCGAGCGCCAGATAAGCGCGCCCGACAAGGTGCCGTGCCAAAACCGAAAGGTCTTCGTCGTCGTGTCGCTCTCCGACCTTGAGGGCACTGGCAGCAATATCGAGAGCCGCGTTGTTGTCTCCGGCGGCAAAGCTCATCTCTACCCTTGGAAGGAGTAGATATCCGGCCTCGGCGCAGTCATTTCCCTCGTCTTTAACAAGGTGGCCGGCACGCGCCAGCCATCCGCCGCCCCGGCCATGCTCGCCCCGGAACATCAAAGTCAGGCCGGTCCAGAATGCGGTCCGCGCTGCCGGCAGAGCTGCGCCTGAATTCGAATAGGCATCGAATGCGCGGCCCATGAGGTCAAAGTACTTGTCCTCACGGCCCGTCATATATGCCGCCTCGGCAAAGTTGCGCAAATCGTCTCCGCCGGTCATCTGCCCGGTATCGTCCAAATGAGACATCTTTACGAAGGCCGCTTCCCACTCACCGGAACGTGCCAATGCAACGATTTCGGGCGAAATGCCGGTCACCGGGTCCATTTTCGAATTATAGCACAAATGACCCCATTGCGAACCTCACGGTGGGAACCTCGGGTCCATGTAGCGGTCAACGTCCGCTCCGGACTGGTGTGACTGGCCCAAGCCGATGGAACAAACGACCGTTGTGTCCCGCTCAGCGGTCATCGCCTCTAATTTCGCGAGTGTCCGGTTTTGGAGGAAGCGGTCGTTGAAGCCGAAACTCTCGGGTTCGCACGACACGCCTGGATGCAACACGCAGCGCTCGACGCTGAGGAGAGGAGCCGAAAATACCTGAGGAAGTCAAAGTTGCGGTCGTCGGGTTGGGCTCTATGGGTTACGGAATGGCCGCCTCGTGCTTGCGTGCGGGACTTCGGACCTGGGGCTCAGACCTCAATGCCGAGGCGGTTCGGCGGTTCGGCCGCGAAGCTGGCGAGACAGGCCCGCTGCCCGGTGATCTCGATGCAGTCGTGGTCGTGGTTCTGAACGCTGCCCAGACCGAAGCGGTTCTTTTTTGGAGAAGCTGGCGTTGTTCGAAATCTTCCCGAAGGAGCCGTCGTGATCGTCTGAGCAACGGTGTCGCCTGAGTTTGCGAAGGCGATGGAAGCGCTGCGCCGAAACGGGCGTACTTTACCTCGACGCGCCGATCTCGGGCGGTTCGGTCAAGGCGGCGGAAGGCAATCTGTCGATCATGACATCCGGCACGAGCGAGGCCTTTTCGGCGGCAAGACC